>CAIMFT010000168.1 GCA_903840385.1 uncultured Holophagaceae bacterium
CCTTTTTGATGGTCGGGGCGAGAGGATTCGAACCTCCGACCTCTCGGTCCCGAACCGAGCGCTCTACCAGGCTGAGCCACGCCCCGACGAAGGTTCGACTTTACTCCATATGGGGAGGAGCGTCCAGTCGGTCTAGCGCCGCTCGAGGCCCAGGGCAACGCGCTCCTCGTGGCGGAGGGCCAGGAGGCGCATGGCTCGGCGCAGAGGGTCTTCGTCGGCCACTGGTTCCGGCGCTGCCACCGGGGCATCGCAGGGGACCACCTGGAGGCCCCTCATCTCCAGGCCCAGGGAGCGCTGGATGCGCAGGCGCATCTGGGGCCAGACGGCGGCGGTGGCCTCCCGCAGCGCACCGATGTGGGCGAGCTCCCAGCAGCCCATGACGAGGATGTCCCGCTCGACTCGCAGGAGCCGGGTACGGTCCGCAAGGGCCGGACCCACGATGAGCTTCCAGGCGGCCCGCAGGCGCAGCTCCGCCCGCTGTCCGGCCAGATGGTCGCCCACTGGCACGAGGCGCATGGGGCGCGAGGAGCGTCTCATGGCACCCACCGGGGTGGCGGCAGGGGGGCGCAGGCCCGCTCGCCATTGAGCAGCACCGGCGAGCATACCGTCGGGACCATGTGGCCGGAGGCTTCGTCGTAGAGGGGCTGGAGCAGGTTGTGTAGCTCGCCGCCCTTGCGGAACAGCACCTCATCCACGCTCCGCACGCGGCTGGCGGGGATGGCGTTGGCTTCGCACAGGGCCAGGACTTCTTCGACGGTGCTTGTTTTGGTGCGGGCCTCGATGAGGGCGACGACCTCTTCCCGGTCCTGGACCCGCCCCCGGTTGACCTTCCACTCGGGCCGGGCCTCCAGGTCCAGTCCCAGCCACATGGCCAAGACCTCGAACTGGCGGTCACTGCCCACGCCGATGGCCACCTCGCCGTCGCTGCAGGGGAAGCTCTGGTAGGGAACGATGTGGGGATGGGCGTTGCCCCAGCGCTTGGGGGTCTCCCCTGTCATGAGGGCCCCGGCGGCCACGTTCACCAGACCTGCCAGGGCGGCCTCCATGAGGGGCACCTCCACGTGCAGGGCTTCGCCGGTGCGCTCGCGGTGGAGCAGGGCGGCCTGGATGCCATTGGCGCAGTAGAGCCCAGCGAGCACATCCACCAGAGCCATCCCCACCTTCATGGGGCGGCCTTCCGGTTCCCCGGTGACAGCCATCCAGCCGCTCTCGGCCTGGATGATGAAGTCGTAGCCCGCCCGGCGGGAGGCGCTCACGTCTGAAGCGAACCCGCGCACCGAGGCCAGGATCAGCTTGGGGAACTTCGCATGGAGGCGCTTCCAGCCCAGGCCCAGGCGGTCGGCGGAGTCGGCGCGAAAGTTTTCCACCAGGACATCGGCGTCCTTGATGAGGCTGAACAGCAGCGCCCGGCCCTCCTCGGTGTGGAGGTCCACCGAGCGGCTGTGCTTGCCCCGGTTGGCGCTGCGGAAGTAGGCGCTCATCTCCGGGTCGTCTTCCTCGAAGGGCGGCCCCCAGCCGCGGGTGGGATCGCCGCCCGGGGGCTCCAGCTTCTGCACCTCGGCCCCCAGGTCCGCCAGCAGCTGGGTCGCGAACGGTCCTGCCAGCACGCAGGACAGGTCCACGATCCTGAAGTGGGAGAGGGGTCTTGGCATGGGCAGGGCTCCACCGTCCAGACTACTTCAACTCCAGCTGGACCTCGCCTCCCAGGTAGGCGGAGGAGAGGAATCCTTCGGGGCCGGTCCCGACCTCGCCCATGCGCAGCTCGCGGAGCTGGCCACTCAGGCTGAGGTTGGGCGCCAGGGTGCGGTTCAGGCCCGCCTGCACGGACTCCCGCAGGCCCTGGAACTGCTGGTCCAGGAGGAAGTGGGCCTTCTCCGTGAGGACCTTCCGCAGGCTCGAGTGGTAGATCCAGTCGCCCATGCGGGTGAGCCAGCTGCGGCTCTCCAGGGTGAAGTCCAGGCCCTCGAAGCGCAGGTCATGGGTGAGGGGATCCCGTACGGGTCGACCAGAGAGGGTGACCTTGCCGGTGACACGCCCCTCCAGGCCCACCTCCATGAAGGCCCGGCCCTGCTCGCCCCAGACCCGCACGGCGGTGATGCCGAAGCGCCCGCGGTCCGTGTCGAAGGTCTTCCCCACCAGCTCCGTGGCCAGCTGGCGGCTGGCATGGGCGTAGGAGAGGTCCGCCTCGACCTTCAGCCGGAACCCGCTCCGGGGGCTGGCGTTGGGCTCGAGGGCCGGGAGGGCCGCCGCCGGGACCTGGGGCTTCGCACCCATCACCAGGCGGGGCTGGGTCTCGAGCTCGGGGGTGATGACCAGCACCCGCCCCTGGGTGACGAGCGGGGCGAGGCGGATGCGCCGGGGCTGGAAGAGCAGGTAGAGGTCCCGGCCCAGCTCGATGGGCTGGCTGAGGAGGGTCCAGGCCTCCTGGGCCTTCTGGCGGGCCAGGGCGCTCTCCCGCACCAGGCGCCCCAGGGTGGCTGCACCATCGGCTAGGTTCTCGTGCATGCCCGCCGCCACCTGGCTGGTGATGTCGAAGCCCAGGAAGGTGATCTCGCAGGCACTGAGCGGGCGCACCTCGAAGGCCGTCTGGCTCAGGTCCACGGTCCAGTCGGGCCGCAGGCCGAGGGTCGTCTTCAGCTCCAGCATGACCCGGCGCGGGGCCTCGGGGCTGCGACCGCAGGAACCCACCACGGTGTAGTGTTGGCCCAGGGTCCGCACGCTCACGTCCATGCCGTAGTTGGCCACCACCAGCACCGAGACCTGGGCGTCCTTCATGCGCACCAGGAGGGGCTCGCGGATGAGGTTGAAGCGGAAGTAGGCCCGGGGCTTGCCCTTGATCTCCGCCCAGGTCTCGATCTTCGGCGGAGACAGCGGCACCTGGGCCTCCATCTGCGCCAGCAGGGGGTTCAGGTCCACCCGGATCGGCAGCGCCAGGTACGACGCCTCCACCGTCCCGGCCGGAGGCGCAGGTGGGGTCTGGGCCAGGAGGGGCAGGGCGAGGGCGAGCAGGGCAAGGCAAGGTCGCAGGGGGGATCGCAGCACTCCCCAACGCTAGCAGGTCAGCTGGCGGCGCTGACCCGCCGGTAGGCGGCTTCCAGGGTGGTGGCGATCTCCTCGGGCTCGTGGCCCAGGAAGTCCGAGCGCTGCATGAGGTGCAGCAGCTCGCCGTCCCGAAGGATGGCGGCCTGGGGGCTGGTGGGCATGGCGCCCTCGAAGTAGTCCCGGGCCTGGGCGGTGGCTTCCTTCTCCATGCCGGCGAAGACCGTGACCAGGTGGTCGAACTGCAGGCCCCGCCGGAGGGCCGCTGCCACACCCGGCCGGGCCCCCGCAGCGGCGCAGCCGCAGACGCTGTTCACCACCAGCAGGGTGAGTCCGGGCTGCTGGAGGGCCGCATCCACCTGGTCGCGGTTGAGCAGCTGATGGAAGCCGGCCTCCATCAGCTCCTGTCGCATGGGGGCGACCATCTGTTCGGGGTAGTTGCCCATGAGTTCCTCCGGAGGGTAAAGTTTACCAATCCAGTCAAGATTCTGCCACGGTCTGTTGTGCGATGCTGGAACTCGTTCTTTGGAGCCGCCATGAAGGACTTTTTCAAGAGCTTCTTCGCCACCCTGCTGGCCCTCGCTGTGGCGGGTGGTCTGCTGTTCGTCCTCCTCATCGGGGTGGCGGCGGCGGTGGGCTCCTCGGGCAAGCCCTCGGTGCCCTCCAAGGCGGTGCTGGTCTTCGACCTGGACACCAGCCTGGTGGATGCGGATCGGGATGCCGAGCCCGGCGAGGCCCTGAGTGAGGCCATCGGCGGCGGGTCCACCCACGCCCAGGTGCTGCCGACGGCCATCGAGGCCCTCGACCGCGCGGCGGCAGATCCCCGCATCACGGGCCTGTTCCTGACGGGCAGCCTGCGCGCGGCCGGCCCTGCCCAGCTGCGGGAGCTGCGGGAGGCCATCCAGCGCTTCAAGGCCAAGAAGCCCGTCCTGGCCTACAACCTGGGCTGGAGCAAGCGGGACTACTATCTGGCGGCCGGGGCCACCACGGTGATCATCAACCCCTTCGGCGAGATGGAGCTCAACGGCCTGGCCAGCGAGCCCATGTTCTACGGCGAGGCCTTCAAGAAGTACGGCGTCGAGGTGCAGGTCACCCGCGTCGGCAAGTTCAAGAGCGCCGTGGAGCCCTTCATCCTGGACCGCATGAGCGACGCCAACCGCGAGCAGATCCAGAAGCTGCTGGACGATCTGTGGGGCGAGTGGAAGGAGACCGTGGCGGCGGACCGGAAGAAGACCCCGGGTGAGCTGCAGACCATCGCCGACGAGCAGGGCCTGCTGGAAGCCAACGAGGCCAAGCGCCTGGGTCTGGTGGACCGCATTGCGCCCTACGACGAGGTGCTGGACGAGCTCAAGAAGCTGGCGGGCAAGCAGCCCAAGGACAAGGACTTCCCCCAGATCACCCTGGCCACCTATGCCGGCATTCCCGGCGAGGCCAAGACCGGCGGCGCCCGCATTGCGGTGGTCGTGGCCGAGGGCGAGATCGTGGACGGCGAAGGCAAGGGCAACCAGGTCGGGGGTGAGCGCCTCAGCCGCGAGCTGCGGCGCCTGCGCATGGACGATCGCATCAAGGCCGTGGTGCTGCGGGTGAACAGCCCCGGTGGCAGCGCGTCAGCCTCGGAGCTCATCCAGCGGGAGGTGGTGGTCACCCGGAAGACCAAGCCTGTGGTCATCTCCATGGGCCACCTGGCAGCCTCCGGCGGCTACTGGATCAGCACCTATGGCGACCGCATCTTTGCCGAGCCCACCACCATCACCGGGTCCATTGGCGTCTTCGGGCTGCTGCCCAATGTGAAGAAGCTGGCCAACGACCACGGCATCACCTGGGACAGCGTGCAGACCGCCAAGCTGGCCAACCCCATGTCCATGGCCCGGCCCAAGAACGAGCTGGAGCTGAAGCGCATCCAGGCCCTGGTGGACCACATCTACGACCAGTTCATCGCCAAGGTGGCCGACAGCCGCAAGCTCAAGAAGGAGGCGGTGCAGGAGATCGCCCAGGGCCGCGTGTGGTCCGGTCGCGAGGCCCTCAAGCTGGGCCTGGTGGACGAGATCGGTGGCCTGAGCGACGCGGTGAAGCACGCCGCCAAGCTGGCCAAGGCCGAAGGCGACTACACCGTGCAGGGCCCCGAGCGGGAGCCTGACGCCTTCAAGGAGATCCTCAAGAACATCGGCCAGAGCAAGCCCCGCAAGCTCGCCAAGCCCGGCCCGGTGGACGTGCTCACCGAGAGCCTCAAGGGGCAGTTCGAGCGCCTGTCGGCCCTCAACGATCCCCATGGGACCTACGCCCGCATGCCCTTCGACCTGGATCTCCGCTAAGTCGCTTTCCGCTTCAGGCTCAGCTCCAGCACGAACTCCGCCACGGGTTCGTAGGTTCCGTCCGGGGCCAGGACCGCGGCCTGGATGGCCATGGGCTCGGTGATGCGCTCCCCCGAGGCCAGGGTGCGCGCCACCTGGTCCTGGATGGCCGCGCCAGCGTTGCAGATGAAGTAGACATCAGCCTCGGGGCGCTTCAGGAAGTCCGCCCGGAAGGCCTTGAAGACCAGGCCAACGCCCCCGCCGGCGCGGCGGATGGCGGCCATGGCCAGGAGGCCCCCGGCGCAGTCCGCACCGATGGCCAGAGCGCCAAAGTACATGGAGCCCAGGTGATTCCGGCTCCAGCGGCGGAGAGGGAGGCGCACCACGCAGCGGGTTTCGCTCAGCTCTACCACCGTGGGCCGCACCGAGGCCAGCAGGGGAATCTTCAGCCACCCGAAGAGGCGAAGCCCCCAGGTCGCTTTGAATCGCTCGAAGGAGGAATCCATGGCACCTCGCAGAAAGCTCAGTCCTCGAGTTGGTTCAGATCCAACAAACCCTCGGGGCCATCCAGGTCGAGGCGGCCGCCGGGCAGGTCCAGGGTCCACCAGGCCTTTACGTAGGGGATGTCGCAGGTGCCGGTGCGGCCGGGGCGCAGGTCCCGCATGACCACCATGTCGCAGCCAGCAGGGCCGGGGTCCAGGCGGAGCACTTCGCCCACCTTCCGACCCGCTACGAACACGCCACAGCCGATCCACTGGTGGCGGAAGGTCTCGCCCTCCTCCAGGATGGCGGCGGCCTCGGGCATCCACACGGCCCAGCCACGGTAGGTCTCAGCGGCGGTGCGGTCCGGGATGCCCTCGAGGGACAGGCAGGGACGGTCCTGGTGCCAGCGGAAGCTCCGCAGGGCCGCAGGTCGGGCTGGCGGCGCCGCCGGAGCATTCTCCAGGTCCAGGTGGGGCGGGGCCAGCACCAGACCTATCAGGCCTTCCAGGCGCTCCGGGTGGTCCATGACCGAGTGGAAGAGGAACTCACCCTTGAGTCCCTGCGCCTTGGCGAGGTGGCCGGCGAGGAGCACCTAGGCTTCATCCCCGTCGAACAGCTCAACTTCGACGGACAGACCGGCCTTCTCACCGGCGGTCTTGCAGAGGGTGCGGAGGGCGGAGATCATCCGGCCATGCTTGCCGATGATGCGCCCTCGGTCCCGGGGGTCCGCATGCACCAGCACGTCACGCCGACGGCCCTCGCTGGAGACCTCAACCCGGAAGGCTTCCGGGTGGTCCAGGAGGGGCGTGAGCACATCGACCAGAAAGGCTTCGAGGTTCATGGTGCCTCGCAGGAGACAGTGGCCGCCGGACATGGTCCGGCTGCCGGGAACCTGGGAACGGCTAGATGACCTGGTTCTTCTTGAACAGGTCGAGCACGGTCTTGGAGGGCTGAGCGCCCTTCTGGAGCCAGGACTTGGCCTTCTCCACGTCGATGCGGACCGCCTCACCGGAACCGGCGATGGGGTTCACGAAGCCCAGCACCTCAACGGCCTGGCCGGTGGGGATGCGGTCGTTCTCGGAGACGACGATGTGGTAGAAAGGGCGCTTCTTGGCACCATTGCGAGCAAGACGGATCGACAGCATGGACACTCCCTGAGCAGGAAAGTGTATCGCAGAATCACCCTTGTCCCAAGCGCTAATTCAGAGGGCCAAAGGCCCCCTGGGCTCGAAGGTGCTGGGGGGGAACTCGGCCTCCAGCCCGGCCTGCCGCTCCCGGATGTTGCGGTGGAGGCTGGGCCAGCGGGGATGCTTCCGGACCGGCTCCAGGAAGGGCGAGGCCTCGTACCAGGCGACGCAGCTGAAGCCCTGGACGAAGGCCCGGGTGGCGCACTCCATGGCGCGGTCGGCATCCCCCAGCAGGGCATAGGCCTCGGCTTCCTTGAAGGTCCACTCGCCGTCGGGGATGCGGAGCTTGCCGCGCACCTCGTCCACCCGGCGCAGCTCTCGCAGGCCCTCCGCATCGCGGCCCTCCAGGTGGGCGGCATAGGCTCGGCAGAGGTCGAGGAAGGGGGCCGGGGTCATGTCCGTGGTGCTGCCGGCCTTGAAGTGCTGGTAGGAGGCCTGGGGCGCTCCCTGGATGAGGGCCAGGTAGCCCCGGTAGAACAGGATGCTGGCATCCGGGTGGAGGGCCTCCGCCCGCGTCAGCTCCCGCTGGAAGGTGGCCAGGTCCTTGAGGTAGAGGTACGTGGTCTCGGCGACCCAGGAGGAGGGTGAGTCCAGGGTTCCCAGCAGGCTGGTCCGGCGCAGCAGGGCCTTTCGGGCCCCCTCCAGGAGGCCCGAGGTGCGGCAGGCGTAGGCCACACCGATGTAGAGGTCGGGGCAGCTCGGGCGCAGCCGGAGGGCCGCCTGGAGGTGCTTGAGGGCCAGGCTTTGGTTGCCGGTGTCCGTGAGCATCAGGGACCAGAGGAAGGTCGCCCGGGGATGCCCTGGGGTCAGGGTCATCACCTTCTGAAAGACCTGATGGGTGCGGGAGCTGAGGCCGATCCCGGCCTGGTCGGGGTTCACCCAGAGGCTGCGGTAGAGGTGGTCCCCCAGTACCGTCCAGGCGGTGGCGCAGGTCGGCTCCTCCTGGGCCAAGGCCCAGGACTCGGACAGGCGGGCCGAGGCCGTGTGATCGTCCTGGATGGAGAGCCCATCCAGCAGGCGCCAGAAGCGGCCCGGGGTCTGGGGCACCAGGTCCTCAAGCGCACGGTGGCGTAGGGTCAGCGGCCAGTGCTGGACCAGGTGCTCCAGGGCCCGCTGAGGCTCCGTGGCCTGGGGGGCGTCCAGGTGCCAGGGGTGGCCAGCCTGCAGGTCGGCGGCGGTGGTCCAGGCCACAGCCAGGGCCAGGTTGTCCCCCTCCCGCCGGCCGGTGAAGCGCACCAGGCGTAGACTGGGAGGCAGGCTCGCCAGCTGGGACGGGGAGGGCGCATCCAGGCCTTGGATGACGGTGGCGCCTGTGAGGACCTCCAGCAGGTCGGCGAGGAGCACGGCCATGCCCGGCCCCAAGTCCCGGGGGCCATCGTCCAGGCGGGAGGCCAGGATCAGCACCCGCTCCGGCGCTGAAGGCCGCAGGAACAAGCGGCCGGCCACACCCAGCCCCACCAGGGCCAGGATCAAGGCGATCCAGACCCGCAGGCGGACCGGGAAGGGTGTCGAGGTGGGCATGGGAGGGGTCAGAAGGGTAGCTTGGGGCCGCCGCCCATCTTGGCCATGCGCTCCATGCGGGCCATGAACTTGGGATCCTTCATCTGGCCCATCATCTTCTTCGTCTCCACGAACTGCTTGAGCAGCTGATTGATCTCGCTCACAGGGCGACCGCAGCCCGCCGCGATGCGGCGCTTGCGCTTGCCGTCCAGCAGGTTGTGGTTGGCCCGCTCAGCGGGGGTCATGGAGTTGATGATGGCCTCCAGGTGCTTGATGCGCTTGTCCGTGGCCACGCTGGCCAGCTGCTCCTTCATCTGCCCCAGACCCGGCAGCATGCCCAGGATCTTGTTCATGGAGCCCAGCTTCTGCACCTGCTGGAACTGCTTGCGCATGTCCTCGAGGGTGAACTGGTTCTTGGCCATGCGCTTGGCCATGACCTCCGCTTCCTTCTCGTCGATGCGGTCCTTGGCGTGCTCGATGAGGCTGAGCACATCGCCCATGCCGAGGATGCGCTGGGCCATGCGGTCCGGGTGGAAGCGCTGGAAGTCCTCCAGCTTCTCGCCCTCGCCCACGAACTTGAGCGGTCGCCCCGTGGCCTGCTTGATGCTGAAGGCTGCACCGCCGCGGGTGTCGCCG
The DNA here is from genome assembly GCA_903840385.1 of uncultured Holophagaceae bacterium. GTDB lineage: Bacteria > Acidobacteriota > Holophagae > Holophagales > Holophagaceae > Geothrix. The sequence continues at coordinate 9,137 of CAIMFT010000168.1, forward strand.
TCGGTCTTGGTGAGCACCACACCAGTGATGGCCAGCTTGTCGTTGAAGGCCGTGGCGCTGCGCACCGCATCCTGGCCCGTCATGGCGTCCGCCACAAACAGGATCTCGTCAGGGGAGGTGGCTGCCTTGATGCGCGCCAGCTCCTCCATGAGCCCTTCATCCAGGTGGAGGCGGCCGGCGGTGTCTAGGACCACCACATCCCAGCCCTTGAGGCGCGCCTCGGCCACGGCGGCCGCGCAGATGGCCACGGGATCGGTCTCGGTGGTGCGGAAGGAGGGCACCCCGGCGTCCCCAGCCACCACATGCAACTGCTCGATGGCCGCAGGGCGGTAGACGTCGGCGGGCACCAGCAGGGGGGAGTGCCCCATCTTCTTCAGGAACACCGCCAGCTTGCCGCAGGTGGTGGTCTTGCCGGCGCCCTGGAGGCCCACCATCATCACTACCGTGGGCGGCTTGGAGGCGATGGCCAGGGGATGCTCGGGGGCCTGGCCGCCCATGATCTCCACCAGCTCCCGGTGGACGATGTCAATGAAGGCCTGGGTGGGGTTGAGGCCCTGCAGGACCTCGGTGCCCAGGGCCTTCTCCTTCACCCGCTGGAGGAAGGTGCGGGCCACGGACACGTGGACATCGGCCTCCAGCAGCGCCATGCGGACTTCCCGGAGGACGCCCTCAAGGTTGGCCTCGGTGAGCTTGGACTCACCCCGGAGGGCCTTCATGGCCTGGCTGAGCTTCTGGGTAAGGCTGTCGAACATGGGACCTCGGAGGGGTGCAACCTACCATCTTAACGGGCTCCCGGGAAATCCCGCCGCTCCGGGATCAGACGGACTGCCCCCTTGGGGATGCCCGAGAGGTGGGTCAGGGTGCATTCGTGCCCTCCCTGCGTCCGCAGGGCGCCTTCGTATCCTTCGTGGTGTGCTTTTCCCTCTGGGGTCTGATCCATTACCAGAAAGGTCCTTAAACAGGGCTGACCTCAGGCCCCAACGCTGAAGTGATGTTGGAACAGGGAAATTGGGGCATAATCCTGACCATTGGAGTCAGGATTATGCCCAACCGTCTTGCCGGCAGCCTCAGCCCCTACCTGCTCCAGCACGCCCAAAACCCGGTGGACTGGCAGCCCTGGGATGCGGAAGCCCTGGCCCAGGCCCGGGCGGAGCAGAAGCCCATCTTCCTCAGCATCGGCTACAGCGCCTGCCACTGGTGTCATGTCATGGAGCGGGAGAGCTTCGAGAACCCGGCGGTGGCCGAGGTGCTCAATGCCCACTTCGTCTGCATCAAGGTGGACCGGGAGGAGCGGCCGGACCTGGACGACCTCTACATGGATGCCGTGCAGGCCCTCACCGGGCGGGGCGGCTGGCCCATGAGCGTGTGGCTCACCCCGGACCTGGAGCCCTTCCACGGAGGCACCTACTTTCCGCCGGAGCCCCGCTCGGGAATGCCCGGCTTCCGGGGTCTGCTTAAGGGCATCGCGGACCTCTGGCAGGGGGACCGGGCGGGCCTGGTGGCCCAGGCCGGGACCCTGGCCCAGGAGATGCGCCGGCAGGCCGCCGTGGAGCCCGGCGAGACCCTGCCCGGGACCGATCGCCTGGAGGCTGCCCTGGCACAGCTGCGCCGAGGTTTCGATCCCCGCTGGGGCGGCTTTGGCCCCGCTCCGAAGTTCCCGGCGCACATGGCCGTGGAGTTGCTGCTGGCCCGGGGCGGGGCCGAAGACCGGGCCATGGCCCTCCGTACCCTGGATGCCATGTGGGAGGGCGGCCTGTACGACCACCTCGGCGGCGGCTTTGCGCGCTACAGCGTGGACGGCCAGTGGCTGGTGCCCCACTTCGAGAAGATGCTCTACGACAATGCCCTGCTAGCCAGCTGCTACCTCACTGCGGTCCAGGCCACCGGCGAGGCCCGCTACGCCCAGGTGGCCCGGGAGACCCTGGACTACCTGCGGCGGGACCTGCAGGACCCTGCGGGCGGCTTCCACTCCAGCGAAGATGCCGACAGCGAGGGTGAGGAGGGGAAGTTCTACGCCTTCACCCCGATCGAAGTCGGAGCGGCCCTGGGCGCCGTGGATGGCCCTCGCTTCTGCGCCGCCTATGGCATCACCGAGGCGGGCAACTTCGAGCATGGGACCAGCGTCCTCCACCGCTTCTCCTGCCCCGCCGAGGCCCGCCTGGAAGCAGGTGAGGAGCAGGCCCTCCGGGAGCGAATGCGGCTCTGGCGGGACCGCCGGGAGCGGCCCGGCAAGGACGACAAGGTGCTGGCGGCCTGGAACGGCCTGGCCCTCTCCGCTCTGGCCCGGGGCTATCAGGTGCTGGGGGACGAGCGCTTCCTGGCTGCGGCCCAGGCCTGCGCCGCCTTCCTCCGCCGGGAGCTCTGGCGGGATGGCCACCTGCTCCGGGTCTGGCGCCAGGGGCGGGCCCACACCCCGGGCTTCCTGGAGGACCTGGCGGCGGTGGCCGAGGGCCTGGTGGACCTCTACGAAGCAGACTTCGATCCCGCCTGGCTGCGGTGGGCGGAGGAGCTGGCAGAAGCGCTGCTGGCAGGCTTCCACGACCCCGTGGACGGAGGCTTTCACAGCACCCTGGCGGGCGCCACGGACCTGCTCCACCGCCTGAAGCCCGGCTTCGATCAGGCCGTGCCTTCTCCCAACACCTTGGCGGCGCGGGCCCTGCTGCGCCTCTCCCGACACCTGCGGCGGGAGGACTTCCGCCAGGCGGCAGAGGACACCCTGCGCTGCTTCGGTCCCTGGCTGGGCCGAGCGCCCCAGGCCTTCCTGGGCCTCCTGGGGGTGCTCGATACGGTCCTCCGGGACCCCCTGGAGGTGGCCATCTCCGGGGATGCCGCCGACCCCTGCGTGGGAGAGCTGCTCCGGGAGGTGCGCTGTCGCCACCTGCCGGGCCGGGTGGTGTCCGTCTCCAGCCAGGAGGACCTGCCCCTGCACCGGGGCCGCCAGCGGCCGGGCGGCAGCCCTCAGGCCTTCGTCTGTCGGAGCCGGACCTGTGCGGCGCCCGTGGGCGGCGCCACGCAGCTGGCGCGGCTGCTGGAGGCCCCAGCCAGCCTGGGCTAAGACCCCTCCCGCTCGGGGAGGCTACACTGACCCCTGGAAGCGAGGTGTGCCGGGCGCGGGTCCAGAGGGTCCAGGTCGGTGCCACCGAGCGGAGGAGGCAGCGATGAAGACCTTTGGCTTCAAGATCGATCCCCTGACCGGGGAGGACTACTACGAGGTCTACGTCCGGGGTCGGCAGCTCCTCAACGACTCGCACCTGAACAAGGGCTCGGCCTTCACCAAGGAAGAGCGCCTCAGCCTGGAGCTGGACGGCATGCTGCGGCCGGGCATCGGCTCCCTCAACACCCAGGCCGCCCGGGTCTACGAGGCCTACCAGCGCAAGCACGATGACCTGGAGCGCTACATCTACCTGGCGGGCCTCCAGGACCGCAGCGAGCCCCTCTTCTACCGCCTGCTGCTGGACCACCTGGAGGAGATGGTTCCCATCGTCTACACCCCCACCGTGGGCCAGGCCTGCATGCAGATGAGCCACATCCAGCGGCGCTACCGGGGTGTCTACATCACGCCGAAGAACATCGCCAACATCGACCAGATCTTCCAGGGACTGTCCCAGCCGCAGGTGAACCTCATCGTCGTGACAGACGGCGAGCGCATCCTGGGCCTGGGCGACCTGGGCTCCGATGGCATGGGCATCCCCGTGGGCAAGGTCAGCCTCTACGTGGCCGCCGGCGGCGTGCACCCGGCCGTCTGCCTGCCCGTCACCCTGGACGTGGGCACCAACAACCCGCGCCTGCTGGACGATCCGCTCTACCTGGGCATCCGCAAGCCGCGCCTCCGGGGCGCAGAGTACGAGGACCTGGTGGAGAAGTTCATCCTGGGCGTGAAGCGGAACTTCCCGAGTGCCCTCCTGCAGTGGGAGGACTTCGCCAAGCAGACCGCCTTCAAGAACCTGGACCGCTACCGCGAGCGCATCCTCTCCTTCAACGATGACATCCAGGGCACGGGTTCCACCGCCCTGGCGGCGCTGATGACGGCCATGCGCATCAAGCAGAGCCGCTTCCAGGACGAGCGCTTCGTCATCGTGGGCATGGGCCAGGCCGGCACCGGCATCGCCATGAACATCCGGGCCATGCTCCTTGAAGAAGGCCTCTCCAACGAGGAGGCCCGCAAGCGCATCTTCGCCGTGGACATGCAGGGCCTGCTGCTGGAGGGCGACCCCCTGCTGGAAGGCCCCCAGGAGCCCCTGGCCCAGCGCCGCGCAGCGGTGGATGGCTGGACCCTGGACGACCCCTCCCGCATCGGCCTGGAGGATGTGGTGCGCAACGCCCATCCCACGGTGCTCATCGGCGTCACGGCCCAGCCGGGGCTCTTCAGCGAGGCCATCCTCGCCGAGACCGCCAAGCACTCCCCGCGCCCCATCGTGCTGGCGCTGTCCAACCCCACCCACAAGTGCGAGTGCTCGCCCGAGGCCGTGTGGCGGGCCACGGACGGCAAGGGCCTGGTGGCCACAGGCAGCCCCTTCGATCCCGTGGACTGGAAGGGGCACAAGCTCCTCTCCTCCCAGTGCAACAACATGTACATCTTCCCCGGCGTGGGCCTGGGCGCCCTGGTGTGCAAGGCCTCCCGCGTCACGGACGCCATGTTCCTGGCGGCCAGCAAGGCCATCAGCGAGTTCGTGACCCCGGCCCAGGAGGAGATGGGCCTGCTGCTGCCCGAGATGAAGGACATCCGCGCCGTGTCCGTGGCCGTGGCCAAGGCCGTGGGCATGGAGGCCCGCGACGCCGGCCTGGGTCGCCTGCTGGAAGACGATCAGCTGGAGTACATCGTCAACCGCGCCCAGTGGACCCCCCGCTACGCCTCCTACCGGCCGGGCATCTCCCGTGAGTAACCCCGTCTGCCCAGGCATCAGCCCGAAAGTTGATATACGATACCAAGGTTGTATAAACAGCCATTAATGTTCGCGGCGTTAGCTGTCGATGAAGGGCGATCGAGGGGGGCAAGGACGCCTCATTCTCGCTCCAGGGAGGGTGCCATGGGTCCAGTACAGGGTGTTTCGTCGAGTACACCCCAGAGCTCCTATCAGGTGCAGCGGGTGGCGGCAGCGGCCGTCCCTAAGGACAAGGACTACGACGGCGATGTGGACAAGGCCGGCGCCGTGGACAAGGACAAGGGGAACCTCATCAACCTGCTCGCCTGATCCAGGAATCGTTCCTCCCTGGGAGTGAATTTCCAACGCAGAACGGCCCGGCAACCGCTGGGCCGTTCTGCGTCTGAGGCCTGTTTGAAGGGGCCTCCGCCCGGACCGGATGGGTCGGAAATTTCAAACCGGATCTGTAGTCCTAATTATCTAGAACGATCATTCGGTAACTCACATCTCTTTGAGGAGAGACCGCCATGACGCTCCTGATCAACCTCTACCCCGCTGTCCGGGCCCTGGGCCTTCGCCAGCTGTTCCGCATGTTCCTGCTGGTGCTGGCCATGCTCGGGACGGGGCTCGCCCAGGCCCAGCTGCCCCTTCAGTCGGTGGGCTCGCCCTTTGACATGGTGGGCTTCCTCCAGAGCGCCACCCTCGACCCGGGCGACTCCCTCTCCGGCGGCACGCTGCGGGTGAACGGGCACACCGTTATCGTGCCCCGCAACACCATCATGCAGATGCCGGCCTTTGCTCTCACCTGGCAGCAGCTGTTCACCATGGCCCCGGCGCCCTACGGCCCCTTCCAGACCGGCCTGGCCATGATGGATAGCCCCCCGCCGCTGACCACCTACGAAGTCCACGTCCAGGGCAACCGCATCGGCGATCGCTACATTGCGGGCCTCATCTTCATCTCCCAGCACTCGCTGCAGAGCGGCCAGGGCTTCATCAACTACATGGACTACGCCAATGGCGAGCTGCGTGTGGGCGGCGTCATCGGGGATCCCTCCACGGGTACCCGCCTCAGAATCAACGACCCCTCCGGCCGCTTTGCCCCGGCCTACACCCTGGATCCCCGCTTCACCATCGACACGGACAACCCCACCATCCGCACCGAGACCGGCTACCCCATGGGGTTCCCTCATTTCGATCCGGCCATTCAGAATGACCCCCTGATCCCCCAGACCAACCGCCCCATCAACCCCGCCACCGGTTTCCCCCAGACCATCTTCACCATGCCCCCCCCGGGGCCGGGCGTGACACCCAATGCCTTCTTCGCCGCCCCCTTCATGGTGGGCGACTACATCAGCTACGCCGGCTGCCTCATGAAGGATGGCCCCCAGCCCAGCGCCGGACCCATGCCGGCCGCCGGCCTGGCTGCGACCTACATCGCTGCCCACACCATCACCGCCAACCTGGGCATCTTCACCTCCCCTGGCAGCAACCCGGCCTACGTGGCCATCGATGTGATCCTGCTGGGCGTGGGCGGTGCCCCCATCAACGGCATCCCCCAGGAAGCCACGGTGCGCACCCGCTTCGAAGGCTTCTGCACCGACGCCTCCCGCGTGGTGGACCTCTTCGGCATCGACACGGACGCCTGCAGCACGGTCACCTCGGATCGCTCTTGGGGCGCCATTGACATCGACCCCGGCCCGGCCGGTGGTGGTGCCGTCCAGGGCCGCTGGCGCTTCCGGCCGCCCAGCAAGGTGCTGGCCCTGCCGCCCGCAGGCACCTTCCTGCCCGCCACCCGCGAGATGCGCGCCGTCCTGCGCGGTGCCTACTCCGCTGCCGCCCCCCTCATGTCTGGCAACGGCCTGATTACCGGTCAGTACAAGGCGCCCATCTTTGACTACCTCTTCCCAGAAAACCTCGGCATTGGCAACCCGCCTGTGCCCCTCAACTTCATCGACTTCCCCTTCCTGGTGAACGGCACCGGCGGCTTCAATGGCGTCAACGTGGGGCAGCTTGCCCCCTGGCCTGGCTCCGTGATCGTGGCCCCCGTCTGCGGTGGGCCTGTGCCTCCGCCCCCGCCGGTCCCCGTGCCCCCGGTCGCTAACGCTGGCATCGCCCAGACCACCACCTCTGGCGCCCTCGTCGCCCTGGACGGCACTGGTAGCTCGGATCCCAGCGCCCTGGCCCTCACCTATGCCTGGAGCCAGACCGCCGGTCCCGCCGCACTGCTCAACAGCCCCGCCGTCGCCAGCCCCACCTTCACCGCCCCCGTCCTGGGCACCGGCGTGACCAGTGCCGTCCTGACCTTCCAGCTGGTGGTCACCAACAGCGCCGGCACCGCCTCGACCCCGGCCAGCGTCAACATCACCGTGAATGCCCCGGCCCCTGTGAAGCTGGCTCCTGTTGCGAACGCCGGCGCCGCCCAGACCGTGGCCTCCGCTGCGACGGTCCAGCTCAACGGCACCGCCACCACCGATCCCAACACGCCGCCCCTGGCCCTCACGCTCAACTGGGTGCAGACGGGCTTTGCCGGGCTGCCGCCCGTGACGCTCTCCAATCCTGCGGCGACCACCCCCACCTTTAAGGCCCCGGTGGTGCCTCCTCCGGCGCCGGTGGTGCTCACCTTCACCCTCACGGCCACCAACAGCGCCGGGAAGACCGCGGTCTCTTCGGTCAACATCACCGTCAACCCGGCCCTCGCTCCTGTGGCCAACGCTGGCACCGCCCAAGGCGTGAAGGTCAACACGGCCGTGACCCTGAATGGCAGCCTCAGCACGGATCCCAATGGCCTGCCCCTGACCTACACCTGGGTGCAGGTATCAGGAACCCATGTGGTGCTGACCGGCGCCAATACGGTGAGCCCCACCTTCACGGCCCCCGCCGCCCCCACCAGCCTGGGCTTCACCCTCACCGTCAGCAACGGCCTTCTCAGCTCCGCCGCCGCCCTGGTCACGGTGGCCGTCAATCCCAATGTGGCTGACACGGTGAACATCACCGTGGCTGAGTACCGCATCGGCCAGCAACGCCTCACGGTGAATGCCACCTCGTCCATCGTGGACGGCACGCCCGCTCTCACCCTCATGGGCTACGGCGTGAATGGTGCTGGGGTCCAGATGACCTACCAGGGTAACGGGCTCTATATCGTGATCCTGTCGGGGGTCTCCCAGCCCGCCACGGTGACCGTGAACTCGAGCTTCGGAGGCACCCGCACTTCGGCCCTCACCAAGCTGCGCCAGTAGCACCCGCATTCCAGCGGCGCAGGGGCAGCCAACCCTGCGCCGCTACCCTGCGCCGTCCTTTCTCCTCCGGAGCTCCCATGCGCACCGTTCCCTACGCCCTGTCCGCCGTGCTCCTCCTGGCCACTGCCTGCGGGGGGGGCGGCAAGCAGGGGGCTGCCCCAGCGTCCACGATCCAGGCCCCAGTCCAGGCCCCCATCGCCAATGCCGGGCCGAACCAGACCGTGAGCTCTGGCGCCACAGTGACTCAGGACGGCAGCGCCAGCACTGATCCCGTCGGCCTTCCCCTTTCCTATGGCTGGACCGCGCCCGCAGGGATCACGCTCTCGGCCCCCTCGGCCGTCCGGCCCACCTTCACCGCGCCCACCCTGGCCCCGGGCGCCTCGCCCATGACCCTCTCCTTCACCCTGGTCGTGAGCAACGGCTCGGTCAGCTCCAGTCCCGCCACCGTCACCATCACCGTGAACGCCCCGCCCCTGCCCAACCCCGCCCCCATCGCCAGTGCCGGGCCGGACCAGGCCGTGAGCTCCGGCGCCACCGTGGCGCAGGACGGCAGCGCCAGCACTGATTCCGCAGGTCTGCCCCTCACCTATGTCTGGACCGCGCCTGCCGGCATCACGCTCTCGGCGGTTTCGGTCGCCCGCCCCACCTTCACGGCACCCATCCTGGCCCCAGGCGCGCCGCCTGTGGCCCTCGCCTTCACCCTGGTGGTGAGCAACGGCCAGCTAAGCTCCAGCCCCGCCAGCGTGACCATCACCGTGAACGCCCCACCCCTGCCCAACCCCGCCCCCGTTGCCCATGCGGGGACGAACCAAGCGGTGCTGGCCGGTGCCACGGTGACTCTGGACGGCAGCCTGAGCGCCGACCCGGATGGCGAACCCCTGTCCTTCGCCTGGACCGCCCCGGCGGGGGCGAGCATCACCCTCACAGGGGCTGCCACAGCGCATCCGACCTTCGTGGCACCAGCGGTTCCCAGTGGGACACCCCCGGTCACGCTGAGCTTCACCCTGGTGGTGAGCGATGCCCATGCCTCCTCGGTCCCTGCCACAGTCTCGGTGACGGTCAGTCCCTCGGGGGCCGTGGTCGACCCGGCGCCCCCCGGTACCCCCACCCCCGCACCGCCCGACCCGAACCCGGTGCCCCTGGGCGGCTCTGGCAGCAAGCGCTGGCAGATCGGTGCCGTGGGGGGCGGTCTGTACCTGGCGGATCCCGCCGCCGGTGAGGCCTCCGTGCAGGGCCTGGTCATCGTCACCCTGGACAAGGGCGTGCCGCCCGCCGACACGGTGGTCACCATCAACGGCGTAGCCCTGATTTCTGCCCCGCCCTCGGATGGCCGCTACTTCAAGGTGGATCCCAATGGCCCGCAGCCCCCTGTGCACCCCGGTGGTCGGATGGTGCTGGCGGCGTCGTCGGCCTCAGCCGGCGTGGACCGCAAGCTGGTCCTGCCCTGTGCCTCGGATGTGGCCGTGGTCTCCAGTCCGGCCATGGGTGCCAGCCTGGCGGGGATGGCGAGTCTGCAGCTCACCTTCCCCTCGGATCTGACCCTGAACCCCGCCGGCATCCCGGCCCTGGCTGGCACCAGCCCCGTGGCCACCCTGGAGGGCTACGATCCGACCACCCGTGCGCTCACCGCCGGGTCGCCGCACGCCGTTGGCGCCGGTCAGCTGGGCCTCAGTCTGCCGGTGGGTACGACCTCTGCCAGGGTCTGGCTGGTGGACCTCCGCTGGCCTGGGGTCTTCATTCCGGATGGCGGGGACAGCGGCGCCTTCTGCGGCATCGTGAAGCGCTGGGTCCATACCAAGTAAGGGCACCCCAGACGCAGAGAGGCCCGGCAGCTGCCGGGCCTCTCTGTGGGCAAGGACGCGTCAGGCGGCCACTCGGCTCCGCTGCTTCACCTCGGCCTCGAACTCCGCTTCCAGAGCCTGCACCTGGCGGAGGATTGCCAGCCCGCGGGGGGAGGCGCTCATCTGGCGCTCCAGCTGATTGAACACCTCGTGCAGGCGCTCAGCAGTGGTCCAGAAGGCGGGGTTGTGGGATCGAACGGCGGTGTCCATATGCATGGCTGCTCCGTGTGCTACCTGACCATAATCCATGGGTGTCATGACCCAGGCTAGTGATAGGCATCACAAGAAATGTCACGAGTTACAAACATTTTTGTCACAGCAGCCGTGACACTTCGGGAAGGTCTTGAATAACAAGACCTTCAGGTAGTCCATGCCCCCGGATCAGGGTCGGCGGGTGGCCAAAAGGTGACCAATGGCCACGGCCGCAGCATCAGCGGCATCGGCGGCCAGAGGCTCCTTCAGGTTCAGCAGGGTCATCACCATCTTCCCCACCTGGGTCTTGTCGGCCCACCCATAGCCGCTGACGGCCTTCTTCACCTGCATGGGGTTGTAGTCGCCCACCGGGAGGCCGTGCAGGGCCCCGGTCAGCAGGATGCCGCCGCGGATCTGGCCCAGCTTGAGGGCGGTGGCGGCGTTCTTCTCCACGAAGGGGGACTCCACGGCCATGAAGCCCGGCGCGTGGGCGGCGATGGCCTCGGACAGCCGCAGGTGGATGCCGTGGATGCGCTGGTCAAAGTCCGCCCCTCGGGGGCTGCGGATGACCCCCGCTTCCACCAGGGTGAGCCGCGAGCCCAGGCGCTCCACCACGGCCCAGCCACAGGCCAGGGAGCCCGGGTCCACGCCGAGGCAGCGCTGGGGGATGGGCGGTGCGACCATCAGCGGCCTTTTCGCTTGCCGGTGCCCCGGACGCTGCCCTTGGGCGGCTTGGGCCGGGGCTCCTGGGCCTTCTTGCCCGGCTTGCCCGAGCGACCCTTGGGGGCGGCCTCGCGCTTCCCTCGGGCGCCGCGGTCCTGGGGACCGCCCCGGCGGGGCTTCTCCAGGTCTCCCTCCCGCAGCACGGCGGGGGCGGCCAGGGTGGGCACAAAGGCGAAGGGCTTGCCGTGGCCGTCCTGGACCTTGGCCTCCGTCAGCCAGCCGCTGACCCGGCGCAGGTCCTCGTCCACGGCGGTGATCTCCACGTCCACCAGGTCGCCGATGGAGAGCACCACGGCGCCCCGCTGGCCCGTGGCCCGGGTGCGCTGCTCATCCACCCAGAAGGAGCCGCCCAGGGCCGCCATGGGCACCCCAACTTCCACGAAAGGGGCGTCCAGGGTGACGAACACCACCTTGGCGGAGAAGCCCTGGATGCGGCCCTTGAAGCGCTGGCCGACCCGGCCCTTCATGAGGAGGCAGGCCTTCCACTTGCGGTTCTCCCGCTCGGCTTCCGTGGCCTTCTGCTCGCAGTCCGAGGCGCCCTTGGCCAGCACCGCCAGCTGACTCTGCAGGCCGGTGGGCAGGGTCTGGCCCTGGAGTACCTTGCGCAGGAGGCGGTGGACGATGAGGTCCGGGTAGCGGCGGATGGGGCTGGTGAAGTGCAGGTAGTCCTGCAGGGCCAGGCCGGAGTGGCCGATGTTCTCGGCGCTGTACTCGGCCTTCTTCAGGCTGCGCAGCAGGAGGTTGTTGATCATGGCCTCCAGGGGGCCGCCCTTCACCTTGGCCAGCATGGCATTGAGGTGCTCGGGGGAGGGTGACTCGCTGCCCTTCAGCAGGCCAAAGCTGCGGGCCACCTCGGCGAAGACCTCCAGCTTGAGGGGGTCCGGCTCATCGTGGATGCGGTAGATGGAGGGGATCTTCTTCCGGGTGAAGAAGCTCGCCACCGCTTCATTGGCCAGCAGCATGAACTCTTCGATCATGCGGTGGGCATCGTGGCGCGGGTAGCGGCGGGCGTCCACGGGGCGGCCCTCTTCGTCGAAGAGGAACTCCGCCTCTTCCGTATCCAGGTTCATGGCGCCCCGGCCCAGGCGCGCCTGGGTGAGGCGGCGAGAGACCACCAGAGCCTCGTCCAGCAGGGCGCAGAGGTCCTCGCCGAAGTCCGCGCGCTTGGCGGCCACGCGGTCGAGGCAGGCCTCCTTCACGTCGTCGTAGGTGAGGCGCCGGGCGCTGTGGATCACGCTCTCGGAGAAGCGGGTCGCCACCACATGCAGGTCCGGGGAGAGGGTCATCCAGGCGGTCATGGTGAGGCGGTCCACACCCTCCCGCAGGCTGCACAGGTCGCCACTGAGGCGCTCCGGGATCATGGGGATGGCCTCGTCCGGGAAGTACACCGAGGTGCCGCGCAGGCGGGCCTCCTCGTCCAGCGGGCCGCCCTCGGCAACGTAGTGGCTGACATCGGCAATGTGCACGCCGAGGAGCCAGCCACCGCCCTCGGAGCGGGGCAGGACCTCCAGGCTGATGGCGTCGTCGAAGTCCTTGGCCGTGGGGGGATCCACCGTGCAGGTGAGGGTGGTGCGTAAATCCTCTCGGTCCTTCACCCATTCCTCAGGGATGGAAGTGGGGAAGGGCGCCAGCTCCCGCATGACGGCATCGGGGAAGGTCGTGCGCAGGTTGAACAGGGCGGCCGTGAGACGGTTCTCGATCTTCAGGTCGGTCTTCTTGCCCAGCCGGGCCACCACCGTGCCGCGCAGCTGCTTGGCATCGGGGTCGGCATCCAGGCGCACGCTCACCAGCTCACCGTCCTCGGCGAGGTCCGTGGGGGGCACGGCGATGATCTGCGCCAGCCGGGGCTCCAGGGGCACCACGCGCCAGCCCCAGGGCTGCTGCTGGAGGGTGCCGGGCAGGGGGATCTCACCCCGGCCCTTGATCTCCAGCACCCGGGCCTTCAGCCGGCCGTCCCAGGACTCGCCGCAGATCTCGGCCACCACCCGGTCCCCGTGGATGGCCCCGTGGGCATCCCGCCAGTCCACCAGGAGGTCCGTCCCGGGGCCCTTGGGCGCGCCGGGCACCTTCAGGAAGCCCCCGGCACCCTCCGGATGGCCCACAAAGGTGGCCTCGAAGGACTCGAAGGGCCGGAAGGCCGCCTGGGGTCGGGCCGCAGGGCGCGGGGCTGGCTTGGAGGCCGGGGCCGCCTGGGGCGCACCTCGTCGCTGGGTCCGCGCGGGCGGACGGGAGGGGGTGCTGCGGGAGGAGGAGCGTCGGGCCATGGACCCAGGTTACAGGCCCAAGGGTCGGTTCAGCCCTTCTTTCCCTTCTTCACGGGCTTGGCGACCGCCCGGCCGTAGAGGATGTCGAGCTGGAGCTGGACCTTCTTGTTTTCCGGATCCAGGAGGGCCAGGCGGTGCAGCCAGCGACCCTGACCAGGCTTGTCGCCCTGGGCTTCCAGGTAGGCGGGGGTGGACACGACGGCCTCAACCCACTTGGCCACCACGCCGCCGCCGGGGATGTAGGCGGCCACCTGATCGGCCTCGCTCTTGAGCTTCTCCTCCATCACCTTGACCAGGGGGTCGTAGGCCGTGGCCTCCCGCTTGGTCACGTCCAGGTAGACCTGGAAGAACTTGGACCACTTGGTGCCGTCGACGACTTCCTTCTCCACGCTCAGGGCCAGGTCCAGCTCCTGCCGGTCCCCGGCATCCAGGGAGGGTTTGCCCTTCAGCTCCTTGATGCGGGCGTCATTCTCATCCAGCACCTGCTGGGCGCGGGTGGCGGCCATCTTGTAGTAGGCCACCGTCTTCTCGAAGGGCTCCTTGAGGCCGGCCTGGCACTCCACGGCCAGGCTGCGGGCGGCCTTGGCAAAGTCCAGGGCCTTCTCCCAGACGCCAGCTGAGTCGGCGGCCTCGGCGGCCAGGCGGTTGGCTTCGGCCAGGTCCAGGAAGATCCCGCAGCTCTGCACCAGGGTCTGGTTGTTGGTCTTGTCGAAGGTGGGCCGGGTGGGCGGCAGCAGGGCCTCCGCCTGCACGAGGGCCTCCTTGAACTTCAGCTCCGCCATGAGCTTCTCGACCGCGGGCCGCTCCGCCTTGACCCGGTCGCCCAGGGAGGGCGCCGGCGCCTGGGCCGCCAGGGCCACGGCAAGGAAGGGAACGCACAGCAAGGCAGATAGGCGCATGGTTGCAACCGCAAAGAGCGGGGGAGACCCCGGCGAGAAACCTCCATTGTCCCGGGATCGTCCAAGGTTGACTAGTGATCCTGTTCCCCGAGGGCGAAGGTGTGACGAACCGGGACGCCGGACAAAAAAGAGGATCGCCACCAAGACACCAAGGCACCAAGGCACCAAGAACTGCCCCAAATGAAGACCGGCAGTCTTGCTTGGTGTCTTGGTGCCTTGGTGGCAGGTATTGATCCTTTTATCCTGACAGTCAGCCGCCTCACCCCGTGGTTTCGGTCATGCCTCGGATCTCGGACTTGATCCGGTCCATCTCCGTGCGCTCGATCCTGCGACCGGGGACGCCGCCCCAGGTCTCCCCCGCGCCTACCCGGCTCCCCGGCAGGAGGACGCTCTGGGGCAGGATGGTGGCGTCGTCGCCGATGACCACATCCCCCATGACGCAGCAGCCCAGGCCCAGGGTGGCCCGCTTCCCCACGACCACCGGGGCGATGACGAAGTTTCCACCCCCGCCGTAGTGGGCGAAGATGCGCACGCTGCCGCCAAGTGCGGCGTCATCGCCCACGGAGATGAGCTGCGGGTCGCTGATGTACTCGGTGTTGATGAAGGCGTGCCGTCCCACCTTCATGCCCATGGCCTTGAGAAACCACACGCCGAAGGGCGTGAGGGTCACGAAGGGCAGGAACGTGAACCGCACCAGGTAGAAGAGGCCGTTGTGCAGGAACCAGGGCAGGGCCGCCAGCGTGTAGTAGCCCCCCTTGAAGGGCTTGACCCGGGTGGGCAGCACCCAGTTGTACATGGGGATCACCACCAGCAGGGTCAGCCCGAACATGAAGAAGCAGAGGGCCAAGGCAAAGCCCAGCACGATGTAGGGCAGGGGCCCCGCCAGGGTGCGGGACCAGGGCTGGATGGCCGACCAGAACCACAGGGCCGGCGCCAGGGCGAAGCCCAGGGCCGTGGAGGCCAGGGTATAGAGCAGCAGGACGGCGATGCCGTAGGCGATGCGGGAGAACCGACGGAGGACCCGGTCCAGCCAGTTGGTGGGCGGTGGGTTCCGGGATTGGTCCTCGGCAAAGGGCTTCATGCCTACAGGGTAGCGAGGTGCTGGGTAGCATGGAGGCATGGATCTGGTTCTGCTTCGACTCTCCGCCCTCGGCGACATCCTCCGGGTGCTGCCGGCCTGGGCGAACCTGCGGGCGGCGTTCCCGGAGGCCCGCTTCCGGGCGGTGGTGGAGGACCGCCACACCTTCCTGCTAGAGCCCCTGCCCTGGCTCGAGCCGGTGGTGGTGCGGCGCAAGCGGCTCTCCAACCCCTTCAAGGCCTGGACTGAGCTCAACCGCGTGGCAGGCCTGGTGCGGGACGCAGAGGTGAGCCTGGACTTCCACGGCATCCTCAAGGCGGCCCTGATCCCGCGACTGGCGGCCCTCCCGGAGCGCTGGGGCGATGGGGTCACCAAGGAGTTCGCCGGCAAGCTGCAGACCCACCCGCTGCCCTTCCGGCACCAGACTCGCTACCACCAGGCCCTGGGTCTGGCGGAAGCTTTCGGGCGCAGTCGGGGCATCCCAGGCCTGGGGCGCTTCCATCCGGTGCTGCAGGACGTCGCCCTGCCCGACCCCGGCGCGGTCTGGTCCGAGAGGCCTTGCCCCCGGGTGGTGCTGGTGCCCGGGGCCTCCCGCCGGGGGGCCATCAAGCGCTGGCCCCTGCGCCACTGGCTGACCCTGGCCCAGCGCCTGCGGGCCACCCACGACCTGCGCTGGTCCCTGGGCCCCGAGGAAGAGGACCTGCGCGCCTGGCTGCCGGAAGCCACGGGCGTCGAGGCCCTGCCGCGCCTCAGCTTCTGGCAGCTGGCCGCCGCCCTACGCCAGGCCCAGGCCGTGGTGGCACCAGACACCGGCCTCCTGCATCTGGCCGTGGTGCTGGGCGTCCCCGCCCTGGGAATCTACGGATCGAGCGACCCCGTGGTGGCGGGCCTGCCCGAAGGTGCTGGCAGGGTCCTGAGAACCGGCATCGCCTGCGCCCCCTGCCGCGAGCGCGCCTGCCAGCGGCGGCAGTGCCTGG
The DNA here is from genome assembly GCA_903840385.1 of uncultured Holophagaceae bacterium. Classification (GTDB taxonomy): domain Bacteria; phylum Acidobacteriota; class Holophagae; order Holophagales; family Holophagaceae; genus Geothrix. The sequence goes on from CAIMFT010000168.1 coordinate 25,209, forward strand.
AAGAATTGTCCCCAGAACTCGTTTCGGAGGCATTGGCGGGACTGGTTGGCGCTCGCTGAGGTGGTTGTTGAAAAGCAACTGAATCTACGCAGAGGACAGCGGAGGCGCGGAGGAAAGCGGAGAAAGGCCAAGGCCTTGGATTTGGCGATGTCACCTGACCCGGAGGGAAGGAGAAATAAACGGTTCATCGCGCTTTACCGGGGAAGGCGACTCTGGTTTTCGCCAAGTCCCGGCTCCGAAACCTGGCTAGGCACCGGAAACAGATCGTCACCCAGGCGCCACGACATGGACCGTATCTGCGGAGCACCTGCGCCTGCGCCGC
>CAIMFT010000169.1 GCA_903840385.1 uncultured Holophagaceae bacterium
AGCTACAGTCGGCCTACGGCCTCCTTCCGCTGCCCCTACCGGCTGGGTTTCTTCCTTCTTCTTCATTGGCACCTCTCAGGGGATTGTCCCCAAATGGGTGTCCAAGGGAATACCGGGGCGGTGGACGAGGGGCTTTTTCGTGGTCACGCCCGTGCGGTTGTATTCCTGGGGAAATGGCTCAGGGCTGTGGGCGGCGGCGCGGTTGCGACTGACTGCGTGTTGACCGATACCCGTGAACCAGGCGCGTAACCACAAAACCAAGCCCACCATCTCGGTGGGCTTGCTTGCAACAATTCAGCCTGCTTGCTTCCTGGTGAGGATGGGAAGGGTTGGTTGACTTGGCGTGTAGCAGGATTGATTTGTTTGCGCCGATGACTTCAGTCGGAGTGATCCTGCTTACCGAACATGCGCAAGGAAATCCGTCTTCAATTCCTCCCTAGTCCAGTGCTCTTCTGAGGCGAGCGGATCAGTAGTAGCAGTGATATTTATGCGAATTGAAATTAAAATTCTCCCAGTCTGTCTTATTTTGGGCAATTGAATGAGTTTTAAAATGCTTTGACCTGGAAGAATCCCAGTCGTCTGGTTTCCAAGATGCACATTACCCACGCGAGCACCATCGGTAGCCATGTAAATCGGTGGTCCCAAAATCGGGGAAAAATCAATGCTTTCATCGGCATATGTAACGCCATGATTGATAAATATTTCATTATCATCAACAAACAAAGTACTCTTGCTTGTATTTTGAATTTTAACGATCACATACGGCATATCACCAATGGCAACAGTCTTTGGAAGCAATTTTGCCGATGCACTAACTCTTTCGATGGCATGCAACGGGATAAAGGCAATGATTGATAACCACATTATGATAAATAGACGCATCTTAAGCTCCATCAATAGGTATCACGAAGTTTAGCGACATCAAGCAATTGATCTCTAAGGCGAATTTGTTCAGTATCCCTGAACCCTTTCATCACCTTATTCGCTCTATCAAATAATATCGCTGATCCTCTGGGCACTTGTAATGTGACGGGTCTGGCGTCCTTGTTGTAGTTATTAACCCCGGCTACATTATCGGCTGCATGGCTATTTTCGTGCTGCCTTAGCGTGCCATCTCCTGCTTTTGACGGTGAATCGGGTGACGCCCAATAAACGATGAAATTTGATGTAAGGGAAGCGGTAGGGGTAACCGTAACAGATGAAGAAGTATGGGAATTAGTTGTAAGGGAAATACTGACAGAGGAGAATGTGGCTGCATCTTTGCCCTCTGGTTTTTTAATATCATCCTTATATCCAGGGTTTTCCGCCTTGATCCGCGCTGTTTCTTTTGAAAGCGCATCGCCGGTCAAACCCGTGAGGTTGTATTCCTTTGCCCCTGTTTTCGCCTGAACCTCATGAATCTCATTTGACCAAATCCGACTATTGTCGTCTGTACCGGACACGGTGCCGGTAATTCCCTTCTTCTGGGCAGCATCCTTTTCATCCACCATTCCGGTCGGATCCGTGCTCATGACCGGGCTGTTCCGCACGTAGCTGTAGATGTTCCAGGACTGGGTGTCCTCGAAGTGCTGGTCCCGGGCGGGGTCTGGGGCGGTGAACCTTCCAAAGCCGGGGTGGTAGAAGCGAGCCTGCATATGACATCCCTAAAGGTAATTCCCCCCTCAGAGATGGTTCCCCTGTCGAAAACATAATTCTTTTCAATGATCCGTGGTTAAGCCTAGCACCTGAGACACCCATCTTCTCCTGGCCAAACGATCCCACCAACGCCTTAGGCTTGGGTACGGATCTGTATCAAGTCATTGCATTCCACCCGTGGGCATCCTGCCCGGATGTACCGCCGTGTGGAGAGCCTTCAATTTCTGGATGCTCACCCTGGTGTATATCTGCGTGGATTCCAGGCTGGCATGACCGAGGAGTTCCTGGATATAGCGCGTGTCCATGCCTCCTTCAAGGAGAACCGTCGCGCAGGTATGCCGAAAGAGATGACAGGCACCCTCCTTCCCTATTGCAGCCCGGGTGATGTATCTCCTGGTCAGCATCGTGAGATGGAAGGGTCTAATGGGGTTCCCAAGGCTGTTCAGGAACAGAGCGCCAACATCCAGTTTGTCCCTTAGCAGCTCTGGTCGGGCACGGTCCCTATATGCAGCGATCCACGCCAGCGCCCTGTCGCCGATGGGGATCATTCGATCCTTCTTTCCCTTGCCCTCACGAACCATGAGCTTTCCCCGGTCCCGGTCGATGTCCTGAAATGTCAGCCGCGTCAGCTCCGTTCGGCGGATGCCCGTGCTGTAGAGGGTTTCAAGGATCGCCCGGTCCCGTAGCCCCACTGCGGTATTCACATCCGGCACCGCCAGAACGGTTTCAGCTTCCTGGGATGACAGGATGGCTTTGGGCAGCCTGCGAGGCACCCTGGGCAGTTCCAACTCTGAGGCAGGGCTGTAAGGAAGGTTCCCCTGCTTCACCATCCAACCGAACCACTGCCGCACAGGGATCAGAAGAAACTGCCTACTCCGTGCTGCCAGGGGCTCTCCGTTCTTCTTTCGGTGGTAGAAGAGGGATTCCTGGAACAGCTCCACCATCGGGCGATCAATCTCTCTAGGCTTCGCGAGGCCGCGTTCCTCGCTCCACCGGATGAACCTGGTCAGAGCAGCCTTGGCGGATGCCGCGGTGTGCTGGGACTGCCCTCGCACGACCAAGCTCAGCAGATAACGCTGCATGTGGTGATACAGGCTGTCCGGATCATCCATGCCGCCGAGTGGAGGCAGAATTGGCTTTCGGCCTCCGCAAGGTTTCATTGGACCGCCTCGCATCGCTTCACTCATGTGGACCTCTCCCTGCGCCCGAATGGGCTGCAGATAGTCTTTGCGTGTCTGCGGAGGCACGCATGACTAGAGGAGAGGCCCTGAGAGAGCGATCGCTCTGGACGGGTAGGAACGCCTACCCATCGTCGGAGGGAATCCGTTGACCCTTCCTACGCCTTCATCGATCCTCCTGGAGCAAACCTCAACGGGCCTCTAGGACGATCCAATGAAACTCTTCTTTTTGCTGCGATCAGGAAATGTCGGTCATGAGTGTGGTTCCGACGAGCGTTTTGGCAAGGTTGATGCACCTGTAATCGAATCTGTCCTGGGCCTCCTAGGCGTGTTGGAACCTACTGAATCAGGTGGAGTTCAGAAGGGGGTCTGCTTCTGGCCTACAAGCGCATCTCGCGGCTGCGCGAGGAGCGGGACCTGGAGCTCTACAAGCTGGATCTGGAGGACCGCTTCGGCCGCATCGCCGACGACGATTCGGAGACCCTGCGCTTCTTCGAGCTGCTCAAGGTGAAGCTGCGGGCCCAGGTCCTGGCGGTGTCCGAGGTGGCGGTGGACAAGGGCCAGCTCAAGCTGCGCCTGAGTCCCCAGACACCCCTGGACCCCGTGAAGATGATGGCCTGGGTGGGCAGCCAGAGGGGTGCCAGCCTCAGCCCCGACGGCGCCGTGCGGGTGCCCGTGCAGGGCCTCCAGGACGGCCCCATCCACCAGGCCCAGCGGATCCTCCTGGAGTGGGCGGGGCTGTAGCCTCCCTGGGGGCCAGATCCCGTTCGCCGGTGGCGACCGGCCGCTCGCCGATCGGGATGGGTGCGAGGCCTCAGATGGACTAGCCTGGGGGCAGTGCAGGGGTTCTATATGCCGATTCTTCCCAAGTCCAAAGCCATTGTCCTCCTCTTGGCCCTGTCCGCCCTTCTGGCAGCGGCGGGACTGCCCCTGCGGGCGGCAGAAGCGCGGATCGTGGCCCTCCATGGCTTCGAGACCGCCGAGGTGCGCAGCCAAGGATTCATCTTGCCGCACGCCCAGAAAGTCCACATCTACGCTCGGGGGGCGGGCCTGCAGGGCCTGGTGCCTGCCCGGGAGGACAGCCCCCTCTTTGCCAGCGGCTGGCTCCTCAATGCGGCCACCCGCGAGGTGGTCTGGCAGATGGATGGCTCAAACACGCGCCGGGAAGGTGCCCACCGCATCGCCGATCAGTATCTCGACCTGCCTGCAGGCAGCTACGAGGCCTACTTCGCCAACCATGCCTTCGCCCAGGGTGTCCTCCTCGCGCAGTGGAGCCGCAACGTCGACCGACGCCAGGTGGAGGCCAAGCTCGCGGAGCGGCCCCGCGGGTTTCTGGCGGCCTTCGGCGCCGACGAGGGGGGCCTGCTGCGTCAGTGGCGACGGCAGGTGGGAAGCTATGGCATGGAGCTCTATCTGCCCTCGGGTGAGCCGCACGAGGTGGTCACCTTCGAGGCACCCCTGCGGTGGGCCAACATGGCCATCACCCTCGCCGCCACCGGGGATCGGGGAGCTTGGCACCAGGCCTTCAAGGTCCACCGACCCGTGGACCTCCATGTCTACGCCGTGGGGGAGGGCACGCAGCGCCGCATGAGCGACTACGGCTGGATCCAAGACAGCCGCACCCGCCAGCGGGTGTGGGAGATGACCCCGGAGCGGTCGCAGTTTGCCGGGGGCGGACCCCGCAACCGGCGCCAGGTGGAGACGATTCAGCTGCCGCCGGGGGACTATGTGGCCACCTTCGTGACGGACGACAATCACTCGCCTGCCGACTGGACGGTGGCACCGCCCTGCGACCCGGGCCGCTACGGTCTGGCCCTCTCGCTGCCGCGCCCCGGGGATGCGGGTGCCCTGTCCCTGCGAGCGCTGCCAGAGCCAGGGCCCGTGCTGGCCGAGCTGGTGCAGGTGGGCAACAGCCAGGACCGCAGCGCACCCTTTGACCTGACGGTGAGCACCGCCGTGCGCATCCATGCCATCGGGGAGGCCGGCAGCCACGCCATGGCGGACACGGCCTGGATCGAGGATGCCAGCGGCAAGCGGGTGTGGGAGCTGCTCAAGGAGCAGACCCACCACGCTGGCGGCGCCAACAAGAATCGTCTGGCGGAGGCGCGGGTGACGCTACCAAAGGGGCACTACACGCTGCGGGTAAGGACCGACGACAGCCATGCCTATGGGGCGTGGAACAGCGCTCCCCCGAGAGATCCCGAGCGCTACGGCGCCACGGTCTATGGGGTGAAATAGCGCCCTTTTACGGGCTCAGGGCAGGTCCTTCCCGGTGGGGTCGTGGGGCAGGCTGCCCCGGGGGGAGCGGAAATAGGCGTAGGGCGTGGCGAATAGGAAGTTGGACACGCGGCTGGTGTAGACATCGGCGTAGCGCTCGATCTGTCGGGTGAGGTGGCTCTTGTCGTTGCCGGCGCGGGTGAGGAGGCCCCACCGGGGGTTGACCAGGGCGGTGCTGGCCTGGGCCAGGGGCCCGATCTCGGCGTCCAGGGCCACCAAGTGCCCCCGCAATGCGTGCACGGTGGCTTCCAGGGCCGGGACGGTGGCATCCGGTGCAGGGCCGTACCCACCGCGCTGCCGTTGGAGGTCCAGGCGGGCCTGAGAGAGGCCGGTCTCCAGGCCCTCCTTTTTGGTCATCAGGGTCAGGAGCTGCTGGTCCGTGGCCCGGAAGGCCTCCAGGGCCCCCACCTCGGACTCCAGCTCTCGCAGCACCAGCGCCGTGCGCCAGCTGAGGGTGCGCTTGCTCATGTGCACATCGCCGAACATGTGGTCGCCCACGTAGAGGATCTCGTCGCCGGAGATGCCCAGATCCCGCTCCACCTGGGCCGCCGACCCGCCGAGGTAGAGCCCACCCCGGCGCAAGGTGCCCTCCAGCGGCCGCAGCAAGCCCGTCTCGTCCACCACCTCGAAGAAGGGCCCGGCCTCGGTGAAGAAGGCGGGCTTGCGGGCGCTGACCACCACGATGTCGAAGAGGTCCCGCCAGGTCATGCCGGACGGCAGGTGTCGGTCATAGGCGTGGGCCATCATCCGGGAGGTGAACGTCCACTCGGAGTTGGTGATGAGCAGCAGCTTCTTGCCGGCGGCCTTCTGGTCCAACAGGGCCAGGGCGGCCTCGGGATCCTGCACCACGAAGCGGTCGGGGTCTGCGGCCACGGCGGCCTTCAGGTGGCCCTCCAGGTGCTGGGCGTCCACCCGGGCGCGGATGTGCCGATAGAGGCTGGCGTACTCAAAGGGGCGGGGCAGGGCACCCCGGTCCAGCAGGTCCACCGCCTGGGCATAGAGACAGCCCTCGGACAGCGAAAAGAGCGTATTCAGGAACACCCACCGGGGCTCGCTCAGGTCCACCAGCACCTGGCCGTAGGCCGCGCGCTGCTCGTGGAACTCCAGCATCCGGGTGCCGTGCATGGCCCGCTTCACGAAACCGAACCGGTTGGCCTTCACCAGGTTGCCCAGCTCTATATCGATCACCAGGCCTCGGGTCACCATGCCCGGGTCGAACTCGAGGCCCGCCACGGGCCAGCCCTCGGACACCAGGCGCTCCCGGGCCTGGGCGTGGACCATGCGCTCGAAGGCCTCGGCCTGGTAGTCCACCAGGGTGTAGTCCATGTCATAGCCGATGGCCCGCACCGACCGCAGGTTGAGGGTCCGGTTGCAGAAGATGCCCCGGTGGCGGGGGGCGACGGAGTGGTCTGCGCTGGTCATGGCCCAGGATACCAAGGTGGCTCCGGGGCCGTGGCGGCCATGCGATCCTGGTGCCGCCAGGAGAGCCCATGTTCCGTCTGCTTCGCGTTCTGACCACCCTTGTTGTCCTCGTCGCTCCGGCCTTGGCGGCCGAAAAGCGGGCCTTCCACATCGAGGATCTCCACCGCCTGAAAGGCCTCCAGCACCTGGCCCTCAGCCCCGACGGCAAGCGCCTCGCCTTCGAGGTATCCACCCAGGATCTGCGGGCCTCCACCCGCAGCACGCACCTGTGGGTGCTGGAGACCGCCACCGGGGCGACCAAGCAGCTGACCTTCTCCGGCAAGGCCGACACGGCGCCCCAGTGGTCCAAGGATGGCCGCACCCTCTACTTCCTCTCCACCCGGGCCGAGGGCAGCCAGCTGTGGGCCCTGGATGCCAGCGGCGGCGAAGCCCGCAAGGTCACGGCCTTTGCACCCGGTGTCGGCGCGCCCAAGGTGCAGCCCAGCGGCGGCGTGGTGTTTGAGGCCTCGGTCTTCCTGGAGGCCATGGCCGATGGTGCCCGCCACAAGGAGCTGGAGACCAAGCTGGAGCAGGGTCCCGTCCAGGCCCACCTGGTGGACAGCCTGCTCTACCGGCACTGGACCGGCTGGCGAGACTTCCAGTACGCGCACCTCTTCACCAGCACCCCCGAGGGCAAGGTGCAGGCCCTCACCGCCGGCAAGCAGGACTACCCCGGCTTCTGGCAGACCTGGGACCTGAGCCCCGATGGCAAGGAGGTCTGCGTCACCACCAACACCGACGCCGTCCCGGCCCGCAGCACCAACAATGACCTCTTTCTCATCGCCCTCGAGGGCGACCGCACGCCCCGCCGCATCACCGGCGACAACCCGGCCGCCGACAGCGATCCCAAGTACTCACCCGATGGTCGCTTCATCGCCTACAAGCTGCAGACCAAGCCGGGCCACGAATCTGACCGCTTCCGCCTGGCGGTCTACGATCGCGCCAAGGGCACCCGCAAGGTGCTCACCGAAGCCATCGACAACTGGGTGGACGCCTTCCAGTGGTCTGCCGACAGCACCGCCCTCTGGTTCACGGTGGAGGAGAAGGGCCGCTGGCCCCTCTTCCGCACGGAGGTGGCCAGCGGCAAGGTCACGCGCATGCTGGAGGGCCTCAGCATCAAGGAGTTCGCCGTCAGTCCTGATCAGAAGGCGGTGTTCCTCGCCAAGACCCGGGTGGGCGAGCCTGTGGAGCTCTGGCGGCACACCTTCGCCTCCGGCGAGACCAAGCGCCTCACGGACTTCAACCAGGCCCTGGCGGCGGAGGTCGACTTTCGTCCCGCCGAGGAGCAGTGGGTGAAGGGGGCCGACGGGAAGGACATCCACGTCTTCCTGGTGAAGCCCCACGGCTTCGATCCGGCCAAGAAGTACCCCCTGATCCTCAACGTCCACGGCGGCCCGCAGATGATGTGGTCCGACACCCTGCGGGGCGACTGGCAGGTCTACCCCGGTGCTGGCTACATCGTGGCCTTCCCCAATCCCCACGGTTCCACCGGCTATGGCCAGGCCTTCACGGATGCCATCAGCGGCGACTGGGATGGCAAGGTCATGACGGACATCGAGAAGGTCGCTGACCACCTCGCCAGCCTGCCCTATGTGGACCAGGACCGCATGGGCGCCATGGGGTGGAGCTGGGGCGGCTACGCCATGATGTGGCTGGAGGGCCGCAGCACCCGCTTCAAGGCCCTGGCCGCCATGATGGGCGTCTACGACCTGCGCTCCATGCACGGCGCCACCGAGGAGCTGTGGTTCCCGGAGCACGACCTCACGGGGACACCCTGGCAGCAGGCGGCGGCCTACGACCGCATGAACCCCAGCAGCCGGGTACCGGCCTTCAAGACCCCCTGTCTCGTCATCACCGGCGAGCGCGACTACCGTGTCCCCTACACCCAGAGCCTGCAGTTCTTCACGGGCCTCCAGGAGATGGGCGTGCCCAGCCGCCTCATCGTCTTCAAGAACGACGGCCACTGGCCCGACCCCCTGAAGTCCATGCCCGTCTACTACAACGCCCACCTGGAGTGGTTCCAGAAATACCTGGGCGGGGGACCTGCGCCCTGGAGCACCGAGGACCTCGTCCGCAATCGGGTCTTTGGTAGCGCTGCCAAGTAAAAATCCTGGACAGACCCTAGCCCGCAAACCCACTGCCCATGGGCCTTTTGGCCTCCTGGGTGGTGTCTAGATTTTTCTCGGTGCGCTGCTTTCGCCGCAGAGAAGCATCTTGTTTTAGGAAGCATTGGACTTCCGGTTATTCGTCCCGAGTCGTGCTGTCTGCAGACTCGAGTGTCCATTCTCCTGTCCGTTGACAGGGATTCTTCGCATCTGACGCTAAGTGCTTGAAGGACCCTGCGACGGACGTACTCCGTCTGTGGTGCTCTCTGTGGAACTCGCACTGGGACGCCGCCGACACCACCTCGTCGCCAGCCAACAAAGGCGACCGCCATGAACCCTACCGCCCGAAGAACCCGCTCCGCCGGCTACACGATGCTTGAGTTGATGCTCGTCATGGGCATCGTCGGCGTCCTGTCCATGGTGGGTGTCAGCCAAGTGCGAACCCAGAACAGCGGCGCTGTCCGCGGCCTCATGGACGAGGTCGAAGGGGCCCTCACCAACGCCCACCAGGCCGCTGCGGCGACGGGTCGAGATGTGGCCATCGTCACCTGGGGTTCCTGGGATGCCGCCTCACTGGTGATGGCCCATGGGGACGCGGGCATCACTGACCACGACATCAAGGTCGCTGCTGCGGACATGCTTAGCGGCAGCCTGCACAGTGTGGACCTGGGGACAGCCGCTGCCACACTGGCCGTACCCTTCCGTTTCCTGGCCGGGGACCGCGCCCAGGCCTCGGCCCGTATTGTGAAGGTCTCCTCCAACCAGTGGACCAACGTCATGCAAACCTGCACCACGGGGACCAACATCAACATCAACGATGTGGCTCCCTTTGTTGGCAGTGGTGGCATCATGCACGGCTTGGTCACGGACGACAACCTCCTCTTCCCGGAAGCCGACCACCGGGTGCTGGTGAGTGGGAGCAGCCGGCGCTTCATCTCCACCTTCATCATCCCCATCGTGGGCACCACCAGCTCGGGCAGTGCCCTGCCGGGCGGGCCCATGGGGCTCATCGTCGTGCTGCAGAACGGCGCCGCCATCTACAAGTTCTACAACCCGGGCATCCGGGACGGCGACGGCCAGTGGCGCCGGATCTGATGGCCAGTGCCGGCCATCCCCCCTGCAGAGCGGCCACCCAGGCCGGCTTCAGCATGGTGGAGATGCTCATGGCCGCCTTCATCATGGCCGTGGGCATCCTGGGCCTGTCAGCCCTGCAGGTGATGGCCCTCAAAGCCACCCGGGGCAGCCGCAGCCTGAGCACCGCCATCCTGGTGGCCGAGCAGATCCTGGATCGGGCGGAGCTGGAAGGGCGGCTCAGCTGGCTCAACCTCACCGACCGCAATGCCAGCAACCCCACCCTGGCGGACCTCTCTGGCCTCCGCTACATCACCCTGGCCACAGGCACACCCCGGGTGGACGACTTCAACAACCGGGGCCGGCCCGTGGTGGTGGGCGCCTCGGATGAGCAGGACAGCGGGGTGCGCTACATCGCCACCACCAGCCGGAACCCGGGCAATTTCTACGCCACGGGGTACCTCTCCGAGTTCACCGTCCAGGTAACCTTCCAGGATGATGTGGACGCTTCAGGTGTGGCGGCCCCGCGCTCCGTGCGGCTGACCCGGATGGTGACCCATGGCTGAGCCGGCCCGCCAGGCCCGGAGGCGCGGCTTCTCCCTGGTGGAGCTGCTGGTGGCTCTGGTCTTCACCATGGTGCTCATGGCGGGCATGGCCAACGTCTACAAGGCCAGCCTGTCGGCCTTCTACACCTCCGGCGAGACCATCTCCAGCTCCCGCCGCAACCGCATGTCCGTGGACCTCCTGGTGGAGGACCTGAACCAGGCCGGGATGTTTCTCACGGACCTCTCGGTTCCGCCTGCGGTGAGCGAGGCCATGCCCACCTTCCTCATCCTGCCCAACATGGCCGTCTCCGGTGCGGGGAGCGATGATCCCGCCACCGCGGACGAGCTGTACTTCTACCTGGACCAGCCCCTGCCCTTCGAGGGGACCGTCAGCTCGGCCAGCACCCAGAAGGCCGCTGCAACCCTGGTGGCGGAGGGGAACCCCCTGACCACTGCCGATACCACCTACACCATCAACTGCGGCAGCACCACCTACGCCAGCGAGGTGGCGGCGGGTCAGGTGCTGGTCTTCAAGGACGCCTGGGAGGCCGTGAACATCACCTCGGCCACGGCTTCGGGGTCCTCGGTGACGGTGGTGACCGGGCCCTCTGCCGATGCGGGCATCACGGGCTCTGGGCCCGCCGCTCCCGCCTCCCGGGCCCGGCACCTGGAACTCAGCCGGGTGGTCCTCATCCAGCCCGCCCAGATGGTGCGCTACCGCATCCAGATGCTGACCCTGGACCCCGGCAGCAGTGCCGGAATCCCCTGCCTGGTGCGGGATCAGGGCAACTACAGCATTACCGCTTTCACAGCTGCTCTGCCTCAGCAGATCATCGCTGAGAATGTAGCGGGCTTCGCGGTCTACCTCAGCGCCGACGGTGGCAACCACTGGGCCGGCTTGGACAGCAGCGGGGCCAAGGCCATCTACACCGGCTACGACCTCGGCTGGGATACGGGTATCCGCACGGAACTGGATAGCCAGCTGGCCAGCAGTGGCCGGCCCGGCGTGAAGACCACCCGCATCGGCCCCTCCTGGTTCCGTAGCATGCCGTTGCTGGTGCGGGTGGACATCACCACCCGAACGGCCACCCGCCGCTCCGAATACGCCGCCAATCCCGATGCAGTGGCGCACCGCCTGCAGACCCAGAGCCTGGTCCTGGTGCCCCGGCACGCGGGCCTGGCCCTGAACTAGGAGTCCCCTGTGCAAACCCCACCTAGCACCCCTTGGCAGCGCAGCCAGCGAGGCGGCATGACCATCGTGGTGGCCCTCATGCTGCTTGTGCTCCTCACCATCGCCGCCGTAGCCATGTCGCGTAACTCCCTGCGGGAGATCGCCAGCTCGGGCTTCAGCCGCCAGGGCGCCATGGCCCGCAACGTGGCCGACTCCGGCCTGGAGTGGTCCATCCACTGGATGGACCTGCAGAACGGCGCGCTGGCCCCCAGCAACAGCGCCGCGCTCAAGCTGACCCAGCTGAAGGCGACCCTCCTCCTCGACTCCACCAAGGCGGGGACGGCCTGGGATGTTCAGTCCACTGAGCCAGCTTCCCCCTCGCAGTACACGCCCAACGCTACCAACCTGCCACTGGCGGCCCTCACGCTCACCGCCGCCGGCAGCGCCACCCAGGCCACCTCCCTGGGCCTCACCTACATGGGCAAGCTGCCCGTGGCCGGCATGAGCCAAGGAGCTGGTACCGGAGCTTTTACGCCAGCCGCAGGGGGAACTGCCTTGCAGGCCCCGGACCTGTGGGCCGTCCGCGCCGATGCCCAGGTGACCCAGGGTGCGGTCACCTTCACCCACGCCAAGGAGCTGTGGGTGTCCACCCCTGTCCGGTAGCCCTGGAGCACCCGCATGAACCGTCCCGCAACTTGCCTTGTCCGCAGCCTAAGGATCCTGGCCTTGGTCGTCCTGGCTACATCCTCGGCCATCGCCCAGCTGGATCCGCGGCTCCAGTCCAGCAACACGGATTTTCTCGACCTCTACCAGCAGTCCTCATCGCTCCGGCCCAAGCCCGAGATCGTCTCGGTCTTCGATTTTTCGCGGTCCATGGCCAGCCTCATGTACCACCCCCTGTACCCCAACAACGACCTCAACGACGCAGATGACTACAGGTACATGAGGTTCAATCTCAACGGCGCCTCTCTGGGCACGCCGCCCAACAACAGGTATCAGCTCTACGCCAGATCAGGCAATGACATCAACGCCTATGTCAGTGCCATCCTCACCATCAGCCCCGATGGCACAGGAGCCATCGCCCCCGAGTACAATCCAGCCTCCTGCCGGGACTACTACGGTGGCAACGGCCTCTGCACGGCTGCGCCAACGATGACCTTTCAAGCCTATGCGTGGGGGAACGGGGCCGCCTGGGCCACGGCGGTCTTTTCGCCCATTGCGGGCAGCTCCAACTACACCGCCACCATCACCAACAACGGGACTCAAGGCAGCCCTTCCTATACCGTGTCCATGGCGCTCAGCCCATCCTCGGGGCCCTACGCCCCGAACTCCCTCGTCACCCTGACCGCAACACTCACCCACGCCTTTGCCGAGGGCGAGGACCTCAGCCACAAGAACTTCAGCTGGGGCTACACCACGCCGAGTGCCATTAACTCTGGACCTGTCTGGAGTGAGGTCAGCTCGGGGGTGTACCAGTCTGTGATGACCATCCGGACCCCCAACTACCCCCAGGACAAGACCCAGCTGGCACCCATGGAGGCCAGGGTCGGGGGGAGCGGCGCCTGGACTGCGTCCCTGTCCAACATTCCTGCCGGCTCTACAGTCAACCTTCGCTCCTACTTCCTGGCCCAGGGGACTGGGAGCTGGAACAACCTGATCCAGTGGGTTCAGCTGATCGCCTACTCCACCTCCAATGTCTGCGCCCTGCCCACCCCTAACCCCGTCAACTCGACCGCCACAACCAATCCAGAGGCAGGGGGCAACACGACGGTGAGCCTGGTGCTTCCAGCCTACTGCACCAATCCCCCCACAGGGGCCACGGACCCCTCTGTCACCGTCACCCTGGACGCCAGCGTGGGGTCCAGCTTTAACAGCGCCACCGGCTATGCCACCTCGGTCGGGTTCACCTATCCCGGAACCCTGAATGGAACCCTGCGGAAGCCGGATGGAACCGCCGTGACCATGGTCGATGCCGCAGCCGCTTCGGGCTCCCTGGTGGGCACGAGCTCCGGCGTCCTGGATGTCCGGAACTGGCTCCGTGCCGCCAGCCATGTCCGCTTCGCCAAAGGCAACCGGACCATCGACCTCCCCATCCCCTGGAAGGTCATGGACCGCGGCTCCTCCGGCGTGCCCCTGAGCTCCAAGACGCTCCTGGATCGGCAGATCAAGACGGTTGCGGGCGTGAGCACCACCTATGGCAGCGGCCAGCAGGTCGAGCTGGACACCTGCTACACCATCGGGTCGGGCCAGAATGCCGTCTTCACCTACGACACCAATGGCTCCAGTGCCTATTCGCTGAGCATGGTCTACCTCTATACAGTGCTCTACCGTCCCGCCTATATCGCCTGGCTCTTCAATGGCAAGTACCAGAGCAGCGACGCCACCAAGGCGAACTACACCACGGAGGGGTCGCTGGTCGGCAAATATGTGGCGTTCGATGCCAGCAATGCCTCTCTTGTCGGAGGCCAGGGCAATGCCAGCTGGGGGCAGGGCTTCGGTCCCAGCGGGAGCTGGGGCACCATGTCGATTCCCAAGTACAGCCAGGACGGTTCCTACCTCGGCACGGCCTTGGAGGACGCCTCCAGCTATCGGACGCCGGCCCTGACCCGCCTCCAGGCCACCAAGTGGGCGGCCATTCAGACCTGGATTGCCCATCAGGCCGATGTCTACTGGGCCTTCCGCTGCCTGGATCCCACCAATGAGGCCAACAGCGGCGCGGCTACCAGCATCAACAACAGCAGCAGCACCACCCTCAACGCCTCCTCCCCGGCCAATACCCATGTGGATGGCCTGGACTCGGGTTGGACCGTGCTCAACAACACGACCGGCCAGGGCATCAACGCCCTCTCCGGGAACTCGGTCACGGGCATGACGCGGATCGCCGGCCTGTTTGCTGCGGGGAACACCCCCCTGACCTATGCCATGGCCCGAACACTGGCCCAGTACGCAGATCCCAGCAGCGTGTTCAATGCGGTGGAGGGGGGCGATGTCTCCCAGTGCGGCAACCCCTTCCTGCTGCTCTTCACAGACGGACTGGACAACAACGGCACCCTGACCACCAACACCAATGCCACCACCCCATACATCACCGGCTCCGGGGATGCAGCGGCCCTGGACGTCCGCGTCGGCAACCGGGCCATCCTGGCCAGCCCCACAAGCATCAATCGCAATGGCACCTACTGGAACCTCTTCACCATGGCGGGGGTGGCGGCGCATCTGGCGGATCCCACCCTTGGGACCCTGAACGTGGATTACAAGGCCGCACCGGACACGCCTCCCAGCGGCTTGTTATCGCCTTCAGCATTCCTGCCCTTCGCCATCAAGAAGCGGAACGGCGTCACCTACAGCAGGGACCATCGGGTGACCACCATGACCGTGGGCGTGAGCCTGGCGGGGCACTACACGCAGGACGCCAGCCCCAAGCGCAGCCTGTTCCTGGCGGCCGCCCTGGGGGACGCCGGCATCTCCAGCGGCACTCTGAGCAGCTTCCATTCCTTCAACGGCTGGGAGCAGCCTGCCAACGCAACACTGGACCCGAGCAACGACTGGATCCCCGATCCAACGGACCCCACCCACTATCCGACGGTCGGCATGCGCAAGACGGGAGCGGTCTATTTCTTCGACGCGACGGACAAGGACAAGCTGGTGACCAGTCTGGAATTTGCCTTCCGCATTGCCATCGGGACGGGCGGCAACCAGGCCACCTCCAGCCCGAACATCCCCTTCGTTGGAGCGAGTCTCGGCTCACAGCTCTACCTGGGCCGGTTCACGCCGCCCATCAGTGGTGGTGTCCTGTGGCCAGGGGACCTGCTGATGTTCGGACTCAGCCAGGGGGTTGGTAGCCCCCAGATTCTCGACAAGGACGGAAGCCCAACGACGATCCTGGATGCCTCGACTGCCCACTGGAGCGCCAGCACCGCCCTCGCCAGCGGCCCCGTGGGCACCGCCCGCCGGTTGTATACCCGGACGCCGGGGGACAGCGCCCTGAGGCGCTTCAGGGCCACGGGCCCAGACTTCACCGATGCCAGCACGGGCCTGAAGAACTTCGTGGCCACGAGCGTCGGGGATGATGCCACCAAGCAGCTGGTCATCCACCACGCCGCCGGCGGCGACATCACCAACCTGGTGGGCGGTGTGCCCGCTTCGAACCGCAGCAACATCATGGGCGATGTCATCAACTCGGCCCCCGCCGCCCTCGAGTACAGCCTGAGTGCGGTTCAGGGTGGCCTGAGTGACTTCAACAGCCTGGTGGCTGTGAGCGGGAGCCGGCGCTTCCGCCTGATCCTGGTGGGGACCAATCAGGGCTGGCTGCATGCCTTCGGCGAGGTCACTCGGTTGAGCTCGGGCGGCGCCGTCACCCAGGCCGCGGTCCAGGAGCTATGGAGCTTCATGCCCACGGACTTCCTAGCCAACCTCGACACCCTCACCGTGTCCAGCAATCCTCACCGGTCCATGGTCGATGGCAGCCCAGCGATCTATCACCTGGACCTACCTCTTAGCAACGGTGGCCCCGGCAACGGCGTGGTGGATGCCGGCGAGCGGGCCATGGTCATCATCGGTCTCGGGAAGGGAGGGCGGAGCTACTATGCCCTCGACATCCACGATCCCTTCAACCCGACCCTGGCCTGGTCCTGGGTGCCCGATGAAGCGGATAGCTTCACTTCGGGCCGCATCATTGCCAATGGTCCGGCCCCTGGCACAGTGCAGGGGGTGCTCCGGAAGAGTGGGTTCTCCACTGCCACCCCTGCCATCGGCCGGGTGCTGGACTCCGTGGGGATCCTCCGGGATGCGGTCTTCCTGGCCGGAGGGTTTAGCGTCCCCGAAGTGGAAGCCAACTTCGCGGGGGCTGCCTTGGGTCGTTCCATCACGGCCCTAGACGCCACCTCTGGCCAGGTTCTGGCAACGGTGGACCTGCTGACGGATCCGGCCGTCAGCACCCCTGCCTCCGTTGGGCCGATCAGCGCTGGCGTCATCCCCTTCGAGTTCGTCCTGAACTCGGGCATGGCCCAGCGGGCCTACTTCACGGACTACCGGGGCGGGCTCTGGGCCTGGGGGTCCAAGGCCCTATCCTCCGCTGCGCCCTACACCAACTTCCGCCGGGACACGTCCCAGATCCACGACTGGACGCTCCGCAAGGTCTACCAGGATGACAATGCCAGCTATGGCGCCCGCTCCACCACCCTGCCGGCGCCTTTCCGGGTGGGTACCTTCCCCGGCGTGGGGCAGGCAGGCTCCACCAGCCCGGCGGCGGTGGGCGTGGCCATGATCAGCGGAGACCGGAACAACCCCCTGGACCGGGGCTACAGCAGCCCTGCCAATCCGGCACCAAGCCGGCACCGGCTGACCGTGGTCTTCGACCGCCAGGACAGCCGAGCCTGGGGATTCGATACCGAAAGTGGCATCGACATCGGCATGACGACCACTCAGCTAAAAAACTTCACGTCCAACACAGCCGACGCCACTCCATCAGCTCCCTGTGCTGACTCGGTGTTCAAACTCATCACCCCTGGTTGCCCGGACTACTACCTGACCAACCTGAACAATGGCACCCCCTCCTTTGGCTACTACGTCAACCTGCCTGCGGCCGCGGGTGGCTTCATCCCCAAGGGGATCAATCCACCGCTGGTGGTGGGGGGCAGCTTGTTCTACTCCCAGTTCACCCCCACCGCTTCCGATCCCTGCACCGGAGGGACGGGCACCACGACCAGCTCTGCCATCTATGACGTGCTGAACCCCATCGTCAGCGACACCCGGTCAGGCATCGCCTTCAAGAGCGGGGCCTATGCCACCTGGGTCGGGGTGGCCTCGAACCTCCTCTCCCTGGGGGCCCGGGGTGTCCTGCAGGGGGGCATGGTGGCGGCTACCAACTCCCAGGGGGGCACCACCTCCACCATGACCCTGGCCACCACCAGCGTGGCGGCCTCCCAGCGCTACCCCAAGGCGCGGGTGTGGCGGACGGTGCACTGACTGGCCTGGGGTCTCCGTGTAACCTGGAAGGGACGCTCCGCTCTTCCCGCTCTTCGGCGCAGCGACCTTTTCAGAGCTCGCTGCCCATGTCCACGCCCACTGCCATCCTCCTCATTTCCTGCCCAGATCAGCGGGGCATCGTGGCCCGGCTGTCGAACTTCGTCTTCGAGCGGGGCGGCAACATCGTGGACTCAGACCACCACTCGGACCTGCAGGCGGGCCGCTTCCTGGGGCGCATCGAGTGGGAGGAGACCGCCGATCCCGCTGAGCGCCTCCATCTGCGGGCCCAGCTGGCGGCGGTGGCCGATCGCATGGGCGGCCAGTGGGAGCTGCACTTCTCCGACGTGGTGCCCCGCATCGCCCTCTGGTGCAGCCGCCAGGAGCACTGCCTGCTGGACCTGCTGTGGCGCCATCAGGCCGGGGAGCTCGGTGCCGAGGTCGCTTGCGTCATCAGCAACCATGACCACCTGCGCCGCCATGTGGAGCCCCTGGGCATCCCCTTCCACGTCTTCCCCATCACCGCCGCCACCAAGACCGCCCAGGAACAGCGCCAGCTGGAGCTGCTGCGCCGGGAGCGGGTGGACCTGGTGGTCCTGGCCAAGTACATGCAGGTGCTCAGCGGCGACTTCCTGCGGGACGCGCCGGACGTCATCAACATCCACCACAGCTTCCTGCCGGCCTTCGCCGGGGCCCAGCCCTACCACCAGGCCCACGGGCGCGGCGTGAAGATCATCGGCGCCTCGGCCCACTTCGTCACCGAGGACCTGGATGCGGGCCCCATCATCGAGCAGGATGTGGTGCGCGTGAGCCACCGGGACACCGTGGAGGACCTGGTGCGCAAGGGCAAGGACATGGAGCGCATGGCCCTGGCCCGCGCCGTGCGCCTGCACCTGCACCACCGCGTCCTCACCTACGGCAACAAGACCGTGGTGTTTGAGTAGTCTGAGGTCTCTGTGAATCGGCTCTACTTGGGGGGCGCAGCCTTGCGCTGGAGGTCGAGGGTGTAGGACAGGTTGGCCGGGCCGGCAAGCTTGAGCAGCACGGGGTAGACCGCTGGCGTTACGTTCTGGACCTCGAGCTCCCGGGTGCGGAGGCGGGGCAGGATGCGGTTCACCCGGGCCGTTTCCTCTTCCATGCCGTCAGGTGTGGGCGACGCGGCAAGACCCATGATCAAGGTACCGGCGCCATCGCCCCCCAGGACGAAGCGGAGCTTTTCGCCGGGTGCCAGGTCCACAAGCAGGAGGCGCAGGCCCCTCTCGGCGCCCAGCATCTGCCCCTGGGGCCGGCCCTTGGCACCGCCAGTGGGGACGCTGCTGGCAGCACGGTCCACGGGCAAGTTCTTGGCCTGGATGCGGGTGGTGCCGGCTGGCACCTCGAGGATGTCCCGGGCCGGGGCCTCCAGGAGCAGCTGCTCGAAGGGCAGGGTGACCTTGGCCGGGGCCTGGGGGGCCGGGGCCTGGAGGAGCAGGGCGAGGAGCGGAGCAAGCATGGTGGACTCCCATCAGAGGAGGAAAGGGCAAACAGAAGGGGGCCCGAAGGCCCCCTCTGCAAGGATCACTGAATGAACCTAGAAGTGGTAGCCGGCAGAGAAGGCAAACCAGCTGGGGTTCATGGGGTTCATGCCCTTGAGGCGGGCCTTGGCGCTGGTGTTGTAGGACAGCCACTGGGCGGCGTCGTACTGCACGTGGGCGCTCCAGTCCTTGGTGAGCTGGTAGTCCAGACCGGCACGCACGCCCCACTTGGCCCGGGATTCGTTGATGGACTTGGGGAGGAGGCTAGGATCGTAGCCCGCCTGAGACGAGGAGTAAACTCTCCCCGCAGTCAGCTGGTTGCCGTCGAAGAAGTTCAGGTTGATGCCCATCCAGCCCCGGAGGTTCTTGACCGGGGTGTTCCACTTGAAGTCCACGCCCGTGCGCCAGGCCGTGAGGTCAAAGCGCGGTGCAAGGACGCCAGCGGGCTGGATGGCCTGCAGCTCGGGGCGGGAGTTCCCCACGAAGCGGCCATAGCCGATCCAGGGCGTGATGAAGCTGAAAGCATCGGGCATGGCGTAGTCGTAGCCCAGCTCGAAGCCCCAGCCGCGGGTCTTGCCGCCGTTGTACACGAACTGGTCGTTGTTGTAGGCCTCGGACACATAGAGGACCGATGACTTAATGAAAGTTGACTTCTCGCTCTGCTGGGCGGTGGCTGGTAGGGCCAGGGCGCCGAGCACAAGCAGGGACATCAAGGTGCGATTCATGCCTGTCTCCTCATGTGGTCGCTAGAAGCGGAAGCCCATGTCGATGCTGAAGTTGCGGGAGTTACGAACACCGGAGTTGTAGGTGTAGTCGCCGGAGGCATAGAACCCGGTGGTGAGGCCGTAGCTGGAGGCCAGACCGTTGTAGGTCCCAGGCAGGTTGGGGTAGACCCAGGCGCTGCCGGTGGCAGGGTTGTTGCCATTGCCTGCGCGGCTATTCATGGTGGTGCGGTTGAAGTGGTTGAAGATGTTGTAGACCGTCAGGGCGGTGAAGGCCGTGACCTTGGACCCGGGGATGGGGATGGTCATGTTCCACTGCATGTCGATGGTGACGGGGGAGTCCTGGTTGAGGAACTGGCCCCGGGCGCCATTCAGGAAGTAGGTGTTGGTGTTGCCCGTGCCCACGGCCGTCAGCTGGCTGTTGTGATCCAGGACGCCCTGGGGGGCGAGCATGGTCTGCGTCTGGCTGAAGGGATAGCCCGAGAAGTAGGAAGCCAGCAGGGTGATGGCATTCTGCACGCCCTTGGGGGCGCCGATGTTGAGGCTCACCCAGGTCTTGAGGTTGTGGTGCTGGCTAAGGCCGGCGAGCTCGCCGTAGGGGTTGTAGGCGTCCATGGGAACGCCGGCCGCCTTCCACTGCTCGTACCAGATCGGGTTGGAGCTGGCCACGTTGCCTTCGCGCCAGGTCTGGGTGGACCGGGTGCGGCTCATGGTCCAGTTGCCGTTCCAGAGGAGGAGGTGCTTGTCGCCCTTGGAGAGCTCCTGCTGCCATTCCATTTCGAGGCTGCGGTAGTCGCGCTTGCCGTTGGGATCGGTGGTCAGGATCTGGTGATAGCCGTACTTGGAGGCCAGGCCCTGGCCGGAGAAGTCCTTAACCTCCACCAGCGGCAGACCCGAATCGGCCTTGGCGTACCAGAGGTCATGGAACTTGTCCGTGATCAGTGAGATGCGGAAGAAGCCGCCGGTGAAGGCCCGCTTGTAGTTCAGGGTGATGGATTCCCGGCTCTCAGGCTTGAGGTTGGGATCCAGGTCGTAGTAGGCATCGGTGTTGGCGAAGTTCAGCGTGCGGTAGTTCGCCAGGTTCAGCAGGGTGGCCTGGGAGACCGTGTAGGCCGTGTTGGTGGCCGTCGGGGTGTAGGCAGTGCCGGCCGACCAGTACATGTTCTGGGTCTGGTTGTTGGGCCGACGGGTGAAGTTGCCACCCATGCCGCCCTGGCCGATGGTGCCGCGGAACACACCGTAGTTCAGGTCGAAGACATGCTTGTTGTCGCCGTTGAGGTCGTACTTGACGGTGAACCGAGGCAGCAGGTCGGAGGAGCTGACCATGCGACCCGAGCGGTTATCAACCAGGTACTTCTCGAAGCGGAGACCGCCCATGAAGCTCCAGTTGTTGTTCATGGTGTACAGGTCATTGATGAAGATGGCCTGGGACGTGTCCTCGTTGTCAGGAGGCGTGCCCCCCGAACCGCTGGTGGTAGACAGGACAGCCATGGGCACGCGACCGGTGGTGCGCCACAGGGCATTGGAAGCCTGGCCGCCAGCGGAGGCCGGCATCGTCAGGTCGGCGCGGGGATCGCCAATGGCGTTGAAGACCACATAGGAACCATCGGCCAGTCGGCCCGGGACGTAGTACTGCACGCCGTTCATGCCTGGGTAGCCGCCCGCGAACGTGATCTCCTTCAGCTGACCGAAGCCCATGTCGATGGTGTGGTTACCGTAGATGTGCTGGATGTTGGCATCCAGGGTCTGGCTGTTGCGCTTTTCCTTGTCGCGGCCAGGATCGCCGTTGGTGAGGGTGGTGCCACCGAACACGGAAGCCGTGTCATAAATGCTGGCGGCCGCCGCGGTCCAGACGCCCTGGTAGATGGGGTCGCCAGGGCCCTTGGAGAACTGCACTTCGCTCTTGTTGGAGCCCCAGCGGATGTCCACCACGGTGGAACCGAAGACGGCGTTGTAGCTCAGGCCACGCGTGTTGCGATCGGAGGTCTGGAAGTTGCCCTTGGCGGGATCCAGGCCGGTGAAGGAGTAGGCGAAGTACTGGGGACCGAGCTTGTCCACCGTGGCGTCCCAGCTCAGGGTCTGATCCCGATTGATCTGCCAGAAGAACTTGTACTGCTGGGTCAGGGTCTGCTGGATGCCGCCAATCGTAACGGACGGGCTGGCCGCATTCTCACCGTAGGTGTAGGCCGCATTCACGCCACCGCCGGTGGGGTAGGGGACCGTCATGTAGCTGGGATAGAGGCCACTGAGGGTGGTCGTACCCACGGAGGGAGGATTGAAGCGACCCGCATAGGCGAAGGTCAGGTGGTCCTTCCAGATGGGGCCGAGGAGGGTGACCTCGTAGGTGCGGGTGGTGATGTCTTCAACCGGGTTGGTGTAGGAACTGTAAACGGTTGAGTTGGAGTAGTTGGCATCGGGGCGGACCATCGTCTCGTGGACGCCAGCGGCCCAGGCGGGGTTGCGCAGCTTGACGCGCACGCTGCCTTCGAACTCGTTGCTGCCGCGCTTGGTCACGATGTTGGTGATGCCCGCCGACGTGAAGCCGTACTTGGCGTTCATGGGGCTGAGAATGACCTGCACGTCCTGAGTGAGGTCATCGATGACCTTCTCAAACTGACGGCCCTGGCGCACCAGGGGGTCGCGGACGCTGATGCCGTTCACCATGAACTGGCTCTCACCGGTGATGCCACCACGGATGACCGGGTAACCCACAGAGCCGCTGACACCGGGGGACACCGCCAGGGCGCCGTAGGAGTTCAGGTTGCCCGTGGGCAGGTTCTGGAGGGCCTCTTCCGTGTAGGTGCTGACGATCTTGGTCTCGGTCTTGTCGACGCTGCTCGAGATGGCCACGACCTCGACGCTGGCGCCGGCGGATGCGATGGACTTCAGGTTCAGGTCCTGGCGGATGGTGCCGCCGGCCGGGATGGTGAGGCCGTCAGCCTTGCGGGAGACATAGCCGTCAGCCGTCACCGTGACGGTGTAGTTGCTGCTCGGGGGGAGCAGGGGCACGCGGAACTCGCCCTTTTCGTTGGTCGAGATGACCCGGGTCTGCAGCATGTTGGGGCTGGCGATGATGATGCGGGCGCCTGCCAGGACTTTGCCGCCGTCACCGCGAACGGTGCCGACGAGTGTGCCGGTGCCCTCCTGGGCGATCAGGCTCGCGCTGGCAACCAGCACAAGACCCAGCGGCGTCAAACGATGGAATAGCTTCATGGATTCCTCCGTCGTGGGCTAAGGGGTTAGAACCGGAAGCCCAGGCTCAGTTCGAGCGAGGCCTTGTTCTTGGAAGTGGTTTCGGTGTGGGCGGGTTGGTTCGTGTAGGTCCGGGGGACGTACACGATCTGGTCATAGCCCACGGTCAGGGCGTTGATCTCGACGAACACATCCTTGTTGATGAAGGAGTGGAGGCCGACAAAGACGCCTGCCGCAGCGCTGGACGCAGAGCGGACGTAGGAGAAACCTTCCCGATCCGTGGTGAGGGGGCCGTAGCGCACATCGCCAATGGCCTGATCCACGGTCTTCATGAAGTGGACGTTGCCGCCCGCCTGCCAGGACCAGCCGGTGTCGCCGATGGCACGCCGATAGCCCAGGCTGAGGCCGAGGCCGTCCAGGGGATTCTGGCGGGTGTCAAAGGAGTTGAGAGCAGTGGGGGCGTAGGTGCCGCCGGTCAGGTTATAAGTGACCGCCGGGAGAGGCTTTTCCCAGTCGTCCGCCCGGAAGTACCGGTAGGTCAACTCGCCGATGATGCTGGAGTCAGCAGACAGCTTGTAGGAGCCTGTGAGGCCCACGTGGAGGGAGAGGTTGGAGTGCTGGGCCGCCTCAGTGGCGTTGAACCCTGCGCCCATCTTCAATCCGAGATCGATGGCTGGCGCGGCGGCGGAGAGGGTGAGCCCCAATCCAAAGCAAAGGTAGCGCGCGTGCTTGAACCCCATCATTTGTTTCCTCCTTATGTGGGATCAGGTTTCAGAAAGGTTTGCAGGGGTTGCCTGCAGGTTGGAAGGACTGTGAAAAAAAGCAGATGAATCTGTGAATAGACAAGCATAGCTGAACCATTTGGGAATTCTGAAACATTCCCATCCATCGAAACACTAATGCATCTTTCTGGGGTTGCCTGTCTGGCTTCACCCGATGAATCTATCTGGAAAGCCTAGAATGGCAACCCATCCTTTCCTAGCGCTCTGGTTGGACTGTCTCTCGAGGAAGCGACTACTGATGATTGATAGGTAGAATATAGATCTATTGGGTAAATTGCGTGATGTGATCTTGGTCATCATTCACGACCAAAATTTCTGCTTTGGCTTCACCCCCCTTTTTTTTGGACCCCCCCCATGTCTGAGCCCTCCCCTCGCACCCTGCTCGTGAAGGACGCCGACTACGTAGCCACCCTGGACAATTGGAGTCACGAGCTGCGCCGGGCCTCGATCCTGATCCGGGGTAACCGCATCGAGGCTCTGGGACCCGCAGCCGACCTGCCTGCCTCAGCTGACGAGGTGATCGACGCCCGGGGGCACCTGGTGGTGCCGGGCCTGGTGAACACGCATCACCACATGTTCCAGTCCCTGACCCGCGCGGTGCCTGGGGTGCAGGACGCGGAGCTGTTCACGTGGCTCCAGGGCCTCTACCCCATCTGGGCCGGGCTGACGCCGGACATGCTCCGGGTCTCCACCCAGGTGGCCATGGCGGAGCTGCTGCTCTCCGGGTGCACGACCACCAGCGACCACCTCTACCTGTTCCCCGGGGCCTGCCGCCTGGACGACAGCATCGATGGCGCCCGGCTGGCCGGCATGCGCTTCACCGCCACCCGCGGCGCCATGAGCGTGGGCCGCAGTGCCGGGGGCCTGCCACCCGACAGCCTGGTGGAGCGGGAGGCGGACATCCTGGCGGACATGGATCGCCTGGTGTCCCGGTACCACGACCCTTCCCATGGGGCCATGCTCCAGATTGCCCTGGCGCCCTGCTCACCCTTCTCCGTGAGCCGAGAGCTCATGCGCGAGGCCGCCGGCCTGGCCCGTAGCCGGGGTGTGCGCCTGCACACGCACCTGGCGGAGAACGACCACGACCTGGCCTACTCCCGGGAGCGCTTCGGCTGCAGCCCGGCGGAGTACGCGGAGGGCCTGGGCTGGGTGGGGCCGGATGTGTGGCATGCCCACTGCGTGAAGCTGGACGCCGCTGGGATGGGCCGCTTTGCCGCCACCGGCACGGGCGTGGCGCACTGCCCCTGCTCCAACATGCGCCTGGCCTCGGGCATCGCCCCGGTGCGGGCCATGCTGGATGCGGGTGTGCCTGTGGGGCTCGGCGTGGATGGCAGCGCCAGCAATGATGGGGCCCACATGGTGGGGGAGGCCCGCATGGCGATGCTGCTCCAGCGGGTGGGCCAGGCTGCCGAGGCCTTTGGCTGCGACCGGGGCCCCTCGGCCCTGACGGCCCGGCAGGCCCTGGAACTGGCCACCCGGGGTGGGGCCCGGGTCCTCGGGCGCAGCGACATCGGCCATCTGGCGCCCGGCATGTGTGCCGATCTGGCCCTCTTCGACCTGCGCACCCTGGGCTTTGCTGGGGGGGCGGTCCACGACCCGGTGGGAGCCCTCCTGCTCTGCGCCCCGGCCCCGGCCGCCTGGACCCTGGTGGACGGTGTGGTGCGGGTGCGGCAGGGGCGGCTCACCTCCTTCGAGCTGGCACCGATCATCCAGCAGCACAATGCCATGGCTCTGGACCTCGTGGGCCGCGCTCAGTGAGGGTAGGGCGGGGAAGCCGCAAAGATGAGAGGATGGTCGTCTACTTGAACCCGGAGCCCCCATGTTCTCCCGTACCCTGCTGGTTGCCCTCATGACCCTGCCCGCCTTCGCCGCCGACCCCGTCACCGGGACCAACCCCTTCTTCACGGAGTGGAAGACGCCCTTCGGCGTGCCCCCCTTCGCCAGCATCCAGGAGGAACACTTCCTGCCGGCCCTCAAGGAGGGCATGGCCCGCCAGAAGCTGGAAGTGGCCGCCATCACGGCCTCCAAGGAGGCGCCGAGCTTTCAGAACACCGTGGTGGCCCTGGAGCAGACCGGCCAGTTCTCGGACCGGGTGATGTCCGTCTTCTCGAACCTGGTGGGGGCTGAGACCACCGCCAAGCTGCAGGCCGTGAACCGGGAGGCCATGCCTCTCCTGTCCGCCCACCGGGATGACATCCAGTTCGACCCGATCCTGTTCAAGCGGGTCAAGGCCGTCTGGGATGCCCGCGCGAGCCTCAAGCTGGAGCCGGATCAGGCCCGCCTCCTGGAGCGCACCTACAAGGGCTTTGTGCGGTCGGGAGCGGCCCTGGATGCGGCGGCCCAGACCCGCATGCGGGCCATCAACAATGAGCAGAGCCGCCTCGGGGTGGACTTCGGTGACCGCCTGCTCAAGGCCACCAAGGGCTTCAGCCTGGTGGTGACGGATGCCAAGGACCTGACGGGCCTGCCGGAGGGGACCCGCATGGCCGCCGCCGCTGCCGCCAAGAAGGCCGGGCAGGAGGGAAAGTGGCTGTTCACCCTGGATGGGCCCAGCATCTGGCCCTTCCTGGAGTACGCCCAGAACCGCGAGCTGCGCCGCCGCCTCCTCACGGGCTACCTGGAGCGCTGCAACCAGGGCGGGGACACGGACACCAATGCCATCGTGAGCCGCGTGGCCGCCCTGCGGGCCGAGAAGGCGAAGCTGCTGGGCTACCGCACCTGGGCCGACTTCGTGCTCGAAGAGAACATGGCCAAGGACCCCAAGGGCGTCTACGGTCTGCTGGACCAGATCTGGAAGCCGGCGCTGGAGGTGGCCAAGCGGGAGCGCGCTGAGCTGCAGGCCATGATGGCCAAGGACCTCCCGGGCCAGAAGCTGGAGCCCTGGGACTGGCGCTACTACGCCGAGAAGGTGAAGCAGGCGAAGTACGACTTCGACGAAGAGTCCGTGAAGCCCTACTTCGCCATTGACGCCGTGCGTCGGGGCGCTTTCACTGTGGCGACCAAGCTCTACGGCCTGTCCTTCAGCGAAGTGAAGGACATCCCGGTCTACCAGAAGGACGTCCGCTGCTTCGAGGTGAAGGAGTCGGATGGACGCCACGTGGGCCTGCTCTACCTCGACTACCACCCCCGCGCCGGCAAGCGCGGCGGGGCCTGGATGAGCAGCTACCGGTCCGCTTGGGTGAAGGACGGAAAGCGGGTGGAGCCCGTGGTGGTAAACGTCTGCAACTTCACGGCACCCTCGGGTGATCGCCCGGCGCTGCTCACGTCGGACGAGGTGCGCACCCTCTTCCACGAGTTCGGCCACGCCCTCCACGGCCTGTTCTACGCCGGCCGCTACCGGGGCACCGCCGGCACGCCCCGGGACTTCGTGGAGCTGCCCAGTCAGGTCATGGAGAACTGGGCCATGGAGCCCGAGGTGCTGCGCCTCTATGCGAAGCACCACCAGACCGGCGAGGTGATC
>CAIMFT010000170.1 GCA_903840385.1 uncultured Holophagaceae bacterium
AATCTCATGGTGACTTCGGTTGTCCAACCCCAAGTGAGCGTAACGCCATCAAGCGGCACTGCGGGAGTTACAACTTTCTCCGAACCGGGCAGTGGGTTCACGCCGAACAGTGGAGTCACGCTTCACTTCCGCTATCCGGACGGATCAGAGCCAGCACCTGTCAGCAAAACTGCCGACGCCAATGGTGCCTTTTCGTTGAGTTGGATGCCCTCTTCGTCAGCTCTCCCTGGTGTTTATTCATACTGGGGAGTTGATAACTCAACTGGCAAAACGAGTAATACAGCCACCTTTACTGTCATAGCCGGAGTAGTCACTCCTGTGTTGAATAGTATTAGTCCGAACACCATCACCCAGGGAACAAGTTCTAAACTCGTAACCTTGAATGGGACTGGTTTTACGGCATCTAGCTATCACCAGTTATCAACTAATGGGGGTTCATCCTGGACGGACGCAGCCACACCACCAACTTATCTAAGTTCTACGCAATTATCGGTATATATAAGCAACATTGTGATTCAGACAATCCATGTAAGGGTCTGCGCATCGAGGGGTTCGAGCGTCAGTTCCGGGAGTCAGACGGTCACAGTCACAAAGTAGATATGGTCCGGAACAACTCCAATCCACATTGATCTAACAATACAAAAATTACACCATCAATAATAATTAAATTGTAGGTGACGCATCTCAATGCTTTCTCGAAACCCAACCAAAGGAAAGGTATTCCATGAAAACGCTTACACGGTTCCTTCTGATCCTCCTTGTTTTGTTTGTATCCACTTTGGGAATGGCCCAGGGCGCACGGGAGGTGCCGCTTAGCAATGAGGAGGTGGTCAACCTCTGCAAGCTGGACCTTGGTGACGAGGTGGTCATTGCCAAGATCAACCAGGCAAAGTCGGTGGACTTCAAACTCGAGATCAGTGACCTCACGAAGCTGAAGGCCGAGGGCGTAACCAAGCCTGTCATCGCCGCCATGCTAACCCGCGCCACGGCGCCCAAGGCTGCCCCGGGGGGACCCGCTGGGTTCATTCCGGGAAGCAGTGCCAACACCCCAGAAGATGGTGTGTTCATGAGGCGGGCGGGCAAGGAAGTTCGCATGCAGTCGGTCCAGGGGGATCGCAGCACTACCTGGGCCTATGTGGTGATGCTCACCTTCCTCGATTTCCCAGGCCTGCATGCCGACCTGAGGACCACGGAGCGCCGACCCACCATCATCATTCAGAGCAGCAAGAACCCCAGGGGGCGCATCTTCCTGGTGAAGTGCGAGTCGAACAAGAAGGACAACAACCGCTCCGTCAAGATCGGCAAGGCCGGTTTCGGAGGTGGGTCGAAGTCCTGGTCCTCTCCGGACAGTGACTGGACCGCAGAGTTCGACACCAAGGAAGTGAGTAGCACCTACTGGGAGCTCACCCCCAAGCGCGACCTGGAGCCCGGCGAGTACGGAATCCTCTATAAGGGTGGGTTCCTAGGAATGCTCAGCGGGGAACAGGGTGAGCTTTTTGATTTTGGAGTTGACTAGTGCGTCCCCCTGGGCGTCCCCCCGATTCCCTGCAGAGAATGGCCACTAGGTTCCTGGTCATCGGTATTTGGAAACATGAAGGCAGGCTCGATTACGAAGTAAGGGCCCCCTGAATAGAAAATGGCCTATCCAACCTCGACTATTCATTCCTATAGCAAACAAAAATATAGTTTAAGGAGTAGTACGATGTCTGAGCGTTTCGATTTTTCTTCCATCTTCCGTGACGAGATGTGGACCATCCACACGCCAAATGCTGACGGGGCCCAGGAAAAGTTTTTCCGTCTTATTAAAGATGAATTTGAAAAGACACAATTTCCTAACGTTGATATTTCACTTGATGAGTATGTGACTGGTGGGTTGCTTTTCAACAAAGAGACGACCAGGATGCTAAAAATTAAATCCAAGAACAGTCAGTTCAAAAAATACGAGGTCTACTTCAGGGCACAGGTCTTCGGGAATGTTGTCGTACTCAGTGTGATGTTTTGCATGGAGCAAGGCTTTCTTGGTGCAATCATCGGTAAAGGCGGACCAGAACTCTTTGCCCAGGTTCGTTCCAAGTGCAAGAACATGGCACAATACGAGGAATTCACTGCTTTGGACAACCTCGGAGTTCTACTGTTCCAGGATGCCCTGCTAAGCATCGACGACCGCTACAAGGAACGCAAAGCGCTGGCAAGTTGATAACCCAGGAATTGACCATAGGAAACCCAGTCTGTCACGCTCCTGTTGTGGCCTGCTGGGTTTCCCATGCACTTGGGAGGAAGAAATATGCTCAGATCCCTCAATTGTCCGAACTGCGGGGCTCCAGTACCTTCAACCTCTTCAGGTTTGTTTCTGGTTTGTAGTCACTGCAAATCAACAGTTGGTAACCTAGCAATATATGGGAAGAACCGTACCGATACAGCTTGTTTTTCTATAGAAGAACATTCCGGTGAAGTGGACCAACTGAGTCTTATGTGTGGCCTAGGGGATTGGAACGGATTGCTGGATGTTTCTAACCAAATCCTGACAACAGATCCAAATTCTGTCGCAGCACGATGCTACAAGGCCCTCGCTATTTTTTGGTTGGGAGACAATGAGTTTTCTCACCTAGATATTGTAAATAAACTTCTGTGCCAAGCGAAAACATATGCTCCGGATGACCCTTTGGTAGCATCCATAAGTGATGTTCTTGCTAACGACATTATGGTGACGGCCATCAGGAACGAAAATTATGGATCGGAATTTACTAATGCAGTCTATGCATTAACGTTGGCCAACAAAATCGGTAAACCCAGTTCATCAGTTAGCACCCAGGTGGTGAGTTACATTCAAGGAGCAGTGGACAGGTTGTCGAAGGAGTTCTGGATGGACCTCCGCAGGCAAAAGCGAAACTACGATCCACCGTACCGAAGCATTCAACTCCTGTACCAATGTGGTTGGTTGATCAACAATACGGGCTGCCTAGAGTATTTCTGGCTCTTTGGTTCACTGCATGCGGGTAAAAATACATCCAAATCGTATTCACCAGACTTGGCTCAGCAACTAGAAATAACCAAACAAATGCTTATAAGCAAGCAAAGCGAGAAGATCCAGAAGCAGATAGGCTTTGACTTCTTTGGGAATCCCAAGGAATTGGTGATAGGTAGCTAAGGGTGCCAGGGTACCCCCAAGTCTTGGCGGGGGGCTATCTTACGCCCCGCCCAGGGCGATGTCGTCCAGGAGGATGCTGAGGCCGGCGCTGCTGCCGTACCAGCGGAGGTCGCTGCCCAGGGCGGCGATGCGGGTGAGGAAGTCCCGGAGGTTGCCGGCGAAGGTGAGCTTGTCCACGGGCTCGGCCAGCTCGCCGTTGCGGATGCGGATGCCGCTGGCGCCCACGCTGAGGTCACCGCTCACGGGGTCCACGGTGTGCAGGCCCATAATCTCGGTGATGAGGACGCCGTTGCCTGCTTGTCGGTACAGGTCCTCGGCGGACTGGTTGCCGGCCTGGGGGAAGAGGTTGAAGGTGGTGGCGCCGGGCTGGCTGCCGAAGCCCCGGCCGGCACTGGCGGTCGGGGGCACGCCCATCTCCGCGGCGGTCTTGAGGGTGTGCAGGTAGGTCTGCAGCACGCCGCCCTCGATGAGGACATTGCGGCGGGTGGGCAGGCCCTCGGCGTCCCAGGGCTCGGAGCCCAGGGCAGGGCAGCCCTTGGAGGGCAGGAGCCGGCCATCGTCCACCAGGGTGAGCAAGGGGGAGGCGATGACCTCGCCCAGGCGCCCGGCGAAGAGGCTGCGCTGCTTGAGGACGGACTCGGCGTCGAGCATGCCCGCCACGATGCCCAGGAGGTCCACGGCCACCTCCGGGTGGAGGACCACGGGGTACTTGCCGGCAGGCAGGCGCTGGGGGTTCAGCTTGCGCTCGCCCTTGAGGGCAGCCTCGGCGCCGATGGCCGCCAGGTCCAGGTCCGGGCTGCGGGACACGCCCCAGTGCCAGGAGGCCTGGCGCTCTTCGCCCTCGGCCACGGCCAGCTCGATGCTGGCGGCGCAACTGGAGGCGGCACCAGGGGTGCGCACGCCCCGCTGGGTGAGCAGCAGTCCGGCTCCGCTGCCATCGGTCCAGGCGGCCTCGCGCACGGCGGCGACCTTGGCGGAAGCACGGCGGGCGCTGGCTTCCAGCTCCAGGGCCCAGGCGATGCGCTGCTCCGAGGTGATGGCCTCCACGGCGGGGTCGTAGGGGCTGGGCAGGTCATCCACGCCCGAGGGATCGGCCTGCCGCAGCCAGGGGTCCTCGTCGCCCAGGGCGCTCAGTTCCCAGGCCTGGGCGAAGAGGCTGCGGAAGTCCGCCGACACCAGGTCCGTGGTGGTGGCCAGGCCCACGCGGAAGCCCTGGTCGCCGCCCCGGATGACCCGTACCCCCAGGCCGCCGCGCTTGCTCGTGCGCAGGTCCTCCAGGGCACCGTTCTGCACCTTGGCCTTGCGGCTCTTGGAGATGGAGAGATAGGCCTCCGCCCCCACCGCGCCAAGGCCCATGGCATGCGCAATACCGTCCTGCAGACGGCCTTCCAGAGCTTGCGGAATAAACGACTCGAAGGGGTTGGACATTGAGTTGGGTCCTGGGAAAGAAGAAAACTGATTCAACGCGAAGACGCTAAGACGCCAAGAAGAGCGAAGAAGGGATAGAAAAAAAGCAGGTCTGGTTTGGGAAGAGTAGGAAGGTCAACGGACGATGCGGCGGATGCCATCTTTGAATATGGGCACGTTGAAGTTCATGAGGAAGCCTAGGTTGAGGTTGGAGAGGCGGAGATAGCTGAGAAGCTGAGCCTTGTGAACAGCGAGGATGGCTTCAACAGACTTCACCTCAAGGATGATGGCGTTATCCACCAGGAGGTCTAGGCGGAGCGGGTCCTCCAGGACGGTCCCTTTGTAGTGCAGGGGAACCAGCACCTGGCGCTGAACAGACAATCCTCTGGAACCGAGTTCGATGAGCAAAGCCGACTCATAGACCCGCTCCAGCAAGCCAGGACCCAGCTCCCGGTGAACCTGAAAGCCCGCGTCCACGATCGCTCGTGCCTTGGCCTCCAACTCGTCCCCGAGTTCTCGCATGAGTGGGTCCTTATTGTTGGTTTTTGAATAGAAAACTGATTCAACGCGAAGACTCAAAGGCGCTAAGAAAAGCGAAGAAATGAAAAAGAAAATAGTGTGCTGTGTGGTCCGTTCCAGGTGGTGCGTTTAAGTTTGTTGTCTTTTACCAGTTCTATTGCTCTTGTTTGTCTTTGCTTGTCATCGCTTGTCTTCGCGTCTTAGCGTCTTCGCGTTGGATCAGTTAATCCTTTCTTAAAGAACACTCGGCAATGATTCGGCGGTGCCGCCGACGACGAGGGCGGGGCAGAGGATGGTGGGCTGGCCGTCGCTGACGGGGACGCCTTGGCCGTCTTTGCCGCAGGTGCCGATGTCGAAGTGGTCGAGGTCGTTGCCGATGCGGGTGAGCTGCTTCAGGACGTCAGGGCCGCAGCCGCTGAGGGTGGCGTTCTTTACCGGGTGCTGGGCCACGCCCCGCTCCACCCAGTAGCCCTCGGTCACCTGGAAGACGAAGTTGCCGGTGACGGTGTCCACCTGGCCGCCGCCCATGCGCTTCACCAGCAGGCCCCGGTCCAGGTCCTTCAGGATGGCCTCCGGGGCCTCGGTGCCGGGGGCCAGGAAGGTGTTCCGCATGCGGGGGATGGGCAGGTGCCGGTAGCTCTCCCGGCGGCCGTTGCCCGTGGGCTCCGTGCCCATCTTCAGGCTGGTTTTGCGGGACTGGAGGTAGGCCTTCAGGATGCCGTTCTCGATGAGCACCACCCGGCTGACGGGGTGCCCCTCGTCGTCGATGGCCTGGCTGCCGCGCTTGTGGGGCAGGGTGCCGTCGTCGATGATCGTGACCCCCTCGGCGGCCACTCTCTGGCCCAGCTTGCCGGCGAAGGCGCTCATGCCCGCCAGGGCCAGATCGGCCTCCAGCCCATGGCCGCAGGCCTCGTGGATCATGGTGCCGCCGGCGCTGCTGCTGAGCACCACGGGGAAGGTGCCGGCGGGGGCGGGCTGGGCGTCCAGGGCCTGGAGGGCCAGGCGTACAGCCTCGTGGACGGTGTGGCTGACAGCTTCGTCTGTGAACAGCTCGAAGCCCCGGGTCTCCCCCAGGGCCTGGTAGCCGGTCTGCAGCTGGGTGCCGTCCCCCGCCGTGGCGTTGAGGCGCAGCACCACCTGGGTGCGGTGGTCCTCGGTGAGGCGGCCCGCCCAGGTGCCGGCCGTGCTTTCGGCCGTGGCAATCCACACCCGCTGGGTGCTGTCGCCGTAGCCCACGGAGACCTGCTTGAGGGCACCGGGGCGGAGGGTCTCGGCGTAGGTCCGCGCCTCGGCCTCGGCGCGGCGCACCAGGGCCACCTTCTCGGGCAGGGGCACCTGGCCGGGATCCCGCTCCACGGGACTGGGGGTGGGGTGGGTGCGAGCCTGCAGGGTCGGGACGGCCACGGGGGCGCCCTGGCCCGCCGCCGCCAGGGTCTGGGCCGACTCCAACAGCTCAGCCAGGGACGGGGAGATGAGGTCGGCGAAGCGGGTGGTGTCGCCCACCACGAGGCGCAAGCTTACGCCGAAGGTCTCTGTGGCCAGCACATCCTCCATGCGGCCATCGTCCATGCCCAGGGCGTGGGCCCGGCGGCGCTCCACGAAGGCCTCGCCGCAGTCTCCGCCCCGGGAGAGCAGGGCGGTCAGCACCTGCTGGAGGTCCTCGGCGTTGAAAGGTGCGGGCATCTCAGGCCTCCAGCTCCGCGCACGGCGGATCCTCCAGTGTGCCAGCAGGTCCGCTGCCGCCGCAGCGACGGTCTCCCGCAGGTCCCGGCCGTCGTTCTCCAGCACCAGGTCCGCATGGAGCGCCCGCTCCGGGGCGCTGGCCTGGGCTTGAATGCGGGCCTGGGCGGCCTCGGGAGACAACCCGTCCCGGGTGCCCAGGCGGGCCACCCGGAGGGACGCCGGGGCGTCCACGGTCCAGAAGGCGTCGCAGTGGTGGGCCCGGCTGCGCTCCACCCAGAGGGCCGCATCCAGCACGGCACCGGGGGTGGTGGGGGGCAGGGCGGCTAGGCGCTCGCTCCGCAGGACCTCGATGCGGGGATGCACGATGGCGTTCAAGCGGGCGCGGTCCTCGGGGCTCGAGAAGACCCGGGCCGCCACCCAGGGTCGGTCCAGGGCGCCATCCGGGCGCAGGCAGTCCGGTCCGAACAGGGCCACCACCTCGGCCAGGCCCGCGCTGCCGGGCGCCACGACCTCCCGGGCCAGGGTGTCGGCGTCGATGAGGACCCAGCCCAGGTCCACGAGGAGCCGCGCCACGTAGCTCTTGCCCGCAGCGATGCCGCCGCTGAGGCCAAGGAGGGGGAAGGGCGGGAAAGCAGGGGCAGGGAGCATGACGCCTCGCGGTCTGGACTGCATTCTGGGGCCGGGGCGGGGCTTCGGCTACACTTGACCGTTCCTTCCCTTGACCCGAGGTCACATGAAAGACGCATCTCCCGAACAGGCCATGGACCTCGCCCAGCTGGAAAAGCCGGTGCTCGAACTGGATGCCCAGATCCGCGCCATGGAGATGGATCCCTCCCAGAACAAGGAGCGGGAAAAGCTCCAGAAGAAGCTCGACAAGCTCAAGGCGGAGCTCTTCTCCAACCTCACGGACTGGCAGCGGGCGCAGCTGGCCCGGCACCCCAAGCGGCCCTACACCCTCGACTACCTGGAGCGCATCTGCGAGCGCTTCGACGAGCTGCACGGCGACCGCCGCTTCGGCGACGATGCCGCCATCGTGGCCGGCATGGGCTGGATCGAAGGCAACCCCGTCATGGTCATCGGCCAGCAGAAGGGCCGGGACACCAAGATGAAGATCCTGCGCAACTTCGGCATGCCCAAGCCCGAGGGCTACCGCAAGGCCCTGCGCCTCATGAAGCTGGCGGAGAAGTTCCAGCGGCCCATCCTCTGCCTCATCGACACTCCCGGGGCCTACCCCGGTGTGGACGCCGAGGAGCGCGGCCAGGCTGAGGCCATTGCCCGCAACCTCCTGGAGATGGCCAAGCTCGAGGTGCCCGTGGTGGCTGTGGTCCTGGGCGAAGGCGGCAGCGGCGGGGCCCTGGCCCTGGGCGTGGCCGACCGGGTGCTCATGATGGAGAACGCCATCTACTCCGTGATCTCCCCCGAGGGCTGTGCTTCCATCCTGTGGAAGGACGCCAGCCAGGCCCCCAAGGCTGCGGCGGCCCTCAAGCTCACGGCCCCCCACCTGCTCAACCTGGGCATCATCGACGGCATCGTGAAGGAGCCCCTGGGGGGCGCCCACTCGGACTACGATGCAGCGGCTGTCGCCCTGAAGGAGGCCATCATCGAGGCCTTCTCGGAGCTCTCGGAGCTGTCGGCGGAGGAGCTGGTCGAGCAGCGCTACCAGAAGTTCGCCCGCATGGGCAGCGTGGGCTGAGGTGGACGCGAAGGCTTGGCGCATCCGCCGGGACTCTCCGGCGGGCTCCGCGCCCTGGCTGAACCTGGCTGCGGCCTGGGACCTCCCGCTGGCCCTGGCCCGCATGGCTTGGCTGCGGGGCGTGGACCGGCCGGAGGACCTGGCCTGGCGGCTGGATCCCAGCTGGGACCGCACCACGGATCCGCACCTGCTGTCCGGCGTGGACGCCGCCGTGGCGCGCATCCGCCGGGCCATCGAGGGGCAGGAAGCCATTGTGGTCTATGGCGACTATGACGTGGATGGCATCACTTCCGTGGCCCTGCTCACCCGGGTCCTGGAGCGGCTGGGGGCCAAGGCCACCTGGTTCATTCCCAACCGCTTCTCCGATGGCTACGGCCTGCACCTGGACTGCATCCAGGAGCTGAAGGCCACCCGGAACCCCGGCCTGCTCATCTCCGTGGACTGCGGCGTGCGCAGCGTGGCCGAGGTGCGGGCCAGCACGGAGCTGGGCATGGACTGGGTGATCACGGACCACCACGCCCTGGGGGCGGAGCTGCCCCCGGCCTGTGCGGTGGTGCATCCCCACCTGGACGGCTACGAGAACCCGGGTCTGGCGGGTGTTGGCGTGGCCTTCAAGCTGGCCCAGGCCCTCCTGGGCGCGGTGCCCCGCCCCAGCGGCGAGGACGGCCGCTTCCTGGATGGCCTGCTGAAGCTGGTGGCCCTGGGTACCGTGGCCGACATGGCCCCCCTGACTGGCGAGAATGCCCTGCTGGTGCGTCGGGGCCTGAGTGGCCTGGCCGGGCAGAACGGCTTCGGCTTGGCGGCGCTGCTGCGGGCGGCGAAGAAGGAAGGCCCCCTCGGGGCGCAGGACATCGCCTTCGGCCTGGCCCCCCGCCTCAACGCCGTGGGCCGCATGGGTGGTGCCGAGGATGCCGTCCGTCTGCTGCTCACCCGGGATGCGGGCGAGGCCGAGGCCCTGGCGGCCCGCGTGGAAGCGGCCAACGCCGACCGTCGGCTGGCTCAGGCGGACCTGGCTCAGAAGCTCCCGGCGGTGAGCGAGGATGCCTTTGATCTGGTGCTCCACCCGGCGGCCCCCAAGGGAGTCCTGGGCATCCTGGCGGGCCAGCGCATGCGCGCCAGCGGCCGGCCTGCGGGCGTCTGCACCCTCCTCGATGGAGCGGCCCACGGCAGCCTGCGGGCCCCCGAGGGCTATGACCTGGGCCCCATGCTGGACCTGGCCCAGCCCTACCTGCTGGGGGGGGGCGGCCACCGGGCCGCAGCCGGCATCAGCTTCGAGGCCAACCGCTTCCGCTTTGTGCAGCAGACGCTGTGCAAGGGCGCTGCCGACCAGGCCGCTGGCCGCAGGGTGGCACCGCTGCTCATCGATGGCGCCCCCGGCGACCTGCCCCTGACCGGGGACCTGGCCCGCCTGGAGCCCTACGGTCAGGGCTTCCCCACGCCCCTGGCCCGGGTGGCGGGCCGGCTCACCTCCCTCAAGACCTTCGGTGACGACCACTGGCGGCTGACCCTTGGGGGCCATGCGGAGAGCATCACCTGGTTCCGCAAGGACGAGCGTCCCGATGCACCGGAGCCGGGGGCAGCCCTGGCCCTGGCCGTGGTGCCCCAGGACTCCGCCCGCTGGGGCCGCAGCTGGCTCGTGGAGGAACCCCTGGGCGAGGAGCGCCCATGAAGGCGTCCGTCGCCTTCGTCGGCCTGCCACCGGCTCGCCATCCGCTCTGGCGCTGGCTCGGCTGGGCCCTGCTGGCTGGCATCCTGGGCCTCACCTTCCGCTTCGTCGCCCGGGGCAGCGAGGGCATGCCGGGCCGCACCAGCGGCGGCGATCCCCTCTTTGGCGAAGGCACCCGGGGCAGCGTGGGCACCCTCACCGAGCAGCTGGGGCCCAACCGCATGGTGCTGTCCTACAAGACCATCGAAGGCACGGAGGAAGACCTCCGCCTGGAGCAGGTGGAGGGCCGTCTGGACGAGGCGGCCGGGCGGTGGCGCCTGCTGTCCCCCCGGGCCCGGCGGCAGGCCGGCGTGTGGACCCTCAGCGGACCCATGGACCTGGGGGTGGTCCAGCCGGGCACCGGCGCCTCCCTGGGCCAGGGCCGCATCGACGGCGAGGCCCCAGCCATCCGCTGGACTGGCGCCGAGTGGGAGGGCCTCACCCCCCTGCGCTGGGATGCCCTGGAGGGCAGCGGCCGGGGCACCTGGCACCTGCCCGC
The DNA here is from genome assembly GCA_903840385.1 of uncultured Holophagaceae bacterium. Taxonomy (GTDB): domain Bacteria; phylum Acidobacteriota; class Holophagae; order Holophagales; family Holophagaceae; genus Geothrix. The sequence continues at coordinate 10,655 of CAIMFT010000170.1, forward strand.
AGGCTGGAAGCGGGAGGCCGATGGCCGCCTGCAGGTGGAGCAGGGCCCTGTGCGGTGGCAGGCCCATCCCGAGGATGCTGCCACCCTCCTGGCCATGGACGCCGACCGGCTCTGGGCCGCACCGGGCTTCCAGACCGGGCGCCTGGAGGGCGTGAAGGCCCGGCTCACCGAGGGCTCCCTGCGAGCCTCCGTGGCGGACCTGAGCCCAGGCCTGGTCAACTGGCCCGGGCCCCTGGCCTTCGAGCGTGCCGACGGCTGGCGGGGCGAGGCCCAGGGTGGTGCCGCACCGCGCCCGGCCCCTGGCGCGAGCTTCCAGCAGGTGGAGCTGCGGGGCTTCAAGGCCCGCCGAGCCCTGCCCCTGGGGGAGGAGCGCCTGACCACCGAGGGGGCCCGCTGGACCCCGGCCGGCCTGCGCCTCGAAGGCAGTGTGGTCTGGGAGCAGCCGGCGGACGGTCAGCTCCTGACCCTCAAGGCACCCCGGGTCTTTATCCGGGAAGGGCAGGGGCAGGACCTGCCAGCGGAGCTGCCCGTGGGCTTCGCCGTGGCCGAGGGCCAGGCCCTCCTGAGCTGGGGCCGGCGCCTCCTGTCTTCGCCCCGCATCCAGGTGGAGCGGTCCACCCGGCGCTGGACCCTGCAGGCCCCGGTCCTGGGCCGCGGGGAAGATGGCACCTTCACGGGCGGCGCTGGCTTCGGGGGACCCCGCTCCTGGACCATCGAGGGCCCGGTGCAGGTGAACCTGTTCAGTGGCGGCACCCTGCGGGGGGCGCACCTGGTCTGGGAGGACGCCCTCTGGACCCTCACCGGCCGCCCGGCTGCCTGGTCCCGGCTGCGGGAGCGCCTGTCCGGCCCCCGGATCCTGCGCCGGGGCGATGTGGTGACCTTCCCTGAGGGGCTCAGCGGCACCCTGGCGGCGGCCGATGGCGACCTCAGCCTGCGGGCCGAGCGGGGCCAGAGCGAGGGCTCCCGCATCGTCCTCAGCGGCGGCGTGGAGTGCCAGGGCCAGGGCTGGCGCCTGGCGGCGGACACCGTGACCATCACCGTGGGGCCTGACCGCTCGGTGAAGCTGGTGCAGGCCCAGGGCGCCGTGAGCCTGCGGGGCCGCCTGGGCGAAGGCCAGGGCGAGGCCCTGGAGCTGGAGCCCGGCCCCCAGTCCGTGAAGTGGCAAGGCCGCGTCCGCGGCAAGGGGGCGGGCCCCGGCTGGTGAGGGTGGGTTGGTTCCGTCGGCTAAAGGCAAAACCTGCGATCCACAGATTTCTGGCCGCCGCACAGGTCGGCCAGTCGGCACCGACTAGGCTTCACCATGCGAACTAAAGACACCAGTCATTGTCGGTTGTCTTTCTTGGCGTCTTGGCGTCTTGGCGGTGATCCTTAATTCTCTCGTCGGTGGCCCGATGTTCTTTGACTACCAATTGAGATGAGGCACCATGGAGGGCCTGTCCCCCACTGGAGCTTCCATGTCCACGTTCCGTACCCTCTCTGTCCTGGCCCTGACCCTGGCCCTCTGGCCGGCGGGCTTTGCCAAGGCCCAGGCGGTTAGCGCTGCCAAGGCCCCGGAGGCGGGCACTGCCAAGGCCCCGGAGGCAAGCGCCGCTAAGGCCTCGCCCCTGGCCAGCCTGCCGTTCCGCGCCCTGGGGCCCGCCGTTACCTCGGGCCGGGTGGGGGACATCGCCGTGGACCCGCGCAGGCACGACACCTGGTACGTGGGCGTGGCCTGCGGGGGCCTCTGGAAGACCGTGAACGGTGGCACCACCTGGAACCCCATCTTCGATAAGCAGGGCTCCTACTCCATCGGCTGTGTGACCGTGGATCCCCGGGACTCCAACATCGTCTGGGTGGGCAGCGGGGAGAACAACTCCCAGCGCTCCGTGGGCTACGGAGACGGGGTCTACCGCAGCCTGGACGCCGGCAAGACCTGGGAGAACCTGGGCCTGGGAGCCAGCGAACACATCGCCAAGATCCTGGTGGATCCCCGGGACAGCGCCGTGGTCTACGTGGCGGCCCAGGGCCCCCTCTGGAAGGAGGGCGGTGACCGTGGCCTCTACAAGACCACCGACGGCGGCCGGACCTGGAAGGCCGTCCTGACCGTGGACGCCCACACCGGGGTGACGGACGTGGTGCTCGAGCCCGGTAACCCTGAGGTGCTCTACGCCGCCACCTACCAGCGGCGCCGCCACGTCTGGGGCATGGTGGATGGCGGGCCCGGGTCCGGCATCCACAAGAGCCTGGACGGGGGCCGCACCTGGACCCGCCTGAAGGAGGGCCTGCCCAAGGAGGACATGGGCCGCATCGGCCTGGCGGTGCCCCCCGGAGCGCCCAGTACCGTCTACGCCACCATCGAGGCTACCGGCAAGACCGGCGGCTTCTTCGCCAGCACCGATGGCGGCCATAACTGGGAGCGCCGCAACGAGCAGGTCTCGGGTGCTGCCCAGTACTACCAGGAGCTGATCTGCGACCCCAAGGACCCCCGGCGGGTCTACTCCATGGACACCTGGATGCAGGTCACCGAGGACGGCGGCCGCACCTGGAAGCGGGTGGGCGAGAAGTCCAAGCACGTGGACAACCATGCCCTCTGGGTGGACCCCAGCAACACCCAGCACCTGGTGGCCGGCTGCGACGGCGGCGTCTACGAGAGCCGGGACCGGGGTGCCACCTGGGACTTCAAGGCCAACCTGCCGGTGATCCAGTTCTACCGGGTGGCCGTGGACGAGGCCAAGCCCTTCTACACCATCTACGGCGGCACCCAGGACAACTACACCCTGGGTGGCCCCTCCCGCACCCGCAACCTGCACGGTTCCCTGGCGGCGGACTGGTTCGTCACCCAGGGCGGGGACGGGTTCTACACCCAGGTGGACCCCACGGACCCCAACACCGTCTACTCCGAGAGCCAGTACGGCGGTCTGGTGCGCTTCGACCGGAAGACCGGCGAGCGGGTGGACCTGGTCCCCCAGTCAGCCCCCGGCGAGCCTGCCTTCAAGTGGAACTGGGACGCTCCCCTGCTGCTCAGCCCCCACGCTCCCAAGCGCCTCTACTTCGCTGCCCAGAAGCTGTTCCGCACCGATGATCGCGGCGACTCCTGGCAGGCCGTGAGCCCCGACCTGACCCGGAAAATTGCACGTGAGTCGCTCAAGCTGATGAACCAGGTTCAATCTGTTGATGCAGTTGCGAGAAATACCTCCACAAGCTTCTACGGCAACATCGTGGCCCTGTCCGAGAGCCCCAAGGTCGAGGGCCTGCTCTACGTGGGGACCGATGATGGCCTGGTGCAGGTCAGCGAAGACGGCGGGCAGGCCTGGCGCAAGGTGGAGACCTTCCCTGGGGTGCCGGACCGGTCCTATGTCTCCTGCCTCTCCGCCAGCCCCCACCAGGCGGGCACCCTCTTCGCCGCTTTCGACAACCACAAGGAGGGGGACTTCAAGCCCTACCTGCTGCGCTCCGGGGACCGGGGCCGCACCTGGACCGCGATTGTCGCGGGTCTGCCCGAGCGGGGCAGCGTCCTCACGGTCCGGGAGGATCCGGCCCGGGAAGGCCTGCTCTACTGCGGCACCGAGTTCGGGCTGTTCTTCAGCCTGGATGCCGGGGCCTCCTGGTCCCGCTTCACGGACCTGCCCCCCATCCCCATCCGGGACCTGGCCATCCAGACCCGGGAGGGCGACCTGGTGGCGGCCTCCTTCGGCCGTGGCTTCCTTGTGCTGGATGACCTGACGGCCCTCCGGGAGGCCCGGGCGGAGCTGCTCAACAAGGAAGCCCACCTCTTCGGCCTGCGCCCGGCCCTGGCCTACATCCCCGCCGTGCCCTTGGGCGGCCCTGGCAAGTCCTTCCAGGGCGACGCCCTGTTCCTCAGCCCCAATCCCCCCTTCGGCGCCGTGTTCACCTACCTGGTAAAGGCCGCCCCCAAGAGCCGCAAGGAGGCCCGCAAGGCCCAGGAGAAGGAGGCCCGCAAGGCGGGTCAGGACGTCACCGTGCCGACCTGGGACGCCCTCCGGGCCGAGGACCGGGAGCAGGCCCCGGCGGCCATTCTCACCATCGCCGATGCCGCGGGTCACCCGCTGCGCCGGCTCACTGTCAAGGCTGCCGAAGGCCTCCACCGCACGGCCTGGGACCTGCGCCTGCAGGACCCCCATCCGGTGCGCCTCAAGGTCCCCGGCGAGCGGGATCCCTGGGACTACGGTGCCAAGGGCGCCCTGGCCCTCCCCGGCCGCTACCAGGCCAGCCTCTCCTTCCTGGTGGATGGGGAGCTGAAGCCAGTCTCCGGGCCCGTGGCCTTTGACGTGAAGCCTCTGGATGCAGACCGCCTGAGCCCCGAGCAGTGGCAGGTCTTCAGTGCCTTCTGTGACCGTGCCGGGGAGACCCTGCGCCGGACCCTGGGGGCCTCGGAGCGGGTGAATGATGCCCGCACCCGCTTCGACCTGGTGCGCAAGGCCCTGCTGGAAACCCCGGCGGCGGACCCCGCCCTCCTCAAGGACGCCCGGACCCTGGACAGCACCCTGAAGGACCTGCGGGAAGCCCTGGATGGCGATGCCACCGTGGCCGCCCGCCAGGAGCCCACGGCCCCTGGCATTCTGGCTCGCCTCGGGGAGGTCACCGGCAGCATCTGGGGCACCACCCAGCTGCCGACCAACACCCAGCGCCAGAACCTGGCCTGGGCGGAGTCGGGCCTCAAGGACCTGGAGACCGGCTTGGAGAAGGCCCTGGCCACGCTCTCCGGTCTGGAAACAGCCCTGGATGCCGCCAAGGCCCCCTTCACGCCGGGGCGTACGCTCCGGTGAGGTGCATGATCTGTGCCATGTGTGGTCTGATAGACGAATGACCGAAACCACCCCCTGTCTCGAGGCCGTGAGCCTCCAGAAGCGCTACGGGGACCGGACCGTCGTCCGGGACGTGAGCCTCTGTGTGGGCACGGGGGAGGTGGTCGGCCTGCTGGGTCCCAACGGGGCCGGCAAGACCACGACCTTCTACATGGTGGTCGGGGTGGAGGCGCCGGATCGGGGCACCATCCGCTGGCTGGGACAGGATGTGACGGCCCTGCCCATGCACCGCCGAGCGCGCCTGGGAATCGGCTACCTGGCCCAGGAGTCCAGCGTCTTCCGGGGGCTGACGGTCTGGGAGAACCTCATGGCCCTGGGGGAGCTGCAGCCCATCCCCCGGGAGGAGCAGGTGGCCCGCTGCGAGCGCCTGCTGGGGGACTTCCACCTGGGCAAGGTGCGGGACACCCTGGGCATGAGCCTGTCCGGTGGCGAGCGGCGGCGCTGTGAGCTGGCCCGGGCCCTGGTGACGGAGCCGCGCATCATGCTGCTGGACGAGCCCTTTGCAGGTGTGGACCCCAAATCTGTGCTGGAGATTCAGGGCCTCATTGCCGATCTGAAGGCCAGGGGGATCGGGGTGCTGATCACCGACCACAATGTTCGTGAGACCTTGCAGATCGCCGATCGCGCCTATATCTTGGCGGACGGGATGATCATGAAGCACGGCTTGCCAAGCGAGATTGCCGAAGACCCCGACATCCGCCGGGTGTATCTGGGCGATCGGTTCAGGCTGGATTGATGGCAAACGGACCCTTCCTCTCGCAGCGCCTGGCCCAGAGCCAGACCCTGGCCCTGACCCCGGCGATGCAGCTCAAGCTCAAGCTCTGGCAGATGAACCTGCAGGAGCTGTCCCAGACCATCGAGCGGGAGCTGGAGGAGAACCCCCTCCTGGAGCTGGCCGAGGACAGCGACACCCCCACCCTGGAGGCCATCGAAGAGGGCCGGGACTCGGACCTGGGCGAGGAGGCCCCGGATGTGGCCATGGATGCCGCGGACCTGCCCGAGGGCCAGGACGACCCCACGGAAGCCAGCGCCGGACCCGACGGACCCATGGAGATGAACCCCGAGGGGGACCTGGAGAAGTTCACCGAAGAGGGCGTGGCCCAGGTCCAGGAGACGGACATGGGTGCCGAGAACAGCTGGGACCAGGACCTGCCCCGCACCAGCAACCTCGCCGACGAGGATCGGCTGTCCTGGGAGGACCGGCTCAGCGCCGTGGAGTCCCTGCAGGACCACCTCCTGGGCCAGCTCTACGAGACCCTGGAGCATGGAGATCCCCGGGCCCCCCTGATCGAGCGCCTCATCGACCGCCTGGACCCCAAGGGTTTCCTGCGCCTGGACCCCGACCAGACCTCCCTGGAGGCCACCCCGGCCGCCCTGGCGGCGGACCTGGGCGTCTCGGTGGAGGAGCTGCTGGCGGCGGTGGAGATCCTGCAGGAGTTCCACCCCTCGGGTGTGGGCTGCTTCACCGTGCAGGAGTGCCTGCTGCTGCAGCTCAGCCACGCTGGCGCCGAGCCCGATGACCTGGCGGTGCGTATCATCCAGGACCATACTGTGCTGCTGGCCCAGCGGGACAGCGGCAAGCTCCGCAAGGCCCTGGGCTGCACCGACGAGGAGCTGGCCGACGCCATGGAGCACCTCAAACACCTGAACCCCTCCCCGGGCCGGGCCTTCGATCCCGACGGCGAGCGGGTGGTCAAGCCGGACGTGGTGGTCCTGCGGGGCGAGGACGGCAACTGGAAGGTCTTCCTCAACGACGAGGGTCTGCCCCGCCTGAAGGTGAACGGCCAGTACCAGCGCTTCCTGGCCTCCAGCGAGGCCAAGTCCGACAAGGACTTCATCCGCGACCGCTTCCGCAGCGCCCGGGACTTCATCCGGGGCGTGGAGGACCGCAACCGCACCGTCCTGCGGGTCTCGGCCCAGATCGTGGAGCTGCAGCGGGACTTCATTGAGCACGGCATCGAGGGCCTGCGGCCCATGGTGCTGCGGGACGTGGCCGAGGCCACGGGCTTCCACGAGAGCACCATCAGCCGGGTGGTGAAGGCCAAGACCATCCACACCCCCCAGGGGCTGTTCGACCTCAACTACTTCTTCTCGGCCCGCCCCAAGGACACCGACATCTCGGCCACCGTGGTGAAGCACCGCATCAAGGCGCTGGTCCAGGCCGAGGACCCCGCCAAGCCCCTGTCCGACGAGGCCATCGCCGGACTGCTCGACCGGGACGGCATCAAGGTCGCCCGCCGCACCGTGAACAAGTACCGGGAGGAGCTTCGCATCCCCCCGGCCTCGCAACGCCGGCGCCGCTAGGGGCCGGCCCCCATTCCACCGGGCCGCAAGGCCCCACGCAGGAGTGACCCATGAAGGTCCACTACACCGGCCGGCACATGGAGCTCACCGAGCCCCTGAAGCAGCACACGAAGGAGCGGCTGGACAAGATGGCCACCTACCTGGATGACATCATCGACGTCCACGTGATCCTCAGCGTGGAGAAGCACCGCCACGAGGCGGAGTTCACCCTGAAGACCCGGACCGATGCCTTTGTCGCCTCGGCCACCACGGCCGACATGTACGCCAGCATCAACCAGGCCATCGACAAGCTCGATGCCCAGGCCCGCAAGCAGCAGGGCAAGCGGAACACCCGCCCCCACGACAGCGCCAAGGCGGTACCTACGGAGGAATAGCCTGAAAACCTTCGGTTTTCAGGTCAAAAAGGCCCCGCGTCGCGGGGCCTTTTTGTGCATGGATCGGGTTTGGTCTTCCTGGCGCCGACCTTGATCACGCTATCCTGTACGGCCCGGAGTCCGCCATGCCCGATCCCACCCATCTCTATGCCCCCAAGACCTGCACGGACCCCATCCAGGTCTGTGAGAAGTGCCGGAGCAACTACACCCTGGAGCACTTCCAGCACGGCGTGGCAGGCCAGGAGTGCGTCTGCCGCCGCTGCCTCGAGGTGATGGGCTACAAGGCCCAGGCGTGACAGCAGGGCTGCTCGCACCCGAGGCGATCCTCGAAGGTGCAGTCGCTGGCCGCCGGGTCACCCCCGCTGAGGCCGTGGTGCTGCTGGAGCAGGCGGAGCTGACGGACCTGGCGGTGGCCGCCACGGCCCTGCGGGACCGGCACAATGACCCGGCCCGGGCCAGCTATGTCGTCGACCGGAACGTCAACTACACGGACGTCTGCAACGTCTACTGCACCTTCTGCGCCTTCTACCACAAGCCCGGCGACAGCCGCGGCTATGTCCTGACCAAGGACCAGCTGGCCCTGAAAGCTGCGGAGACCCGCGCCATCGGTGGCACTGGCTTCCTGCTGCAGGGCGGGGTGAACCCGGACCTGCCCTGGGGCTACTACCTGGACCTGGTGCGCTTCCTCCGCCATGAGCAGGGCATCTGGGTCCACGGCTTCTCGCCGGTGGAGATCCAGATGATGGCCAAGCTCAGCGGCCAGGGCCTCCGCAAGACCGTGGCCGACCTGCGGGACGCGGGGCTGGGCTCCATTCCCGGGGGTGGCGCCGAGATCCTGGTGGACCGCATCCGCAAGAAGATCGCCCCCCTGAAGGGCAACCGGGACAAGTGGCTGGAGGTCATGGAAGCGGCCCATGAAGAGGGCGTGAAGACCACGGGCACCATGATGTTCGGCATCACCGAGACCCTGGCGGAGCGCATCGAGCACCTGGCGGCCCTGCGGGACCAGCAGGACCGGGCCCTGGCCCGCAACAACGGTGGCGGCTATACCGCCTTCGCTGCCTGGCCCTTCCAGAGCGGCCACACCCCCTGGGAGGGCAAGGTGCCCAAGCCCACGGACGTGGAGTACCTGCGCACCATCGCCGTGGCGCGGATCTTCCTCGACAACTTCGCCCACATGCAGAGCAGCTGGGTGACCATGGGCCGCAAGACCGGTCAGCTGGCCCTCCACTATGGCTGCGACGACATGGGCAGCCTCATGCTGGAAGAGAACGTCGTGAGCGCCGCCGGCACCTGCTACACCGTCAACCGCGAAGAGATGGAGCGCATGATCCGCGCCGCCGGCTACGAGCCCTGGCAGCGGGACAACGTCTATGGCATCGTCCCGGCAGGCTGAACAGGGAATCACTAGGTAGGTTGGACGGCAGGTAGGGGCTTTTGTATCCCCTTCATCCCCTTCATCCCTGTTACTAAAAAAAGCAGTTTCAACAGGGATGAAGGGGATGAAGGGGATGTCCTTGCCCTGTCTTCGGTAGAATTCTCTGTGGTTGCCTGCGTTTGGCACGGTGGCCACCCTGTTCTGGAGATGCCATGCCCGGCTATCGCTCGCTGACTTCCACGCACGGCCGCAACATGGCGGGGGCGCGGGCCCTGTGGCGGGCCACGGGCGTGAAGGAGGGCGACTTCGGGAAGCCCATCATCGCCGTGGTGAACTCCTTCACCCAGTTCGTCCCGGGCCATGTGCACCTCATGGAGCTGGGGCAGCTGGTGGCGCGGGAGATCGAGGCGGCTGGCGGCATCGCCAAGGAGTTCAACACCATCGCCATCGATGACGGCATCGCCATGGGCCACGACGGGATGCTGTACTCGCTGCCCTCCCGGGACCTCATTGCGGACTCCGTGGAGTACATGGTCAACGCCCACTGCGCCGACGCCATGGTCTGCATCTCCAACTGCGACAAGATCACCCCCGGCATGCTCATGGCGGCGCTGAGGGTGAACATCCCGACCCTCTTTGT
>CAIMFT010000171.1 GCA_903840385.1 uncultured Holophagaceae bacterium
CCACACCCAGGCTCTGGGCGGCATGCTCGGCGGCCACGATGCCCTCGTCGCTGGCCACGTGGGCCAGCCAGGGGGTGCGCACGATGTCACCGATGGCATAGAGGCCAGGCTCGCCGGTCTGCATGAAGCGGTCGATCACCACGCAGCCGCGGTCCACCTGGGCCTTGGTGGCCTCGAGGCCGACGCCCTCCAGGCGCGGGGCCCGACCCACGGCCACCAGCAGGTGGCTGCCCAGGACCTCGCCAGGGGTCTCGCCTTCCAGGTGGCAGAGGACGCCGTCCTCCCGCCGCTCGATGGTGGTGATCCTGGTCTTGGTGCGCACGTCGATCTTGTAGCTCTTGCGCAGGATCTTGGCCAGCTCCAGGCCGATGTCCTCGTCCTCCAGGGGCAGGATGGTGTCCATGAACTCCACCAGGGTCACCTTGGATCCGAGGCGGCTGAACACCGAGGCGAACTCCACGCCAATGGCCCCGGCACCCAGGATCACCAGGTGGCTGGGCAGCGTCTTCAGGTCCAGGATGTGGTCGCTGTTGAGCACCTGGACCCCGTCGGTCTCCAGCCCAGGGATGTCCTTGGGGCCAGAGCCCGTGGCCAGGATGATGCGCTTGGCCTCGTGGACCTCGCCCTCCACCGCCACCCGGCCGCTGCCCTGGAGGCGGCCGAAGCCCTTCAGCACCGTCACCTTGTTCTTCTTCATGAGGAACTCGATGCCCTTGGCGTTCTTGAAGACGATGCGGCCCTTGCGCTTGACGATGGTCTCCAGATTGGGGGTCAGGGCCTTGGGGTCCGACCCATCGATGCCATAGTCGCTGGCCTCCTGCATCTGCTCCAGTCGGTGGGCGCTCTCCAGCCAGGTCTTGGCAGGGATGCAGCCCCGATGGAGGCAGGTGCCCCCCAGAAGGGGATCCTTCTCCACGAGGGCCGTGGTCAGGCCCAGCTGAGCTCCGCGGATGGCGGCTATGTAGCCGCCAGGGCCCGAACCAATGACGATGAGGTCGAAAGCAGCCATGCCAATCTCCAGGAATCAGGGATCCCATGATCCCACAGCCCTGGGAGATGTCTCAGCCTAGGCGTAGACCAAGGCGGACCGGACTTCCGCACGGGTCGCCTTCCACTCGGCCCAGGCCACCTTCAGGTCGGCGCGAAGAACCACCAGCGACGATTGCCATTCCGCTTTGGCCTCCCCCCAGGCACCGGCCTGGGCCACCCCCTTGGCCCGCCACTCGGCCTTCTTCATAACCCAGGCCTCGCGCCGGTCGTGCAGGGCCTCCAAAGCCTTGTCCAGCCGCAAGCGGGCTGCCTCGAGCCGGGCCCGCATGGGCTGGGCGATGCCAGGACTGGCAAGGGCCAGGCGCTCCTGCAGGCGCTTCTCCTCCATCCGTAGGCGGGCGCGGGTCATGGCCGCCCGGGGTACACGCCGAAACTTGTCCACGAGCCCCCCCCAGGCCAGCAGATTCAGGAGCCACTTGGTGGTGTCCCATTGGTACCAGAGGGCACCGTTGCGGTAGTCCCACTGCCAGTGGTGGTGGAAGTTGTGGTAGCCCTCGCCATAGGTGAAGGGGGCTAAAAACCAGTTGTCGCGGGCCGTGGTGGCGTCGCTATAGGGTCGGCTGCCGAACGTGTGTGCTGCGCTGTTGATCAAGAAGGTGGTGTGGTGGGTCGTCACGATGCGCAGCACCAGACCGAAAACCAGGTGACCAACAAGGTTCCCTGTGGCCAGTCCCACCCACAGGGGTAGCGTGGCCACCACGGCGCCGATGAGAAAGTGGTGCCGGTGCTGCCAACGAATCAGGGGATCCCGCTCCAGGTCAGCCACGCCGGAGATGGGCCGTCCGCTCTGCTCCATCACCCAGGTCCAGTGGGCGTACCAGAACCCCTTGCCAATGGTGTAGGGATCCTGCTCCGTGTCCACGTGGCGGTGGTGAACCCGGTGATCACTGGACCATTTCAGCGCCGAGTTCTCGAAGGCCGCAGCCCCGAAGCAGAGGAAGAGGAACCGGACCAGCCAGGAGGCGCGGTAGGCCCGGTGGCTGAAGAGCCGGTGGTAGCCCCCGCTGATAGCAGTCCCCACCAGCCAGGTCATGCCAAGGAAGACCAGGGCCTCACTCCAGCGGATTCCAGAGGTTGCAAGGCGCCAAGGCACGGCCACCAGTGCAATGCTGAGGGTGAGGGTCAGAAACACCGTATTCAAAAGGTTCCAGCGTCGAGCCTCGACCATTTCATAGACTCCAAAAATGAGTTCTATTGTACCGAAGGAATTGGGGAGACGCCGGGATCCAAGCGTCCGTGGCAAACTTCCCTATCCTCGTGAGGTTCCCGTGCCCCGAAATCGACCCTGGTATGCCTCCAGCACCCTCTGGATCTTTGTGGGGCTGCTCATGGGCGTGGTGCTCGGGGGCTTCCTCCCCCAGGACCAATACCCTGGGGCTTACAACCTGTTTCGCTTCCTCTCCAAGGCCTTCATCAGCCTGATCAAGGGCCTGATCGTCCCCCTCCTGCTGTCGACCATCATCGTGGGCATCGCCCAGACCGGCGACATCAAGGCTGTGGGGCGCATGGGCGGCAAGGCCCTGCTCTACTTCGAGGTGGTCACCACCCTGGCGCTGTTCATCGGCCTGGCGGTGGCCAACTGGCTGCAACCAGGGGCCCACCTGCCCATGGACATGACCGCCCACTCAGCAGTGGTGGTTGCCAAGGCGAAGACCGGCTGGGAGATCGCCCTCCACCTGTTCCCCTCGAACCTGATCCAGCATGCCGCCGAGGGCGACATCCTGCCGGTGGTCATCTTCGCCACCCTCTTCGGCATCGCCCTGACCAAGGTGGGTGAGCGGGGCAAGCCCGTCCTGGCCTTCTTCGATGGGGTGGCCCAGACCATGTTCAAGTACACGGACTTCGTCATGCTCCTCACGCCCCTGGGCGTCTTCGGTGCCATGGCCTACAACGTGAGCCACATGGCGGCAGGGCAGGTCATCAATGGTGCGTTCCTCAAGGGCTGGCCGGCGGTGTTCCACCTGCTCAGGCAGTACAGCCTGCTGGTGGGGAGCCTCTATCTGGCCCTGTCGCTGCTGTTCATCCTGGTCTTTGTCCCCGTGGCCTGGCTGGCGGGCATCCGCATCTTTGGCTTCATCAAGGCCATCAAGGACCCAGCCCTGACCGCCTTCAGCACCGCCAGCAGCGAGGCGGCCCTGCCCAAGCTGCTCGAGGAGGTGGTCCGCTTCGGGGTGCCCCGGCAGGTGGCCAGCTTCGTCATCCCCACGGGCTACAGCTTCAACCTGGATGGCTCCACCCTCTACCTGGTGCTGGCCAGCCTCACCATTGCCCAGGCGGCGGGCATCCACATGAGCCTGGGCCAGCAGCTGCTCATGGTCTTCACCTTTATGCTCACCAGCAAGGGCGTGGCCGGGGTGCCCCGGGCCACTCTGGTGATCATTGCCGGCACCTGCGGCAGCTTCGGTCTGCCGGGCGAGGCTGGCATTGCCATGCTCCTGGCAGTGGACGAGATCATGGACATGGCCCGCACCACGGTGAATGTCATTGGCAACGGCCTGGCCAGCGTGGTCATCGCCAAATGGGAAGGCGTGTTCGGGACCGATCCGGAGCCCCTTCCCGACGAGATGCTGTAGAGCCGTGTCCAGAATTATTCCTGGACACCAAAGGACCGATGCAGAGAGGACTATCCAAGGAGTCCCATGCGCGCCTTCACCCCCTTCCTGCTCTCCGCCCTCTGCCTGTCTTTGGCTGCCCAGGCCATCACCCCGGCCGAGACCACGGCCCTCGTAAAGGAGGCCATCGTCTTCGCCAAGGCCAGTGGCAAGGAAGCAGCCTTCAAGGAGATCACCAAGGCCGGCGGCCGGTTCCACAAGCACGGCGGCGAGCTCTACGTCTTCGTCTACGACCTGGACGGCAAGGTCCTGGCCCACGGCCAGGGCGCCTCCAAGGTGGGGGTCAACCAGGCCAACGCCAAGGACCCCGAGGGCCGGGAGTACATCAAGGAGCGCATCGCCCTGGCCAAGTCCAAGGGCAAGGGGTGGCACGACTACATCTACCTGAACCCGGTCACCCAGAAGCGGGAGCCCAAGACCAGCTACATCGAGGTCCACGAGAACCTGATCTTTGGGGCCGGCATCTACAAGTAGCGAGCACAGGGCCAGCGGTTCTTCCTTGTCCTGCAAGGGTTTAACCGCTATGGTTGGGGTTCCCCGCGATGCAGCCCCTGCATCCGACTGCGGAGCCGCCCATGAAGATCATCGTGACCGATGAGGTGACCGACGAGGGTCTGGCCCTCCTGCAGGCGGACCCCCGCATCACGCTGGACGTCCGCCTGGGGCTGTCCCGGGAGGCCCTCCATGCCTGCATCGGTGCCTACGACGCCATCATCACCCGGAGCGGCACCACCGTGGACCGGGCCCTGCTGGACGCCGCCACCAACCTGAAGATCGTGGCCCGCGCCGGGGTTGGCATTGACAATGTGGACGTGGAAGCCGCCAGCGAGCGGGGCGTCATCGTGGTCAATGCCCCCTTCGGCAACACCAACAGCGCCGCCGAGCACACCCTGGCCCTGCTGCTCTCCGCCTGCCGCCACGTCCCCGCCGCCCATGCCAGCCTGAAGTCCGGTGCCTGGAAGCGGGCCCCCTTCACTGGGGTTGAGCTCAAGGGCAAGACCGCCGGGGTCATCGGCCTGGGCAAGGTGGGCGGCCGTGTGGCCACCCGCCTCAAGGCCTTCGAGTGCGACGTGCTGGGTTGCGACCCCTACATCGCCGCCAAGCGAGCCACGGACCTGGGTGTCCGCCTGACGGATCTGGATGAGCTGTGCCGAACCTGCGACATCCTCACCGTCCACACCCCCCTCAACGAGGAGACCCGGGGCCTGCTGGGGCCGGCCCAGTTCGCCCTCATGAAGCCTGGAGTCATCCTGCTCAACGTGGCCCGGGGCGGCATCCTGGATGAGGCCGCCCTGCTGGCGGGCCTCGAGTCCGGCCGGGTGGCCCTGGCGGCGGTGGATGTCTGGTCCGAGGAACCCCCCAGCTCCGATCTCCTGCGCCGCCTCATCGCCCAGGACCGCCTCGTGGTGACGCCCCACCTGGGCGCCAACACCCAGGAGGCCCAGGTGAATGTGGCCGTGGACGTCTCCCGGGAGATCCTCAACTGGCTGGATCGGCTGCCCCTGGAGAACGCCGTGAACCTGCCCCGCTTTGATCCGGCCGTCCTGGACCAGATGCGCCCCTACTTCAAGCTGATGGCGGTGCTCGCCGAGTTCGGCCTCCAGCTCCTCAAGGGTGGCCTGGACCGCATCACCTTCGCCTACAACGGCGCCATCGCCCACCACGACTGCTCCCCCCTCACGGTGGCGGGCCTGACGGCCCTCCTGGACCGGGCCACGGACCAGCCGGTGAACATGGTCAATGCCGGCCTGGTGGCTGAGCGCATGGGTCTGGTGGTCGAGGAGCGGAAGTCCTCCCAGGGTGGGGCCTTCTCCAACCTGGTGACCCTCACCCTGGAGGGCGGCGGCCAGACCCGGGTCCTCTCCGGGACCCTCTTTGAAGGGTCACCCCGCATCGTGCGGCTTCGGGACTACGCCATGGACTTCGCCCCGGAGCCCCACATGCTGCTGCTCAGCTACCTGGACCGCCCAGGGATGATCGGCCGCATCGGCACGGTGCTGGGTCGCCACGACATCAACATCGCCTTCATGAACCTGGGCCGCCGGGAGAAGAAGGGGGAGGCCATGGTCATTCTGTCCGTGGACTCGCCTGTGCCCACGGAGGTGCTGGTGGAGCTGCAGCAGGCCACCGAGGCGGACTTCCTCCAGGCCCTCCACCTGCCTTCGGCCTGAGCGGAGCCCCCGTGCGCTTCATTGCCTGGGACTTCGACGGCACGCTGGTGGACAGCCGCCCCCTCATCGAGGCCGGGATGACCCACACCCTGAAGGCCCTGGGCCTGCCCATGTCCCTCATGGACACCTGGCTCTCCTGCGTGGGACTGCCCCTGGAGGCGGGCATCGCCCACACCTTTGGCCCTCTGGGCCTGGACGAACCCGCCGTCATGAAGGCCTACCGGGGCTTCGCCCATGCGGAGGAGGAGCACCTGCTCAGGCCCTTCCCGGGCATCCCGGAGCTCCTGGAAGTGTTGCAGGGCCGAGGCATGGCCATGGGCATCGTCACCTCCAAGCGCCGCCTCCCCATCCTGCGCCAGGCGGCCCGGTTCGGCTGGGAGAACACCTTCAGCCCCATCATCACCCCCGACGAGGTGACCCACGGCAAGCCCCACCCGGAGTCCATGGAGCTCCTCCAGACCCTCACCGGGCTGGCGGCCGAGGACCTGCTCATGGTGGGCGACACCCCCTTCGACCTGGACATGGCCCGGGCCGCCGGGGTCCCCAGCCTGGCGGTGGGTCACGGCTTCTATGGGCAGGAGGCCCTGGCGGCCTGCGGACCCCGAGCCTACGCCCCGGACACCGCCGCCCTCCGGGACATCCTCCTGGCCTGGACCGCCTGAAGGGTAGACTGGGGCCACCACGGGAGACGACATGGCCGGACTGACCCACCTGGACCCCGAAGGACGCCCCCGCATGGTGGACGTCTCCGCCAAGGCCCCCACCCGGCGCAGCGCCGTGGCGGCCGGCTGCCTGGAGCTGGATGAGCCCGCTGCCGAGGCCCTGGCCCGGGGTGGGGGGCCCAAGGGCGATCCCTGGTCCGTGGCCAGGATCGGGGCCGTGGGTGGGGTCAAGCGGGCCTCTGACCTCATCCCCCTGGCCCACCCCCTCCTCATCGAGGCCGTGGATGTGGTCCACCACTGGGACCCGGAGACCCGGCGCGCCTGGCTCAAGGTGCAGGTCAGCTGCGAGGGCCGAACCGGGATCGAGATGGAGGCCCTTGCTGGTGTAACCGTTGGACTTCTTGTTCTGTACGACATGCTGAAAGCCGTCAGCCACGGCATGGCCATCGGCCCGGTTCGCCTGCTCCGCAAGGAGGGTGGCCGGCGGGGCACGGTGGTCCAACCCTGGGCAGGCTGTCCCTGGGAGCCCTGAGCCGCACGAGGGCTGGATGGAAAACTTTTTCATGTCCAGGGCTGGACTCGTCCGATACCATGGGAATGGTCTTTACCCACTGATTGATCCGTCACCGGGGTGGCAACCCCCCCATGGAGGCCTAGCGAAGCAGGCTTTTCCGTTCCAGCCGGGAGTTCCCTCATGCGTCTCGCCTTTCTGACACTCGCCATCGCGGCAACCTTGGGTCCCGGACTCCAGGCTGCGCCGAAGCGGGCGCCCAAGAAGGCAGTCTCCCGGCCCATTGCCACCACCCCCGAGGGTGAAGTCCACCTCCTCCGCAAGGGCGAGACTGCGGCCGCTGTGGGCCGCCGCTACGACCTGACGATGCCAGAGCTGGCTGCCCTGAACCCCGGCAAGAACCTGTCCAAGCTGTCCGTGGGCGCCCGGATCGTCATCAACCGGAAGGCCCCTGCGGAGCCCGGCGCCCCTGCTGCGACCGCTCCCCTGCGCCTGCCTCTGGCGGCCCTGCCCGGTGCTCCGATCGTCGCGCCAGCCCCCATGCCCCACCTGGAGCGCCTGCTGCCCTACCAGATCCGCGCCGCCCAGCCGACCTTCGGCGCCCGGGGCGGCCTCGAGCCCGACCCCCACCAGTCCCCGGCGACCTCGGCCCAGCTGCTGGCCCGCCTCCAGCCTGTGATGGCACCGGTGTCCGAAGCCGAGCTGCGGGCCCTGCTCCCCACCTACGCTGCCGCTGACCCCGCCCGCCTGGACCTGCTCTGGCCTGTGGAGACGCGCACCATCAGCTCTGGCTGGGGGCCGCGCATGCGCACCCGGACTGTTCGGGTGAAGGACCAGCGCAAAAAGCGCGTCCGCTATAAGGGCAGCCACCGGGGCCTCGACCTGAATGCTCCCACCGGCACCGCCGTGTTCGCCGCCATGGATGGCGAGGTGCTCATCGCAGGCCGCCACAAGCAGTACGGCAACTATGTGGTGGTGGACCACGGCAACGGAGTGGTCACCCTCTACGCCCACCACCGCCTGAACCTGGTGCAGGCAGGCCTCATCGTCCGCCGGGGCCAGAAGATTGCCGAAGTCGGCCGCACCGGCAACGCCACCGGCCCCCACCTCCACTTCGAGCTGAAGGTGCATGGGGTCCAGCGCAACCCGTTGCCCGTCCTCAATGACGAGGAAGAAATTCCGGCCGAAATGGCGACCTTCAATGAACTCATCGGGACCGGAACGCCCCGCTGAACTTCCCTGCCCCCCAAGGCACTGAAAGGTCATGAGCCTCCCGACCTTCCAAGGGGAAGTGTCGGGAAGGCCGTGCTAGACTTGGTCCTTTCGCCTATTTGAGGTGGTCATGCTGCCGAACCGAGACACCCTCCAGACCTTGGGGGCCGCCGTGCTTCTGGCGCTGGCCTTGGCCTGCGGGGGTTCGAGCGGTAGCACCACAGCTGCTGAGACCGTCGCCACCATCACGGGCAACGTCACCTACCTGCGCGTCCCCCTGGCCACCACCGCCGGCGTTCCCACGGGCCTGGTGGATGCCACCGTCAGCACCAACCTCGTCTCCAAGCCGGCCCAGGGCGCCCTGGTACGCCTCTATCAGCAAGTGGACCAGACCAAATCCGACGGCACCATCGTCAAGGTCTGGATCATGGCGGGCAGTGCCTACACCGACTCGTCCGGCAACTACTCCGTCTCGGCGACCAAGGGCCGCTCCACCATGCTCGAGCTGATGAGCACCTTCAATGGGGGCAACTCCATGCGGGCCAGCGTGGTAGCCGAGCCTGCCGGGATCAACAGCCCCACCCTGGTGCTAGACCGCCTCCGGTATGGCCTGCGCAAGGCTGTGGACGGCACCACCTCCACCACCAGCAACACCCCCGCCTCGGTCCTCAGCGCCGCCGCCACGGTCAACTTCACCGTGGGCCTGAACGACAGCTGGTGGCTCGTCGATCCCGGCGTGAACCTCAGCAATGCCGAGGCCCCCAACCTTGCCTCTGCGGTCCTGGAGACCACCATCGCCGGGCGGACAGCCGGTCAGGGTTCTGGCAGCCGGATCCTGGGCATCGGGGACAGTATCGCCACCATGCTGACCAACTACGGCATGGCCACCCCCGGTGGGCACCTGGACCTGCACTACTGGCCTGGGCGCAGCGAGCCCAGGGGCACCTACATCGAGTACAACCGGACCCTGTTCCCCCAGGCCTACGATGCCTCCGCAGGAGCGGCCCACTTCTTCGGGTCCATCCAGGGCGGTCCCACCAATGACGACGCCTGGGACGAAGGGGTGCTCTTCCCCATGCTCAGCCGCGCCGCCCTCTATTCCACCGACCTCAGCCGCACCTTTGGCGTGGCCCGGAACCCCATGTTCCCCGCCGGCGCCGCCCAGGCCGACCTCACTCCCACCATGGCCCGCATCGAAGGCTTGGCCGATGCCATGGCCGCCAACCTCCTGAAGTCCCCTTACCTGGCGGACACCCAGGGAACCACCCTGGTGTCCGTGAAGGATGTCCGGGTCTTCGCGGGCAGTGGCCCCTATGCCGCACCCGCCATCCGCGCCCTGGCCTGGGAAGTCATCCTCAAAGCCAACAGCGTGACGTCCCCTGGTACCGCCACCCAGTGGGCCACCATGAACCCCCTGGCCAGCTACCGCTTCTTCTTCCCGCCCGCCGGCGCCACCAACGGTGCGACGGACACGACGGCGAGGGACACGGAGCCCATCAACATCTACACCCAGCTGGCGCGCCTGCAGGAGGCCAAGGGCGCAGCAGATCCCGTGGACCTGGCCCTGCTGTTCACCAACACGAACCTGACGAGCCTCGCCACCCCCTTCGGGATCACCTGGCCTCGGCCGACCACCGGGGAGTACCTCCTCTTCTTCAAGGACTGGGCCGCTGACCCCACAGGCGTCCTGGCGCTCCCCACCTTCAGCATGGCCAAGGCCGTGCAGGTGAACGGGACCTACCCGAACCTCTCCACCGGGGAAGTCCTCTTCGGAGGCTTCACCGTCAGCGTCGACAAGCGGTGCGTCATCACGGCCACCCTGTCCCCCGCCCTGCCCTCGGGCGCCCGGGTGGACCTTGACCTGCCCATGCTGGGCCGCACCTTCTCCTTCTCTGGTGCGGGCGGAGACACGGGCGCCGTCGTCATTCCCTGCTACACCACGGCCCCGGCCTTCCATCCGGTGCGGGTCCGCCTGATCAGCCCCGATGCGGCCCAGCCCACCACCACGGTCACCCTGACGCTCACGCCCTCGCTCTGAGCCCTTCCCCGGGAGCCCCATGACGGCCGCCGCTGCGCTCCAGGTCCTCACTGCCAAGGCTCCGTTTGTTCCGGAACTGGTCATCGTCCTCGGCTCTGGCCTGGGCTCCCTGGCCCTGGGTCCGGAGGCCCGAGCCGGCCTCGCCATCCCCTTTACCGACCTGCCGGGCTTCCCGGCGCCCACAGTGGAAGGCCATGGCGGGCGCCTGGTGTTCTGTGAGTTCGAGGGTCGGAAGGTCCTGCTCCAGGCCGGCCGCTTCCACTTCTACGAGGGGCACCCCATGTCTCTGGTGGTGGCCCCCATGCGCCTCTATGGCCGCCTTGGAGTGAAGAGCCTCCTCCTCACCAATGCCGCCGGGGCCCTCAACCCTGCCTTCGGTGTGGGCGAGCTGATGGCCCTCACCGACCACATCAACTTCTTCGGCGTCAACCCGCTGGTGGGGCCGAATGTCGGTCCCGGGCCCCGCTTCCCGGACATGACCGCCATCTACGACCCGGCCTACCGGGCCCTGCTGCAGAGCTGCGCGCAGGACCTGGGTCAGACCCTCCGGGAGGGCGTCTATCTGGGGCTCACCGGCCCCAGCTACGAGACCCCGGCGGAGATCCGCGCCTTCCGGGTGATGGGTGCCGATGCCGTGGGCATGAGCACCGTGCCCGAGGCCATCGTGGCCCGCCAGGAAGGGCTGAAGGTGGCCGGGATCAGCTGCCTCTGCAACATGGCCGCCGGGATCCTCCCCCAGGCCCTCACCCACCAGGAAGTCCTGGAAGCCGGAGCCGCCGCCGCCGGCCGCTTTGAAGCCCTGGTCAGGGCTTTTGTTCGCGGCCTGCCCGTTTAGCTTTTCCGGCCCCTTGGGGCCGCACAGCAAAAAGCCCGGCGACGCCGGGCTTTTTGCTGTTGAACAGAATGGGTAAAAGGCTACCCATTGTTCTGCTGATGCTCCTCGATGAGGCGGCTGACCACATCCGGCTCGGCCAGGGTGGAGATGTCGCCCATGCCGTCATACTCTGCCGAGGCGATCTTGCGCAGGATGCGGCGCATGATCTTGCCGCTGCGGGTCTTGGGCAGGCCCGAGGCGATGTGGATGACATCCGGGGCAGCGAAGGCGCCAATGGACTGCCGGACCTGCTCCTTGAGGGCCCCGATGAGCTGCTGGCGGTCGGCATCCGTGTAGCCGTGGTTGAGCAGCACATAGCAGTAGATGCCCTGGCCCTTGATGTGGTGCGGATAGCCCACCACAGCGGCTTCGGCCACGGACTCGTGCGCCACGAGAGCGCTCTCGACCTCCGCCGTGCCGAGGCGGTGACCACTGACGTTGATGACGTCATCGATGCGGCCGGTGATCCAGTAGTAGCCGTCCTCGTCCCGACGGGCCCCATCTCCGGTGAAGTAGTAGCCCGGATACTGGGTGAAGTAGGTCTCGCGGAACCGCTTGTGATCGCCGTGCACGGTACGGGCCTGGCCAGGCCAGGGGGCGCCCAGACAGAGAGCGCCTGAGACGCCATTGCCCTCCAAGGGAACGCCGGTGGCAGCGTCCACGATGACGGGCTTCACGCCGAAGAAGGGCAGCGTGGCAGAGCCAGGCTTGGTGGGCGTGACCCCCGGAATGGGGGTGATCAGGATGCCGCCGGTCTCCGTCTGCCACCAGGTGTCCACGATGGTGCAGCGCCCATCTCCGACGACGTCGTGATACCAGCGCCAGACTTCGGGGTTGATGGGCTCGCCCACCGTCCCAAGGATTCGCAGCGAGGTCCGCTTGTACTTCTTGATCCAGCTATCGCCGGCCTGGGCCAGGGCCCGGAGGGCCGTGGGGGCCGTGTAGAAGATGTTCACGCCCAGGTCGTCGATGATCTGCCAGTAGCGGCCAGCATCTGGATAAAGCGGGGTCGACTCGAAGATCACCGAGGTGGCCCCATTGGCCAGCGGGCCGTAGACGATGTAGCTGTGGCCCGTGACCCAGCCGATGTCGGCGGCGCAGAAGTAGATGTCATCCGGGTGGTAGTCGAAGACCACCTTGTGGGTGAAGGCCGCATAGGTGAGGTAGCCGCCGGTGGTGTGCAGCAGGCCCTTGGGCTTGCCGGTGCTGCCGGAGGTGTACAGGATGAAGAGGGGGTCCTCAGCACCCATCCACTCGTTGGTGCAGGTGGAGCGCTGCTTGGCGGTCTCCTCGTCCAGCCAGTGGTCCCGGCCTGGGTGCATGGGGACATCGACATCGGTGCGACGGGCCACCAGCACGGTCTCCACCAGGGACATGCCCTCGATGGCGCGGTCCACGGTCTTCTTGAGAGGCACCTTCTTGCCGCCCCGGAGGCCCTCGTTGGCGGTCACGACCACCTTGCACTTGGCATCCACGATGCGGTCGCGGAGGGACTCGGCGGAGAACCCGCCAAAGACCACGGAGTGCACAGCCCCGATGCGGGCGCAGGCCAGCATGGTGTAGACCAGCTCCGGGATCATGGTGAGGTAGAGGCAGACCCGGTCACCCTTCTTGACGCCGTGGTGCAGCAGCACATTGGCCACCCGGGCCACGTTGTGCTTGAGCTCGCGGTAGCTGATGTGGGTGTACTGGCCCGGCTCATCCTGGGCCCAGATGATGGCGGTCTTGTCGCCCAGGTGGGGCAGGTGACGGTCCACGCAGTTGAAGCAGGCATTGATGCGGCCGCCCAGGAACCAGGAGAAGTCCACTTCCCGGTAGTCAGCGTCAAACACGGACTGCCAGGGGTGGAACCAGGTCAGGGTCTTGGCCTGCTCGCCCCAGAACCACTCGGGGTTGTCCAGGGACAGGCGGTACAGCCGCTGGTACTCCTCCATGGTCTTGATGTGGGCCCGCTCCCGGATGTGCGGCTTCACAGGATAGAGGTCTTCGGACATGGCTCGGCTCCATACCAGGTTGATGCAGGAAGGAAGTGCAGGGGGGATTGAGGATCATTGTCTGGCCCAGACCTGGACTTGTCCAGGGTTCACAGCCCGGAGGCAAGCTGCCACCCGAGTGCCGGGGCGGGGGACCGGAGAACCGGAGAGCCGGGTGGTGGATTCCTCCGCACACCCGGCTCCCTTTCAGACCTCCAGCGGCTGGGCCGCTGGGGCTCAAGCTACTCGTGCTGGTAGGTGCTGATGTCCCGATCCTTGGTTTCCTTCAGGAACAGGAAGCCGATCACCACGGTGATGAGCGCCACGATGATGGGGTACCAGAGGCCGTAGTAGATGTTGCCCTTGAGGGCCACGATGGCCGTGGCGATGAGGGGCAGCATGCCGCCAAACCAGCCGTTGCCGATGTGGTAGGGCAGCGACATGGAGGTGTAGCGGATGTTGGTGGGGAAGAGCTCCACCAGGAAGGCCGCGATGGGCCCGTACACCATGGTCACGTAGATGAGCATGATGAACAGGATCAGGAGGGTCATGGGGTAGTTGACCTTGGACTTGTCGGCTTCCTTGGGATAGCCCAAGTCCACCAGTGCCTTCTTGAGGGCGGCTTCAGAGGCGGGGCTCCAGCCCTCGATCGTGGCGGTGGTGACCTGGCCGGTGGTGGGGTTCTTGCCCTGGAGGGTGGCAACAACCTTCTTGCCCTCGACGGGGGCGATCTTGTTGAAGTTGAGGCCCTGCTTACCGAAGAAGTCGTTCACGCGGTCCAGCTCGGAGAACTTGCTCCAGGGGCCCACGAACAGGTTGAAGGTCTCGTCGGCAGGGTTGCCGGCCACGTTGATGACGGTGGTGTTCTGGAACGTCTCCAGGGCGGGGTTCACGTAGTGGGTGAGGGCCTTGAAGAGGGGGAAGAAGGTCAGGGCGGCGATGAGGCAGCCGAAGAGGATGATCTTAAGGCGGCCGATCTTGTCCGACAGCCAGCCGAAGAAGATGAAGAAGGGCGTGCCCAGCAGCAGGGAGGCGCCGATCATCATGTAGGTGGTCTGGTAGTCCAGCTTTAGCGTGATCTGCATGAAGAACAGCGCGTAGAACTGGCCGGTGTACCACACCACACCCTGGCCAGCGGTGGCACCGAGGAGGGCGAGGAGGGCGTACTTGTTGTTGGGGTACTTGAGGAAGCTGTCAGACAGGGGGGCCTTGGAGGTCTTGCCCTCGGCCTTCATCTTGGTGAAGACGGGGGACTCATGGAGCTTGAGGCGAATCCAGACCGACACGGCCAGCAGGAAGATGGACATCCAGAAGGGGATGCGCCAGCCCCAGGTGGCGAAGGCTTCCTTGGTCATGGTGGAGCGGCAGGTGAGGATGACACCCAGGCAGAGGAAGAAGCCCACGGTGGCCGTGGTCTGGATCCAACTGGTGTTGTAGCCGCGGCGGTCATGGGCTGAGTGCTCAGCCACGTAGGTGGCGGCACCGCCGTACTCACCACCCAGGGCCAGGCCCTGGAGGAGGCGCAGGGTGACCATGATGATGGGGGCCCACCAGCCGACGGATGCGAAGGTCGGCAGGAGGCCGACGCCGAAGGTGGACATGCCCATGACGACGATGGTCACGAGGAAGGTGTACTTGCGACCGATCAGATCGCCAATGCGACCGAACACCAGGGCGCCGAAGGGGCGGACCAGGAAGCCGGCGGCGTAGGCGGCAAAGGCGGACAGCAGGGCGGCCGTCTCATTGCCCTTGGGGAAGAAGAGGGTGGCGAAGAAGGGCGCCAGGGTGGCGTAGAGGTAGAAGTCGTACCACTCAAACACCGTCCCGACGGACGATGCGATGATCAC
Source organism: uncultured Holophagaceae bacterium (assembly GCA_903840385.1). GTDB lineage: Bacteria > Acidobacteriota > Holophagae > Holophagales > Holophagaceae > Geothrix. The sequence goes on from CAIMFT010000171.1 coordinate 14,951, forward strand.
CATTCGTTCTTCTTTGGTGAGTGGGGTCCTCTCGGCGACTTTCTCAGTTACGAGTGCCATGTGGTGTTGCCTCCTTAGGGCTAATGACTTGAAACTTGAAGGGGTGGTAGGGCTGCTTGCAGTCGGGGCCTCGCCGGCCCGGGCTTGCGATGGGTGGTGTCCTTGCGATTCCCTTTCAGGAAGCCGGCTGGCGGTCCGGCGTGGACGGGGAGGGATGTCGATGCCCCGGGGAGGCCCGGGGGGACGAAGCGGGAAATGAAGCGTTATGAAGTCCGCAACGGCAAGGCCGTCGATCGGATCGTTGTGAATGGGTAGGCTGACGAATAGCTAACGCTTTCCTTCGGGTCAGGTCAAGGGGAGATTTGTTAGAAAATTTTTTCTACGCTTGGCGCCAACTCCCGCAATTGCTTACGATCTCAATGCATTTCCTGCTTTTGTAACTATTTTGGTTCAATGATAGCAACCGCAAGTTCCTAGGAATTCCTGGACAACTCATGGTTATTTCAGGCATTGAATTCTGAATCTGTTTTTTGCCGCTGAGAGCCTGGCCGCGCCCGCTCGAGCCCTGACCTCGCCATCCCCGCCCAACCCCCTATGATGAGAAGATCCTCCCCTTCCTGGACCCCGCATGCGCATCGCCATCCTGGCCGACATCCACGCCAACCTGCGGGCCCTCGATGCCTGCCTGGAACATGCGACCCGCCAGGGTGCCCAGAAGCTCGTGTTCCTCGGGGATTTCGTGGGGTATGGTGCTGAGCCCAGCGAGACCATGGTTCGGGTCATGGCCGAGGCGGCCCGGGGGGCCATTGCCATTGCCGGCAACCACGATCAGGCCGTCGCCCTCAAGGCAGAGTCCATGACTGCCGATGCCGAAGACGTGATGGCCTGGACCCGGGGCCAGCTGGGGCCAGCGGCTCGGGAGTTTCTGGCCAGCCTGCCCCTGCGCTTCGAGGACGAGACGCGCCTCTATGTCCACGCCAGCCCCCAGACCTATCCGGCCTGGATCTACGTCAACGATGGACCGGCGGCGAAGCGGGCCCTGGAGGCCAGCCGCGCCCAGACGGTGTTCTGCGGCCACACCCACGTTCCGGCCCTCCATGGCATCACGGCCACCGGACAGCTGGTGTCATTCCAGCCCATCCCTTCCGTGCCGATTCCCCTGCCCCGGCACCGCCGCTGGCTGAACGTGATCGGGGCCGTGGGCCAGTCCCGGGACGGTGATCCCGCCGCCGCCTACGCCCTGCTGGACACGGCCCGCTCCGAGATCACCCACCACCGTATTCCCTACGACTCGGATGCGGCCGCCCTGGCGGTCCTCCGCGCCGGTCTGCCCCCCGCCCTGGCAGAACGCCTCCGGAAGGGTCGCTGACCATGAGCCCCCTCCGCCTGGAGACGGGCCTCAGCCTGGATGGGTTCCTCCTGGGGGAACTCATCCACCGGGGAGGCATGGCCACCATCTGGGGTGTCTCTCACCCGGACCATCCGCTCCCGCTCCTGATGAAGGTCCCGGTCATGTCCGAGGGGGTCGATCCGGCGGCCATTGTCGGCTTTGAGATGGAGGAGATGATCCTCCCCCGCCTCACCGGACCCCACGTGCCGCGCTACATCGCCCAGGGCGACTTCGAGGTCCAGCCCTACTTGGTCATGGAGCGAATCCCAGGGGCCTCCCTCCTGCCCCTGCTGAACGACCTCCCCTTGCCCGTGGAGGCCGTGCAGACCCTGGGGGTGCGCATCGCCACAGCCCTGGACGACCTCCATCGC
>CAIMFT010000172.1 GCA_903840385.1 uncultured Holophagaceae bacterium
CAACTGCTGGGTCGTGTCGATGTTTGCGAGGAAGGCGTGCGCAACCATCTGAACAGACTGGCTGTGGATCGCGAAGCCGCCCTTGGTTGCGACCTGGAGGTCTCCACGATTTGGCCACTTGGTTTCGGCTTTGCGCGCCTCCCGGTGGATTGCGCAGCAAGTGTTCCAGACCCGCCCCGCTTCCATCTGGCCCTCGCGGATCGCCCGCTTCGTTGAGGGGCGAATGTCTGTGATGGGGTAGATGCGGGAGACGATCATCGCGTCCTTATTGTAGCGCAAAAAAAGCGAAAACAGACAAAGACAAAAGCACGCTTTCATCCCGATCCCCTAAAGGGAGATGGGAATTCCCGCGCTGTTGTTAAAGTAAGGCCTTAATCGCTATACAAATTGCGGATTGAATTGCCAATTTGCACAGACTTGTTACAATCCGCATATGATCCCCCGCCTGGCTGCATCCACCCTGCTCCGGTTGGCCAAGGGCTTCCCGGTCCTGGCCATCACGGGCCCACGCCAGACCGGAAAGACAACCCTGGCGCGAACCACGTTCCCGGACAAGCCCTACCTCAGCCTAGAGGATCCCGATATCCGAGCCCTTGCCGCAGAAGACCCGCGCGGCCTGCTCTCCCGTTACCCGACCGGGGTGATCCTTGACGAAGTCCAGCGAGTACCAGAGATCCTCTCCTATCTGCAGACCCAGGTAGATGCCTACCCCCAGCCTGGGGCCTTTGTGCTCACAGGCTCCCAGCAGCTAGATCTTTCCTCCGCCCTTACCCAGTCCCTGGCTGGGCGGGTAGGCTTGGTGAACCTCCTGCCGTTTTCCCTCGGGGAGCTCCAATCTGCGGGCCGCCCTCAAGGCGATCTGGACAGCCTGCTCTGGCGTGGCCTGTACCCCCCGCTTTACGACCGTGATTTGGCACCAGGTGACTGGCATGCGGCCTATGTCAGCACATTCGTTGAACGGGATCTTCGCCAGATTCTGGCTGTTCGTGACCTCTCTGCCTTCCAGCGCTTCGTGCGAATGTGCGCAGCCCGCATTGGCCAGCTCCTCAACATGTCCTCCCTGGCCACGGACTGCGGCATCAACCATCACACCGCCGGAGCATGGCTTTCGGTCCTGGAAGCCAGCCACCTGGTCTTCCTGCTGCGCCCCCACCATCGAAATTTCAACAAGCGGCTGGTGAAGACGCCCAAGCTCTACTTCAATGATCCTGGCCTAGCCGCCTGGCTGCTCGGCATTCGCGACACAGCCCAAATGGCCTTCCACCCCTCCAGGGGCGCCCTCTTCGAGAATCTGGTCTTCCTGGAGTGCCTGAAGGACCGCCTGCACCGTGGGCTTCCCGCCGACCTCCATTTCTGGCGGGATAGCGCTGGCCTGGAGGTGGACTTGTTATGCGAGCAGAGCGGCCTCCTCCTCCACCCCATCGAGATCAAGTCCGGCCAAACCCTGGCTTCGGATTTCTTTAACGGCCTCCGACGCTGGGGCCTCCTGTCCGGAGATTCTGCCGCCGAGCCCTGGCTGGTCTATGGCGGAGACAAAGCGTTCCGCCAAGGCACGGTGGACATCATCCCCTGGCGCGACCTGCCGCACCGCCTGCAGGCTCTGAACCAGCCCGGGGGACCGAACGCAGGGGGACCCTCCGTAGATCTCCAGTGACCATGAGCACCTGCTGCTGGCTCGCCATCACCCCAAACACGTCGGGCAGCGCAGGCCGTCCTGTAGGTCGCGGATGAGGTCTGGCACGCGGTCCAGGGTGCGGACTTCGTAGATGAGGGCTTCAATATCGTGAGCCGGCCGTGGGGCCCCCTCCCGGTTCACCCAGACGGCGGTCCAGCCCGCATTCACGGCGCCTTCCACATCGTCGGTCCAGCTGTCCCCCACCATCACCAGGTTGCCGGGGAACACACCGAGCTTGCGCTGCACCGCCTCGAAGGCCGCAGGCTCGGGCTTGAGGACCCCGAGCTCGGCGCTCAGCAGGCGGGTCCGGATGCGCTCAGGAATGCCCAACCGGTCCAGCATCTCCAGGCCAAAAGTCTGGGTGTTGGACAGCAGCGCCACCCGAGCCAGGTCCCGCACCGCCCCGACGGCCTCCGCCGCACCGGGAAAGCACTCCGCCTGGTCGCCAGCTTCCCTGAAAGCCTGGGCCATAACAGCCAGTTGC
>CAIMFT010000173.1 GCA_903840385.1 uncultured Holophagaceae bacterium
GGCGACAAGATCGACGAGGTCTTCATCGGCTCCTGCATGACGAACATCGGCCACTTCCGCGCTGCCGGGAAGCTGCTGGACGGCAAGACCGATCTGGCCACACGCCTCTGGATCGCCCCCCCCACCAAGATGGATGCCTACGTGCTCACCCAGGAAGGCTACTACGGCATCCTGGGCCGCACCGGGGCCCGCATGGAGATGCCCGGCTGTTCCCTGTGCATGGGCAACCAGGCTCAGGTCCGCAAGGGCAGCACAGCCATGTCCACCTCCACTCGCAACTTCCCCAACCGCCTGGGCCTCGACACCCGGGTCTACCTGGGCTCTGCCGAGCTGGCCTCCATCTGCGCTCTCCTCGGGAAGATCCCGACGGTGGCCGAGTACACGGAGCTGGTGGGCGTCATCGCCCAGAAGTCCGCCGACATCTACCGCTACATGAACTTCGACCAGATCGCCGACTTCCGCGAGGTGGCCGACACCGTCACGGTGTGACCTGCCCCAGGACCCTGGCCTCCCGCCCTGGTCTCAGGTAGCCCAGAACATCCCTCAGAAAAGCCTCGGCGGTGGTTCCTGCCACCAGGGGCTTTTCCAGGTTGCGCCTGCTGTGGAGCCGGTAGCGGCGGCGGTGGGCCCCGAACAGGGCCTTGGGGCAGCAGAGGTCGCAGGAGAGAAAGCGGACGGCGGCGGGCACCTTCAGGAGGTCAATGATCCGCCCCTGGGCCTCCTCCGAGCCCCCCATGGTGGTTCCCAGCCAGATGTTGCGCGGGGCCTGGCCATCTACCCAGGCCTTGAGCCAGTCAATGAAGAGGCCGCCTTCGTCACTGGGCGCAGTCTCCATCTCGGCCCTGGCCTCCTGGAGGATGGCCCTGAGGAGGCCCGGGATGGCCTCTGGACGAGCGGTAAGAACCATCCAGGCCAGGTGTGGGGTCTGCCGCATGACCTCCAGGGCCGTCCGTCGGGCCTGCAGCAGATCCGGGCGTTCGTCCCAGAAGTCACCCATGGAGTTGGCAAAGACCCGATAGACCTGGCCCGACACCAGGGCCCGCTGCTCATAGGCCAGGGCCTCTCTGCGGGCCGCCCCCAGGCGGAGGGCGAAAGGGGCTGGGCGCCCCTCCTGGCTGAAGGTATGAGGGGCCAGAACCATGGTGCCCCTGTCGTTGGCCGAGATGCTCCGCCGGGCATCGTGGAAGCGAACGCCACAATCATTCTGGTAGCAGCTGGCGCAGGAGGCCTTGATGGTCCCGCACCCGCGCCAGAAGTTGATGCTGTGGCCAATGCTTCTGGAGGACAGATCTTCGGACATGGAACCCCTGGATGTGCGTGCAGCGATCCTGAGGGCGCATCGGGGATGTTGCCGTCGGATTCCATCAAAGTCCCTCAGAACCCCTGCCAGTCAAGGCGGGGTTTTGTTGGACAAGGCCGTCAGCCGCTGGAACTCGGCCATCGCTTGAGTGGCAACCTTAGGTATTAATTGACTTGTTTCGATACCTCAAGACCAGCATGAAAAATCTGGACGTCACCCGGCTCGTTCCTTGGCCCCTCTTCCACCCAGAGGCGCAGGCCCCGCCTTTCCCCTTGGTCAACAAGGCGGGCGTGATAGACTTTTTCCTCTTCAACCACCTTTCGGGGGGTTCCCATGGGGATCTTTGAGGGCCACATCTGCGTGCATCCAGGCGATCGCTTCGCCCTGGTGGCCGCGCGCTGGAACGACTTCATTGTCGAGCGCCTCATTCAGGGCGCCCAGGACTGCATCCTCCGACATGGCGGGCAGGAGGAACAGATGGACCTCATCCGCGTCCCCGGCAGTTTTGAGCTGCCTCAGGCGGCCAAGCTGGCGGCCCAGAGCGGCCGCTATGCCGGCGTCATCGTCCTGGGAACGGTCATCCGCGGGGGCACCCCGCACTTCGACCTGATCGCCGCCGAGGTCACCAAGGGTGCCGCCCAGGTGGCCCTGGACACCGGCCTGCCCCTCAGCTTCGGCGTGCTGACCACCGACAGCGTGGAACAGGCCATCGACCGGGCCGGCGCCAAGATGGGCAACAAGGGCTGGGAGGCCGCCATGAGCGTCCTCGAGATGGTGGATCTCGCCCACACCCTGGCCCCCAAGAAAGGGCACAAGTAGATGGGTGTCCGCCGCCGGGGCCGGGAATACGCCCTGCAGATGCTCTACGCCATGGACCTGACGGGCTATGCCCCGGATCAGGTCTTTGCGGGCTTCTGCGCCATCCAGGACCTGAATCGCGATGCCTTCTACTATGCCCGCCGCCTGGTGGATGGGGTGCACGGCCACCTGGAAGCCATTGATGGCGTGCTGACGAAGTACGCCGAGCACTGGAAGATCCACCGCATGGCTGCCGTGGACCGGAACCTCCTCCGCCTCGGCCTCTACGAGCTCATGTTCGTGCGGGAAGTCCCCTTCCCCATCGTCATCAACGAGGCCCTGGAGATCGTGAAAGAGTTCAGCGACCAGGAAGGCACACAATTTCTCAATGGCATCCTCGATGCTGCCCGGAAAGAATACCGTCCAGAAGAAACCGGCGGCCGAATCAAGAAAAAGGTTCCCGCTCCCACACCGGAAGGGGATTCGTGATCCCAGCCCCCCCGGGCCTTGGTATCCTCGACCCCTTTCCCAGACTGTATCGACCGTTGGAGTCCTGATGAGCACCCCCCGGAAGAAGCCCGCTGTTGCAAAGCCTGCCCCGAAGAAACCCCAGGCCACCTCCAAGGCCGCTGCCACCACCCCGCTGGGCCTGGAAGACATCAAGGCCCTCATTGCCCTTGCCGGGCGCGAGCCCTTTCAGGAGTTCGAATTTGAGGCCGGGGACATGCGCTTCCGCATCCGCAAGGATGGCCCGCCCCCTGTCTACCAGGCCCCGGCCCCGGCACCCGCCCCCATGATGGTGGTCGCCCCGGCTGCCCAGCCAGCCCCAGCGGCGCCTGCAGCCCCCGCCCCGGCCGTGGTCGCCGCTGAGGATCCCGCCATCCACTACGTCACCAGCCCCATCGTCGGCACCTTCTACCGATCTTCCAATCCCACCGCCCCGCCCTATGTCTCGTCCGGTGACTTCGTCAGGCCTGGCCAGACCCTCTGCATCATCGAGGCCATGAAGCTCATGAACGAGATCGAGTCCGACGTGGCGGGCGAGGTCATCAAGGTCCTGGTGGAGAACGGCACCCCCGTGGAGTACGGCGAGCGCCTCTACGCTGTGAGGATCGGGTAGCCATGGGCGCCGCCATCAAGCGCAAGGCACCGGCCAAGCCGGCCCCCAATGATGCGCCTCCCTTCAAGAAGGTCCTCATCGCCAACCGGGGCGAGATCGCCCTGCGGGTGATCCTGGCCTGCAAGGAGATGGGCGTCCAGACGGTGGCGGTCTATTCCGAGGCCGACCGCAACGCCCTGCATGTCCGCTTCGCCGACGAGGAAGTCTGCATCGGCCCCCCGCCCTCCGGCAAGTCCTACCTGAACATCCCCCAGGTCATCGCGGCGGCGGAGGTCACGGGCGCCGAGGCCATCCATCCGGGCTACGGCTTCCTCAGCGAGAACCCCCACTTCGTCGAGGTCTGCCAGGCCTGCGGCATCACCTTCATCGGCCCCAGTGCGGAGATCATCCGCAAGATGGGCAACAAGTCCCAGGCCAAGGCCACCATGCTGGCAGCGGGTGTCCCCCTCATGCCCGGCAGCGACGGCATCATCGAGACCGTCGAGGAGGCCCTGGTGGTGGCCGAGCAGATCGGCTATCCCGTCATCGTGAAGGCCAGCTCCGGCGGCGGCGGACGCGGCATGCGCATCTGCAACAACCCGGAAGAGCTGCCCGACCTGTACAACAACGCCCGCAGTGAGGCCAAGGGTGCCTTCGGGGATGACAGCGTCTACATGGAGAAGTACCTCCTGGAGCCGCGCCACATCGAAGTCCAGATCATGGGCGACCAGCACGGCAATGTGGTGCACCTGGGCGAGCGCGAGTGCTCCATCCAGCGCCGCCACCAGAAGCTCATCGAGGAGAGCCCCAGTGCTGTCCTGGACCCGGCCCTCCGCCAGCGCATCTGCGATACCGCCGTCATGGCTGCCAAGGCCGTGGGCTACTACAACGCTGGCACCATCGAGTTCCTCCTCGACAAGCGGGGGGACTTCTTCTTCATGGAGATGAACACCCGCGTCCAGGTGGAGCACCCGGTCACGGAGCTGGTCACCGGCATCGACATCGTCAAGGAACAGCTGCGCATCGCCGCCGGCCAGAAGCTGAGCTTCCGCCAGGAGGACGTGGTCCAGAAGGGCCATGCCATCGAGTGCCGCATCAACGCCGAGGATCCCTTCAAGTTCACCCCCAGCCCCGGCCGCATCACCGCCCTGCACTTCCCCGGCGGCCCCGGCATCCGGGTGGACACGGCCATGCACCAGGATGCGGTGATCCCGCCCCACTACGACTCCATGGTGGCCAAGCTCATCGCCTATGGCAGCGACCGCGCCGAGGCCATCGCCCGCATGCGCCGGGCCCTGGACACCCTGGTCATCGAGGGCATCAAGACCACGGCGCCCCTGCACCGCCGCATCATGGACCATCCGGACTTCATCGCAGGGACCTTCTCCACCAAGTGGATGGAGACGTTCATGGAAGAGCTCAAGCGGAACCCCGCCGGGGACCCGCGTTAGCCATCCGGGTTGGCCACCGCACCCCCACCTCCGCTAGACTGGACCTCGTGCCGCTATAGCTCAGTTGGTAGAGCGCCCGCCTTGTAAGCGGATGGTCGCTGGTTCAATTCCGGCTAGCGGCTCCAGTCCTTGCCCCCCAGTCCCTGCCGATTCGTCTGCTCTGGACCCGGGGCTTGGCCCCATGGCGCATCAGGCCTCGCCAGGGGACACCGCCCCCAGGCTATGATCAGGCCATGCTCCTGCCGCTCTACCTGGGCATTCTTCATGCCGTAGAACCCGACCATGTGGCCGTGGTGACCGGGGTGTCGCTGGCCGGCACCCGCCGCGGGGCCTGGAAGGTGGGCGTGGCCTTTGGCCTCTCCCACATGCTGGCGGTGGCGGTGCTGGCCGTGGCGGCGGCCTTCCTGGGGCAGACCTTCCTGGGCGATGCCTTCTTCCTCTGGATGGACCGCCTGGCCTGGACCCTGGTGCTGGCCCTGGGCCTCTGGAATCTGGCGGCGGCCCTGGGCCTGCGCACCCTGGCCACGCACACCCACCCCCACCAGCACGGCCCCCTCTCTCACGACCACCCGCACCAGCACACCCGGGGGGCCCGGCCGGTCCGCCTCCGCCTCACCCCTGGCTCCCGGCCGGCCCAGACCCCTCCCCGCCGCACCCTGGTCTCGCCCATCCTGCCCCTGCCCCGCCACACCCCCAAGCACCATGTCCATGGCGCCGCCGTCCACGGCCACCACCACGCCGCCGCCTGGCTGGGGGCCTTCTTCGGCCTGGGGGGCGTCCGAGGCTTCACGACCCTGATGAAGAATGCAGGGATCTCGGGCCAGGTGCAGTTCCTGGAGGCCCTGTTGCTCTTTGGCCTGGGCATCACCCTCATGTTCACCCTGCTGAGTGCCGGAGCCGGCTGGCTGGCCCAGCGCATGGGCAGCCAGGCCCGCTTCCGCCGAGCCCTCTACGCCCTCTCCGGCGTGGGTAACGTCGCCGTCGGCCTCTACCTGCTGCTCAGGCCATGAGTACCTCACCCAAACCCCCTGGCCTGCTGCGCTCCGCCGCGGTGGTGTCCTTAATGACGCTCCTGAGTCGCCTCACGGGCCTGCTCCAGACCTTCTTCCTCAGCCATGTGCTGGGGGCCAGCGCCGCCGCCGACGCCTACGCCGTGGCCTTCCGCCTGCCCAACCTCCTGCGCCGCTTCACAGCGGAAGGCACCATGACCGCCGCCTTCCTCCCCACCCTGGCGGAGGCCGAGGCCGCCGAGGGCGAGGCGGCAGTGAAGGCCGTGGCCGCCCGCTTCCTGGGGACCCTGCTGGCCATCCTGCTGGTGGGTGTGGCCCTGGTCCTGCTCTTCATGGGGCCCCTGGCGGGCCTGCTCATGCTGGGCCGACCCGGCGCCCAGGGGGAGCTTACCGCCCGGCTGGGCCGCATCATGTTCCCCTACCTGGCCCTGGTGAGCCTCACCGCCGGCTTCACGGGCCTGCTCAACCTACGCCACCGCTTCGCCCTGGCAGCCTCAGTCTCCGTGTTCTGGAACCTCGCCTTCATCGCCTTCGGCTGGACCACCCTGCGGGTGCTGGAGCGCGGTGGCCCGGCCTCCTTTGAGACCGTCTCCCTGGTGTGCGCCTTCGCTGTCCTCGCAGGCGGCATCCTGCAGCTGGTGGTGGTCCTGCCGGCGGTGCGCCAGGAGGGCTTCAGCCTCTCCTTCGGCCTGCACCTGCGGGACCCATGGGTGCGCAAGGCCCTGGGGCGCATGGGGCCGGGCCTCCTGGCGGCGGGCATCTACCCCATCAACGCCCTCATCAGTACCATGCTGGCCTCCAGCCTGCCGGACGGTGCCCAGATGGTCCTCTACAACAGCGGCATGATGGGCGAGATGGTGCTGGGACTCTTCGCCATGAGCCTGGCCACGGCCGGCCTGCCCACCCTGAGCCGGCAGGCCGAGGCCCGGGACTGGCCCGCCCTGAACCGCAGCCTCGTCCAGTCCCTCTCGGCCTCAGCCCTGCTGGTGCTGCCAGCCTCTGTGGGCTTGGCTGTCCTGGCCCGGCCCATCTGCGCCCTGCTCTTCCGCACCGGCGCCTATGCCCCGGCCGCGGCCGACTGGACGGCCCTCACCGTGGCCTTCGGAGCTGTGGGGCTGGTCTTCGTGGCCAGCCAGCGCCTGGGCAACCAGGCCCTTTATGCCCTCAAGGACTACCGGGGTCCTGCCGTGATGGCGGGGTGCACCCTCGTGCTCAACGTGGCCCTCAGCCTCGCGCTGCTCAAGCCCCTGGGCACTGGCGGTCTGGCCCTGGCCAATGGCCTGGCCAGCCTGGCGGGCCTGCTGGGGGTTCTGTTCCGTCTGCGCCCCCGTCTGCCAGGCCTCAGCCTGCGCCCCCTCCTGGGAGCCCTGGCCCGGGCCCTGGCCGCCGCTGTGCTCATGGGACTCCTGGCCTGGCTCGGCGCCCTGGCCCTGCACCTGGATGCCCCCCACGCCTTTACCCGCTGGGCCCTGAGCCTGCGCCTGCTGCCCCTGGTGGGCCTCTGTGCACTCAGCTATGGGCTGTTGGCCACCTGGCTCGGCCACCCCGAAGCCCGGGAGCTGGCCGCCAAGGTGCGCTCGGAGCTGGGACGAGGGCAGCCGTGAAGGCTGTCATCCAGCGGATCCAGCGGGCCACGGTACGGAGCGGCGAGCTCGAAGCCACCATCGGCCCTGGGCTCCTGGTGCTGGTGGGACTGGAAGCCGGGGACACGGAGGAGACCTGCACCTGGGCCGCCGCCAAGATCGCCTCCCTTCGTATCTTCTACGATGCGGACGGCAAGATGAACCTGAGCCTCCAGGACACCGGGGGCGAGATCCTGGCCGTGAGCCAGTTCACCCTGGCGGGCAGCATCGCCAAGGGGCGCCGCCCCTCCTTTGATCGGGCCATGAAGCAGGATGAGGCCCGGGTCCTCTTCCGCCGGTTCCTGGAGCTGCTGAAGGATCAGCATCCCCGGGTGAAGTCTGGCTTCTTCCAGGAGCACATGGAGGTCGAGCTGGTCAACGATGGGCCGGTGACCTTCATCCTCGAGCGCTAAGCAGGGTGGGAATGGAAAAGGCCGGGCGGATGCCCGGCCTTTTCTGTCCTGCGCAAGAGCCTACTTCTGCAGCTCGAGGGTGACCACTGCCCCGCCCATCTGGGGCAGGGTGGCGACGGTCTTCAGCACCTTGCGGGTGACCGCATCCACCCACATGTCCGTGCTTCCGGGATCGCCATCGGCGGAGGTGAGGGTCAACTTCCAGGCCTTGAAGGTACCCGCAGCAACCGTCAGGTCCTCCGCGGCCACGACCTTGGCCTGCTTGAGCTGAACCTTCTGCCTCTGCAGGTCGACATTGCGGAAGGTGACCGTGTAGCCAGCCGCCAGCGGCAGGCAGGCCAAGGCATCCTGGGCCCCGGAGCCATCGGCGAAGGCACCGCCGCCCAGGTCGATGCTGAAGGGCTTGGGATCCCCGCCCATGGCCATGGAGCCGGAGGCCTTGCTGCCCTCGAAGGCCATCTCGATGGTGACGGGGCCCTGCTTCACCGACCGCTTGAGGGGCACCAGGCTCCCCTTGGCCAGGGTGGTGGTGTCCGTGGCATCCCCGCCCGGCAGTTTGGTGGCATCGGTCACCACCCAGGTACCAGCCTCTTCCTTGATGGTGCGGACCATGGAGAGGGGCATGCTCTGGGGCCCCATGGCCAGGGTGCCAGTGTAGGTGAAGGTCCCGGCGGCAGGACTGGCCACGGGCTTCGGCACACCCACGGCCCCCGCATCGGCCTTCTTGGCCAGGACCACGGTCTTGGGATCCACCGTGATTTCGGGGAGACGGCTCATGACATCGGCCTTGCCGCCTTCCTGGAAGCGGGCCTTGAGGTGCTTGGCCAGGAACTTCTCGGCGGCGGCCATCATGGCCTGGTTGTTCACGGGCCGGGCGAAGCCGTGGCCCTCATCCGGTGCACAGATGTACTCCACTGGGAAGCCGCGGTCGCGCAGGGCGATGACAATCTGCTCGCTCTCGGCCTTCTTCACCCGGGGGTCGTTGGCGCCCTGCACTACCAGCAGCGGGGTGTGGATCTTCGCCACAGAGTTCAGGGGGGACTGGCGCTCCAGCTGTTTCTTGCCCTCAGGCGTGTTGGGGTCGCCCATGCGCTCGTGGAAGAGGATGCGGCCAGCCTCCCAGTAGGGGGGGATGGTCTCGAGGAGGGTCAGCAGGTTGGAGGGTCCGACGATGGACACCGCCGCAGCGTAGACGTCCGGCGTGAAGGCCACACCGGCGAGGGTGGCGTAGCCGCCGTAGGAGCCGCCCATGATGCCAACCCGCTTGGGATCCACGATGCCCTTGGCCACCAGGTGCTTCACGCCCCAGGTGAGGTCGTCCTGCATGCGGTCGCCCCACTGCTTGTTGCCAGCGTTGAGGAACTTCTTGCCGTAGCCCGTGGAGCCCCGGAAGTTGGGGGCCAGCACCGCATAGCCGCGGTTGGCCAGGAACTGAGCGTAGGGGTTGAAGCCCCACTGGTCCCGGGCCCAGGGCCCGCCGTGGGGGAAGACCACCAGGGGCAGGTTCTTGGCGGGGACGCCCTTGGGCAGGCTGAGGTAGGCGGGAATTTCCAGGCCATCGCTGGACTTGTAGCGGATGGGCTGCATGGCCACCAGGGGCTCCCGGGGCAGGTCCTGGCGGGAGACGTACTCCAGGGAGAGCTTCTTGGTGCGCCGGTCAAAGAGGTAGCGGCCACCGGGGTCCCGATCGCTGGAGGCGGAGATCATGCAGACCTGCTCGTCATCGGTGGTGGAGGCCAGGCCGATCTCCTTGCCCGGCAGCTGCTTCTGGATCAGCTTGAAGTCCGCTTCCCAGGCCTTGTCCTTCCAGTAGATCTGCGTGCGGTCATCCAGATAGGTGGTGGCGATCAGCTCGTCCGTGATCTCGGAGAAGATGGCCGCGCCGAAGTCCACCCGACCCTTGGGATCGGACTCGATCTTGGTCTCCTTGCCGGTGGCGGGGTCGAAGAGCACCAGCTCCACCAGATCCCGGGCACCCTTGTTGGTCTCGAGGTAGACCCGCTTGCCGTCCTTGTGGAACGCCACGGGGCTGGCGGACTCAAAGACGCCGCACTCGTAGACCTTGGTGAAGCCTGTGGGGTCCACCCGGAGGACCTCGGTGTCGCCCTTTTCCGTGGTGCGCAGGGCCAAGCGCAGGTTCGCCTGCTTGTCGAAGACCCACCCCGCGATGCGCTCGGTGTTCTTGCGGAGGAGGGTCCGCTCGCCGGTGGAGATGCGCACCTTGTAGGCATCGTGCCAGGCCGCATCGCGATCATTGAGACCCACGTAGATGGCATCCGGGTCGGCCTTGGGCACGGCGTAGATCATGGCCCTGGCCCCCTTGGCGGCGGTCAGGTTGCGGGCCTCGGGGGCCTCCTTCCCGGGGGCAGGGGTGGCAGCGGGATCCACGGCGTAGACATTGAAGTTCTCGTCCCCATCCTTGTCCTGGACAAAGAGGATCTGCTTGCTGTCCCGGCTCCAGAAGAAGCCGGGGATGGGCCGCTTGGGGTCAGCGGTGATGAGGCGGCCCTTGGCGTAGGGCTCGCCGACCTTCTTCACCCAGACATTCCGGGTGTCCTTCCAGGGCTTCAGGAAGGCGATCCACTTCCCATCGGGGGACAGCTGGGCGGCGGCGATCTCGGGGTTGCCGAAGAACTTTTCGCGGTCGATGAGGGGTGCCGGCTGGGCCTTCCCCGGGACAGGGGCGACAGCAGCGGCCTTGACCGCAGCGGGAAGAGGCACGGCTGCGGCCAGGGCGAGGCCCGAGCACAGCAGACCGGACAGATAGGAATGGGCAGGCATAGGAACTCCTCCTTGGGGGTGGTAGGGATACGACACCCCCCATGGAAGGTTGAGGGCTTTCTCTCGGTCCCCAACGACCCTCAGCCCAGGAAGGCGCTGGAGAGCAGCTCCTCCAGCCGGGGGGGAGTCTCGCCGCCAGCCAGGGGGATGAGCACGCTCACCGTCAGAGCCAGGGGTGGCCCTGGCTCAAAGCGGAGGACAGCCTGGTGCCCTTGGCGAGTAAAGATCCCATGGAGAAGCAGATCCGCCCGATACCAGGCCTCATCCTCATCAGCCAAGTCAGTCCCCACAGAGGCCTGGTCCAGGAGTGGGATGGTGACCCTGCCGCAGAGATGCGCTCCTCCGTCGGCGGCAACCACTTCTGCGACAGCCTGGATCACCTGGCCGGGCCGAATCCGTACCAGGGGGCCACGAAGAGCGCTCGGGAGGGCGGCCGCCTGGGCGTCGAAGGCCTCGGGGGCATCAGCCAGAGGTGGCAGCGGATTTTCCACGGGCGACAGACAGAGCCACCGGCGCCGATGGGCAGAACCGCCCAGCCCCTCCGAGAAGGGGCGGAGCGGATCGCCGCTCCTTGCTTCCGGGGTTCTGGGGCTGCGCCCGGGAGGCAAGCCCAGGTTCCCGCTGCCAGGGCGAGAGCCCCCTCGGAGCCCATTACCGGGGTAGGACACGAGGCGCCTCGGTGTGCGGGAGTCGGCGGGCAACGGCAAGGGTGGGGTTCCGCGCCGGGGGGGACGGAGCGGGTGGGACGACAGGCTTGCGAAGGGCTGTTAGCGCTGCGAACAAACCACCTAGGACGTCCCGGAGGGCCACGTCGGGCACCATGGGGGGCGCCTCGGCGGACACTGGTTGGGGCAACCAAGCCTTCAGGGGCACGCAGACCCGAGCCTCACCCTGCCCCACCATCAGGCAGAGCACCTGGCCCTCGGGATGCCGGGGCCGCACCTTGAACTCGAGGGGGATACCCTCCATCCGGAGCGTCCCCATCAGTGCCACCACCGCCGGATCCTGGATTCGGAGAAGGTTCCCTCCCGGGGCCAGCAGGAGATCCAGGGGGCCGGCATCCATGCCGATCCGAGCCTTGGCCAGCATGGTGCAACGAGTGACGGCGACCCTGAGGAGATCGGTCTGGGCGGAGTGCAGGGTATCCACAGGCTAAACCTCAGAAAAGGCGCCAATTTGCGCTTGAAGTAGGTAATAATGCTTACTTAAGCCAAATCGTCAGACATTAATTGGGTCTGTCAAGGAAGGTATAACCAGACTTCGAAATCCCTTGATACACAGACTGAAGCCCTTATTGCTTTATTATTTGGAGATAGAGGAATGTTTTTCCTCCATAAGGAGTACCGCGTTGCCTTCTTAATAAATCTAGACATTTCATGGATGCCACATCTCTTCCATGGCATCTATTAGGTTCTTGAAAATTATCTAAACAAAAATGATTTATTGATTCTTTTTCTGGTGTTAATAAAAAGCCTGTCCATGGAATTGGACCGGCTTGGCGCTGGCCGCTGGGGCCCGTGCGGCAGGGACTGGCCCCTTAGCCCTGCCCCTCTGCCCGGGCCAGGGTGTTTGCAGTCAAAGGGAAGGGAGCTGTCCGCCCCCGCCGTGCCAGAAGGGGCTGACCTTGGGCCCCCTCTGCACCGGAATGCCCCAATCCTTCCCACCCGGCTCCGAAGGCTCAGACCCTCGGCGCACTCAGGCCGAGCGGACCCCAGCCTTCCTTGGCGGGACCGTAGAGGCCGGGGACCACCAGACCGGCCTGGCGCATCAGCACGGTCATCTGCCCCCGGTGATGAGTCTGGTGGGCCACCAGCACCTGGAGGGCGAAGGCGCCCGTCCAGGTCTCCCCGTACAGGCTGAAGTTTCGCCCCAGCTCGGAGTTGCTCCAGCTACCCACATGGTCGAGCAGCGAGTCGCTGACAGCCTGATAGGCGGCGGCGATCTCGGCCATGGTGGGGGGTGGCGCTCCAATAAACCCATCCGGCCCCAGGGCCACCGGCCCCTTCACCTGCAGCCCCAAGTGGTGGGGCAGCTCCAGGAGGGTCTCGACCAGATGCCAGGCCAGGCGTCGCAGGTCCCGGTGGCCCTCGTCCACAGCCTGGTGGGCCGCTGCGTCCGGGATGGCCCCGAGCACGAGCAGGGTCTTGTCCGCTTCCTGCTGCCAGATGGTCTTGAAGTCGTCCACGCGTCGGAACATGAGGGCCTCCAGGAGGGTCCACGGAAGCATAGCGTGAGTGCTAGAGAGGCCGCCAAAGGTAGGCCCTACCGGACCGGTCCCTTTCTCAGAACCGGAGGGTTGGTCCAGGGTTGGGCTTGCCTACACTCGTCCCATCCCGCATCTTGCGCGGCCCGGAGAGACCCCCCATGAGAAAGACTGCACTGCTATTGACCCTAACCACCCTGAGCCTCGCCACCCTGGCCGTGGCCCAGACTGAGCTGCGCCCCATCCAGAAGGTCATGCAAGCCCGGGCGGCCTGGATGAAGGCCATGAGCCAGAACCTCGGCGCCAAGGACCTGGCGGCCGTGGCCAAGGATGCCGGCGAGCTCTCTGCCCAGGCGGCCAAGGTGGCCGGCGGGGCCGAAGGGGAGCGTCGTGTGCTGCATCAGCAGGTCTCAGACCTGGCGAAGGCTGCGGCAGAGGCTGCCACCAAGGGCGATGAGGCTGCTACCAAGGTGAAGCTAGGCGAGATCAAGGCCACCTGCGCAGACTGCCACGCCAAGTTCCGGGACAAGTGACAGCACCCCTGGGCTGGTCTGCCCAAGCGAGCAGGAAGCGTTCCCATGCCCTGAGAACCGCGCCAATGGCCGCGGCAGATGACCGTGCCCATGCCATTCTGAAGAGATGGTTGCGGCAGCGGATTTGGAGCAGGAAGGGATCTTCACCGGTCCCTTCCTGATCCTTTGGGCTTTCTACTTCCTGGTCTTCGCGGCGGGCTACCAGCTGTTCCCGGTGGTGCCCCTGCACCTCCGAGACATGGGTGCCAGCCTGGCGGAGAGTGGCCGCTTTCAGACGGCGTTCATGCTGGGGTCGGGCTTCGGTTCCCTGTTCACCGGGCCCCTGGGGGATCGCCTGGGGCCCCGCCGGGTGCTCCGCCTGGCCTCCCTGATCCTGGTGCTGATCCTCGCCGCCTACGCCGTCCTCCAGGTGCGCTGGGGCTTCTACCTCCTGGCGCCCGTGCATGGGTTGCTCTGGTCGGCCCTCCGGACCGCCTCCCTCGCCAAGGTGGGGGGCATCCTGTCCCTGAAGCACCGGGCCCAGGGGATGTCGCTCTTTGGCCTCTCCGGCCCCGGCGGGGTGGCCCTGGGACCACTGCTGGGCCTCTGGCTGCTCCCTCACCTGGGCTTTGCCTGGATGCTGTTCGCCCTCGCTATGGTCTTCGCCATCCTCCACGCCCTCATCGGCGCCCTCCCCCGGGAAGTGCTGCCAGCAGGCCCCAAGCCCATGCTCTTCCAGTGGCCGGACCGGGCCGTGTGGGGCCCGGTGGGCGTGATGATGCTCGTGGGCCTGGGCTTCGGCCCCATGCCGCCCTACAGCGCTCAGGAAGCCAAGGCTCTGGGCATGGCCTGGCCCTCCACCTTCCTCACCTGCTTTGCCCTGGGCATGGTGCTCATGCGGGGCCTGCTGTCGGTGACAGGCATGGGCCGCCGGCCGGTGACCCTCCTGCCGGGCATGCTCGCCCTGGCGGCCGCCGGCCACGCCCTCCTGGCCTTGGCTCCGGGCGGCATGGCTCGGCACCTGGCCGCAGGCCTCATCTACGGTGGGGGCTACGGCATGGTGCACACCCTGCTGTTCATGCACATCTTCGAGACCACACCCGCCGAGCGGCGGGGTGCCGCCGTGGGGGCCCTCTTCTTCGCCTTTGACGCCGCCACGGCCATGGGCGCCCTCCTCCTGGGCTGGGTCATGGAGCATGCCAGCTTCCGCCTGGGCTGGCAGGCCGGTGCGCTGCTCCTGCTCCTGGCCATCCCCCTGGCCCGCCGCATCGCCGCACCGACCCCGTCTGCCATCCTGGAACCATGACGGAGCCTTCCCCGACACGCCCCCCACTGATGACGCGACAGTTCGCCCTGGCGTGGATGCTGACCTTCGTCACCTTCTTCGCAGCCTTCCAGCTGTTTCCGACGGTGCCCCTCCGCCTGCGGGAGTTGGGGGCCAGCCTGGCCGAGAGCGGCCGCTTCATGACCCTGTTCACCCTGGGCAGCGCCGCAGGTGCCCTGTTCACGGGAGCCCTCGGGGACCGGGTGGGCCACCGCCGGCTGGTGGTCGCCTGCGCCGTGCTGTTCGGCGGCTTCCTTGCGGCCTATGGCCTGCTGCCCACCCGCTGGGGCTTCTATGCCCTGGCGGCCCCTCATGGCATTGTGTGGTCCGGGCTGCTGACCGCCACCATGGCCTCCATGGCCAAGGTGCTGCCGGAGGAACGCCGCGCCGATGGCCTCAGCCTGTTTGGCCTGGCCAGTCCTGGCGGGGTCATCGTGGGCCCGCTGCTGGGCCTGTGGATCCACCAGCGCTGGGGCTTTGCGCCCATCGGCCTCTACCTCTCGGTGCTGTTCCTGTTCCTGGCGGCCCTGGGGCGGACCCTGCCCGAGGACCACCCCCACGCCCGGGCCGAGGGGTTCATGTGGCCTGACTCCGCAGCCTTTGCCCCGAGCCTGGTGCTCTTCTGCGTGGCCCTGGGCTACGGCGCCCTGGGGACCTACACCGCCCAGGAAGGCCTCGAACTGGGTATGCGCGTGCCTTCGGTGTTCCTCTCCTGCATGGCCGTGGGCATGGTGGGCATGCGGTTGTTCATGCTGCGCCATGGCTTCGGGCACAATCCCAGCCGGCGCCTGCCGGCCATGCTGCTCTGGGCCTTTGCAGGCATGGCCCTGCTGGCGGCCCTGCCTGGTGGAACCCTGCGCCATGCGCTCTCAGCCTTGCTCTACGGTGCGGGCTACAGCATGCTCCACACCCTGCTCAACGCTCGCCTGCTGGGGACGGTCGACCCCAAGCGGCGCGGCTCTGCCTTCGGCACCCTGCTCTTCGCCTTCGATGCCGGCATCGGGATCGGCAGCTTCACCCTGGGCTGGGCCATCGGGCACTGGGGCTATCGCACCGGCTGGGCCCTTGGAGCCCTGGCCCTCCTGGCCGCCCTGCCCCTCACCCGCAGGCTCAGCCGGGGCTAGGCCCGCCGATGGATCTTGTGGATGGCAGCCTGATCCAGGCACTTGACCAGGATCTCATCGATGTTCACGTGGTCGGGCAGGCTCAGGCACCAGCGCACACACTCGGCCACGTCCTCGGCCTGGAGGGGATTCACGCCCTGGTAGACCGACTTGGCCTTGGCATCGTCCTTCAGGCGGACGGCGGAAAACTCGGTCTCGGCCATGCCCGGGTCCACGGAGGTCACCCGGATCTGTTCCCCGCAGAGCTCGAGGCGGAGGGCCTGGGCCATGGCCTTCACACCGAACTTGCTGGCGCAGTAGACCGTGCCGCCCTCGTAGGGCTGGTGGCCGGCGGTCGAGCCGATGAAGAAGATGTGGCCCCAGCCCGATTGACGGAGGTGCGGCAGGCCCGCACGGATGGTCTTCACCACCCCCTCAACGTTGGTGCGCAGCATGGCTTCCAGGTCCTCGTCCGGGATCTCCCACAGCTTGTGGACACCACTGGCGAGGCCGGCGTTGGCCACCAGCACATTCAGTCCGCCCAGGGCGGCCGCGGCGGCGGCCACGAAGGCATTCACGCTGGCCGTGTCGCGGGTGTCCACCTGGCCGGCGAAGGTCTGCACACCGTGGGCGGAGGCCAGCTCATCGGCGAGCACCTGCACCCGGTCCAGGCGGCGGGCGCCCAGTGCCAGGTGACAGCCCTGGGCGGCCAGCAGGCGGGCCATGGCAGCGCCGAAGCCGCTGGAGGCGCCGGTGATCAGGACAATGGGATGCTCAGGACGCATGGGATTCCTCTGTGGATGGCAGGGCGCGGAGACTGCGCAGAGCCGCTCCGTACCGAGCTGTGGGGAGCTGTCGGTCAGCGGTAGTTGCGCTGGAAGGCGCCGATGGCCTCCACCACCTTCTGGATCTTGTCCGTGGGCGGCAGGATGGTGGTGCGGAAGTGGGCCGTGCCCTCGGCCTGGCCGAAGCCCGAGCCAGGCACCACACAGATCCCCGTCTCCTCCAGCAGCGCCATGGCGTAGTCGGAGTCCGTGCGACCGGGCGGCAGGGTGATGGCGGGGAAGGCATACATGGCCCCCGCTATGGTGTTGCAGGTGATGCCTTCTATGCGGTTCAGGCCTTCCACCAGGAGGGTGGCCCGTAGCTTGAGCGCTTCCAGAATGGTCCGCCGCTCCTGGATGTAGAGGGGGTGGGAAGGCATGCCGGGCTTGGGGGGATGCACCATGGCATAGACGGCGGCCTGACCGACGAGGTTGGCGCACAGACACACGCTCTGGAGCTTGAGGATCTGGGCAGACACGTCCTCGGGAACGTTGCGGTACTCGAAGTAACCGCCCCGCATGCCGCACTCCCCCAGGAGTCCCTTGGAGCAGGAGTGGAAGCTGAAGAGAGAGACGTCTTTGGCGTCCAGGGCCTGATGCACCTTGGCAAAGGACACGAAGGAGTCCCCCTCCCGATAGACGTTCTCCTGGTAGACCTCATCCGCCAGGATCGAGAGTCCATGCTCCTGGGCGAACTCGACCACCATCCGGATGTTGGCCTCATCCAGGACACCACCCGTGGGGTTGCCAGGATTGATGACGCAGATGGCCTTCACCCGGGTGCCCTCGGCCAGGGCTTTGGCCAACGCAGACTCCAGCATGGGCCGGCTCAGCTTCCAGTCGTTGGCTTCGTCCAGGTAGTAGGGCACCATCTTGCCCCGATACAGCGTGATGCTCGCGGAGTAGAGGGGATATTGCGGGATGGGGACCATGATGCCGTCGCCGGGTCCGGCGATGAGCAGGCGCAGCACGGTCTGCACGCCCTTGCTGGCGCCGTCCGTGAGCATGATGGCGTCCGGGTCAGTCACGATGCCATCCCGCTCCCAGATGTAGGAGGCCACGGCCTCGCGGATGAACCGGACCCCGCGGCTCTCGCTGTAGGCGCCGAGACCGTAGCGGGTTCCCTCGAGGATGGCCCGGGCTGCGGCGATGGCATCCTCGGGGAAGACATTGGCAGCAAGCTCCATGAGCTCCGGATACTCGCACAGGGCCAGGATCTGGCGGTTCCAGGTGAGCGGCTTCTGGCCCAGCGACTGGGGGTTCCCGATGTTGCAGAAGATGATCTCCCGCCCCTGCTGCTCCAGCTCGGCCGCCCTGGCAACGATGGGCCCTCGCACGGCATATTCGGTGGCAAGGACGGCAGGGCCGATTTCATTCAAGTGGACGGTCATGGTGACTCCACTCTCCAGTTTATCGGCTCCTTTGCCTGTGACCAGGATCATCCTCTGCCGGGGAGGTGGTTCCCCCGCTTGGCAGGGCTGGCGGGGACGCTAGACTGGCCTTCCTGGCACCCCTGACGCAACCGCTTGGCCCCACCTCATGGAGACCCCCATGTTCGGATTCACTCTTCCCTCGGAACTCCAGGCAGCCAAAGAGCGGGCCCACACCTTTGCTGAGAAGGTCATGCGCCCCGTGTCCCGCAAGTATGACGAGACGGGCGAGTGGGCCACGGATGTCTACAAGACCGCCTTCGACTTCGGCTACCTCCAGGCCATGGTGCCCGAAGACTGCGGCGGGCCTGGCGCCTCCCAGCTGGAAGAGGTCGTGGTCTGCGAGGAGCTGGCCTGGGGCTGTGCCGGCCTCTACACCTCCATCATGGCCAATGGCCTGGCCATGACCCCTGTGCTCATCGCCGGCAGCCCCGAGCAGAAGAAGAAGTGGCTGGGCATGATCGCCGAGGAGCCCAAGTTCGCAGCCTTCTCCCTCTCGGAGCCCAATGCCGGGTCCGACGCCGGTGGCATGACCTGCCGCGCCGAGAAGCGGGGTGACAAGTACATCATCAACGGCACCAAGTGCTACTGCACCAACGGCGGCTACGCCGACTGGTACACGCTGTTCTGCAGCACAGACCCCAGCAAGGGCGCCCGCGGTGCCAGCTGCATCGTGGTGCCCCGGGACACGCCGGGGCTGGTGGTGGGCAAGGCCCTGGACAAGATGGGCCAGCGCGCCAGCAACCAGGTAGAGCTCTACTTCAACGATGCCGAAGTGCCCGTGGAGAACCTGCTGGCCAAGGAAGGCATGGGCTTCATCATCGCCATGAAGACGCTGGACCAGACCCGCGCCGCCGTGGCCGCCGGGGGGGTGGGCGTGGCCCGGGCTGCCTTTGAGGTTGCTCTGGACTACGCCAAGACCCGCATCCAGTTCGGTGCCCCCATCTTCGCCAACCAGGCCATCAGCTTCATGCTGGCGGACATGGCCAAGAAGATCGAGGCCAGCCGCCTGCTCACCTGGCAGGCCGCCTGGATGACCGACAACAACATCAAGAACTCCAAGCAGAGCGCCATCGCC
>CAIMFT010000174.1 GCA_903840385.1 uncultured Holophagaceae bacterium
AGACCTTCAGACACACGGCCCAGTCACCATGTTGCCACCTTGACGCAACCGTCTGAAAATATCTGTTCATTAACGACTTACGAAGAAGGGGGCAGCGTGTGCTGCCCCCTTCTAGTTGGTGTACCCGACTGGGGTCGAACCAGCGACCTTTGGCTTCGGAGGCCAACGCTCTATCCAACTGAGCTACGGGTACAAATGACCGCAACGAGTGCGGCCTTACATCATGGCCTTGAACGGGCTTCTGGGCAAGGTCGGGCCTTCGGCCAACGCTCAGGAGCGCGCTCGCCGCCGGGAGGTGCCGGTGGTGCCGGCGGTGAAGAGGCGGACGCCCTGGACGATGGCGTCGGCCACCTTGGCGCGGAAGGCGGGGTCCTTGAGGCGGGCTTCTTCTTTGGGGTTGGAGATGAAGGCCACCTCCACCAGCACGGCGGGCATGGCGGCGCCTCGCAGGACAATGAAGGGGGCCTGCTTGACGCCCCGCTGCTTGATGCCCGCCAGGCGGTTCAGCTGGGCCTGGATGGCCACGGCCAGGCGCTCGGAGTCCTGCAGGTAGGCCTTCTGGGCCAGGTCCTCCAGGATGCTGGCCACCACGCCCTCCGCCTCCGGAGGCGCCCCGGCCTGGGCGTTCTCCAGGGCGACGACCTCGGGGCTATCCCCCTTCCCCAGGCTCAGAAAGTAGACCTCGGAGCCCCGGGCGGACTTGGCCCGGGCGGCATTGAGGTGGAGGCTGATGAAGAGGTCCGCCCCTTGGGCGTTGGCGGCCCGGGCCCGGTCCCAGAGGGGGATGAGGGTGTCGCCCTCCCGGGTGGCCAGGGCCTCGAAGCCGGCGGCCTCCAGGCGCAGGGCCACGGCTCGGCTCAGCTCCAGGGCGGCGGTCTTCTCCTTGAGGCCCCGGGGGCCCCGAGCGCCGCCGTCGTCTCCGCCATGGCCCGGATCCAGCATCACCCGGAGGCGCGGCGCAGGGACGGGTTTGGGAACCTGGGCCCAAGACAGTAGGCTGAAGGTTGCCAGTGTCAGCAGTCTCAGGAGTCGGATCATGGCCCAGTCGGTGAAAGGAATGCGGGATCTCTTCGGGGCGGAGCTTCGCTGGTTCCAGCATATCGAGGAAACGGCCCGGCGCGTCTTCGGGCGCCATGGCTATGGCGAGATCCGCACCCCGATCCTGGAGGAGCTGGACGTCTTCAAGCGCAGCGTGGGCGAGAGCTCCGACATCGTGAACAAGGAGATGTACCAGTTCACGGACAAGGGCGGCCGCGAGGTGGTCATGCGGCCCGAGAACACCGCCGGAGTGGTGCGGGCGGCCATCCAGCACAAGCTGCTCATCAACGCCGATCCGGTGCTGCTCTACTACATCGGCCCCCAGTTCCGCTACGAGCGCATGCAGACGGGCCGCTACCGGCAGTTCTATCAGATCGGGGCCGAGAGCTTCGGCGTGGCAACCCCCGAGAGCGAGGCCGAGAGCCTGCTCATGCTCCACAGCTTCCTCACGGAGCTGGGCCTCAAGCACCTCGTCTTTTCCATCAACAGCGTGGGCACACCCGAGTCCCGCCCCGCTTTCCACGCGGCCATCCGCGCCTTCTTCGCCCAGCGGGCAGACCAGTTCTGCGAGGACTGTCACCGCCGCTTGCAATCCAACCCGCTGCGCGTGCTGGATTGCAAGAATGTGAAGTGCCAGAA
>CAIMFT010000175.1 GCA_903840385.1 uncultured Holophagaceae bacterium
ACGGTGCCGATGGCGCCCGCCATGGCGCTGGCCCGGGGGGTCTGCATGGGGGCCTGGGCTTTTACCGCAGCCTCGATCTGGGCGGGACTGAGGCCCTGCTTCGCCATCAGGTCCCGGCCCAGGGCTTCCAGGTCGGCGAAGTAGGTAGGGAACACCACCGTGGTGAAGAGCAGGCTGCCAGTGAAGATGATCATGGCTCCCAGGACGGTGGCGTTGAGGCCGTTCATGACCTGGCGCAGGTAGCTGCTGTCCCGGGCGGTGGTCCGCAGACCCCACACCAGAATGCCGACCTGCATGGGCACCACCAGCCAGAAGAGGCGCAGCAGGGACGGGTGCCGGTACCACCCGGTGAACCCCATGATGAAGGTCCAAGCCGCCACGGAAAAACCCAGGACGAGGCCAGCGCGAATGGGTGGGGGCATGGGCTTCTCCGAAAGGCCCCAGTGTGGGCCCCGGGCGGTGCCGGGTCCATACCGGCCTTCAGAAGACGTGGCCGCCGCCGTTGACGGGCAGGGTGGCACCGGTGACGAAGTTCGCCAGGAGGATGCCCAACACGGCCTCGGCCACATCCTCGGCTTGGCCGTTGCGGCGCAGGGGCGCATGGGCCGCCGCCGCTTGCTTGTGCTTGTCTGGGATGTGCATGGTGGCGTCCGTGAGGATGAGGCCTGGGGCCACAGCGTTCACCCGGATGCCCATGGGGCCGAGCTCGAAGGCCAGGGCCCGCACGAAGCCCTCCAGGGCCGCCTTGGCGGCGCTGTGGGCGCAGAAGCCCCAGCCCGGGGTCCGGGCCAGTCCGCTGGAAATGGCGATGATGCTGCCGTCGTGGCGCTCCAGCATCTGGGGCAGAACGGCCTGACACCCGTGGAACGCTGCGCCCATCTCGCCGCTGAGCTTGGCCTGGAAGGCCGCCCAGGGGTAGTCCTGGAAGCTCGTCATGGGGAAGCCGATGGAGGCATTGAGTACCAGGATACCGATGGGCCCGAGATCGGCCTGGACCGTGGCAGCCATGGCCTCCAGCTGCGCCCGGTCCCGGGCATCGGCCTTCACTGCCATGGCCCGCCCGCCGGAAGCGGCGATCTCAGCCACCAGGGCGTGAGCCGCCCCCTCGCTGGCAAAGTAGTTCACGGCCACAGCCACACCCTGGGCGGCGAGGGCCCGGGCCACGGCCGCACCGATGCCCCGGCTGGCGCCGGTGACGAGGGCAACATTCCCTGCGAGGGCCATGGATCCTCCTGGATGCGTGTGACTGATTCTCTGCCTGCTAGGGGGGGCTACTCAAGAACCAGTCCTTACGAATCTCCTAAGCCTGCGCTTTTTGCTCGCTCTAAATCGGCTTCGGCGATTGAGAGATGGCGTTTCACAGGGAGGGACCGACCAGCCCCTGGATGCCCATGGCGCCAGCGCTGGCGGAGTCCTCGGTGAGGACGCGGCGCAGGTAGCCGGCCTGGCCCAGGTGGAAGCCCAGGTGGACGGCCAGGTGCAGAAGGAAGCGGCCGGTGGGAGGCTGCACACCGGCGACGGAGACCGGGAAGGGGGCCGCCAGAGCAGCGGGGTCAAGGGTCGCCAGCGTGTGTTCCACCTCGGCCAGGGCTGCCTCCAGAGCCACCACTACCTCGGCCCGGGTGCCCTCTCGCCGGGCGAACTCCTGTTCCCGCTGACGCACAAAGCTTGAGCCGCCCAGTACCGTGCCCACGAAGTGGTGCAGGTTGCCTGCCACATGCAGGGCGAGGTTGCCAGCACTGTTGGCGATGCCAGGCACGGTGCGCCAGA
The DNA here is from genome assembly GCA_903840385.1 of uncultured Holophagaceae bacterium. Taxonomy (GTDB): domain Bacteria; phylum Acidobacteriota; class Holophagae; order Holophagales; family Holophagaceae; genus Geothrix. Next base: position 1,771 of record CAIMFT010000175.1, read on the forward strand.
GGGTCGCATCCTCCGGGAACAGGGTCACCTCGCGCACCAGGCTCTGAAGGTCACGGCGGAACAGGATCAGGAGGTCGGCGCTGAGGGGTGTCATGGCGACCATCCTAGCCTCACCCGGCTGCCTTCGCCCTGGCCCATGCGATCCTTTCGACATGGACCTTCAAGCCCTCCTGGACGAACTCGCTGCGGAAGCGGCGCCCCATGCGGCGCAGGGCCGGGTTGCGGACTACATCCCGGCCCTGGCGGCGGTGGATCCGGCCCGCTTCGGCATCGCCCTGGCGACCATGGATGGGCGGGTCTTCGGCAGCGGCGACTGGCGCCTGCCCTTCTCCATTCAAAGCGTGTCCAAGGCCTTCTCCCTGGCCCTGGTGCTGGCCCGGGATGGCGAGGAGCTGTGGCGGCGCATGGGCCGGGAGCCCTCCGGCAATCCCTTCAACTCCCTGGTGCAGCTGGAGGTGGAGAAGGGCATCCCCCGAAACCCGTTCATCAATGCCGGGGCCCTCGTCCTCATCGACCGCCTGCTGTCCCTCACCGGCGATTCCCTGGGCACGCTGCGAGCTTTCCTGCGCACCGAGAGTGGCAACGAGGCCGTGGACTTCGATCCGGAGGTCGCCGCATCCGAAGCCTCGCACGGCCACCGGAATGCGGCGCTGGCCCACTTCATGGCCAGCTACGGCAACCTGGAGAATCCCGTGGAGGTGGTGCTGGACCACTACTTCCGGCAGTGCGCCCTGGCCATGAGCTGTGAGGGCCTGGCCCGGGCCGGCCTCTTCCTGGCCAACCACGGCCTGCGGGCCGATGGCTCGCGCCTGCTCACCCGCAGCGAGTCCAAGCGCCTCAATGCAGTGATGCTCACCTGTGGCACCTACGATGCTGCGGGTGACTTCGCCTACCGCGTGGGCCTGCCCGGCAAGAGCGGCGTGGGCGGCGGCATCCTGGCGGTGCTACCGGAGCGCGGAGTGCTCTGCGTGTGGAGCCCGGCCCTGGACCCCCGCGGCAACAGCGTGGCCGGCGTCGAGGCTCTGGACCGCTTCACCACCCGCACCGGGTGGTCGGTCTTCTAGGTCATGGACTGCATGGCGTCCGAGGGCTC
>CAIMFT010000176.1 GCA_903840385.1 uncultured Holophagaceae bacterium
CTGAGCTGACCGCCCAGCAGGTGCAGGTGGTGACGGATCCCGAAGGCAAGACCTACACCCTGGATCAGGTGAAGCAGCTGCCCGCTGACCAGAAGAAGGCCGTCCTCTCCCTGGATGCCGGCTTCGGCTCCAAGCAGCTGGCCGCCCCTCAGGCGGGCCTCATGGCCCTCCTCAGCCGCGGCATCGTGGAAGGCAAGATGGCCTGGCCGCTGATCATCGTCGGCATGATGATGGGCCTCGCCTTCATCCTCATGCAGGTGCGCAGCCCCATGCTGGTGTCCGTGGGCATGTACCTGCCCCTGGAGACCACCTTCGCCATCTTCCTCGGCGGCCTCATCAAGGGCGTGGTTGAGATGGTGGCCAACAAGCGCGGCCTCAATGAGGCGCAGAAGGTGCGCGCCGAGAACAACGGCGTCCTGCTGGCGGCTGGCCTCATCGCCGGCGAAGCCTTGGTGGGCCTGGTCTTTGCCGCCTTTGCGTTCTACGAGGTGAAGTACCAGCTCACCCGCTTCGTCTGGGGCTCCACCAGCGCTCCTGGCGCCTTCTGGATCAGCCTGCTGATCCTCGCGGGCATCGCCGTGTACCTGGTCAAGGTGCCCCTGGCCAACGCCGGTGCAGCCGACGAGCCTGCACCTCCAAGTGCTAACTTTTAAGTAGCTGACTCACGGCACCAGATTTCAGTCTGTCTCGGCTTCGCCGAAGCCGGGACAGACTGAAATCTGGTGATGAGATTTTTCTTGGGCTTGTGATATGACCCCATTCCCTGACGAAACCTTCCTCGCCTTGGTGCCTGTTCCGGCGGTGGCGTCGGAGGAGGGGCCGGAGGACACGCTGGTGCTGATCCGGCCCAAGATCCTGTCGGCGCGCTGGGGCTGGCTCCTGCGGATGATGAAGAAGCCCGCCTACCGCGTGAAGCTCGATGCTCGTGGCACCGCCGTGTGGCGGGCCTGCGACGGCCGGCAGACTGTGGGCCAAGTGATCGAAGCCGTGGCAGTGGCCTTCCCCGAGGAAGCCGATACCACCGTCCGCACCGCCCTCTTCATCCGGGAGCTGGCCCGGGGGCAGTTCCTGCAGCTGAATAAGGGTGGGTCAGAGCCGGGCTAGCGCAGGCTCAGTCCGCGTTGAAGAGGCGACCCTGGGCGAGGCGGATGATGCTCGGGATGTGCAGGTCTTCGCCGGTCCCTGGGAGCTCGCCGCTGGGTGTGGGGGCATGGGTCAGGAGGCGGCTGGGGGTGGCCGAGGGCTCGACGCCATCCTGGGGATCGCCATAGACCCGGCCGCTGGTCACCCCATTTGGGAGAGGCTGGGAGACGGCCAGGTGGCCGGTATCGACAAGGGGGGGCACGGGGCGGGTTCCGCTGCCCAGATGGAGGCTCTTGCGGCGGTCTTCGAGGAGCTGGTCTTCCTGGTCGAAGCCGCTGGCCAGGACGGTGACCAGCACGCGGTCCTCCATGCCCTCGCCTTCCACGGTGCAGGCCTTGATGTCGGGGATGTTGGCGTAGTGCTCCTGGAGGTAGTTCATGGCGGTCTCGATGGCCGAGGCCTCCATGACTTCCCAGTCGGCCGTGATGGAGACCATGACGTTGGCGGCTGCACCGGTCTGGGCCCGCTCGAGCAGGGGGCAGGCCAGGGCCTTGCGGAGGGCGTCCATGACAGCCTCTTCGCCACGCCCGGCGCCGGTCCCGATGAGGGCCTCGCCACCATTGCGCAGCACGGCTTCCACATCGGCAAAGTCACCGTTGATGATGCCGGGCTTGAGGATCAGATCGGCGATGCCGCGCACACCCTGGATGAGCACGCCATCGGCCACCCGGAAGGCTTCCTTCATGGTGACCCGGGCATCACAGACATTCTTCAGGCGCTCGTTGCTGACCACGATGACTGTGTCGGCGGTCTCCCGCAGGTTGGTGAGGCCTTGGAGGGCGAGGTCACCCTTCTTGCGGCCTTCCCAGGCGAAGGGTGTGATGACGACGGCTACCGTGAGGGCGCCCAGCTCCCGGGCAAAGCTGGCGAGGACAGGGGCCGCACCGGTGCCAGTGCCACCGCCCATGCCGGCGGTGATGAAGACCATGTCGGCACCCTGCAGGGCAGCCAGGACCTCCTCCCGGCTCTCCTCAGCGGCCACGGCACCCCGCTCTGCGCTGCCGCCGGCTCCGAGGCCACGGCTGCTCTGGGGCCCCAAGGGCAGCTTCAGGTGGGCCTTGCTCTGGCCGAGGCTCTGCTGGTCCGTGTTCATGGCGATGAACTGCACGCCTGTGACGCCGCTCTCGATCATGCGGTTCAGGGCGTTGCAGCCGGCTCCGCCCACCCCGATCACCTTGATGTTGGCGCCAGGGAGGGTGTGGGGGCAGGGAAGGAAGGGTGTTTCGGACACGGAGACTCCAGGGTGAAACGGGGGCTAGAAGAACTTCCGGATGCTATCCATGAGGCTCATGCGGCGCTCAGTCCTGACTCGGGCGTCGGTGCGCTCGCGGGCCATGACCTTGACGGCCCCCACGGCATTCACGAAGAAGGGATTGCCGGTGGCCTGGGCCAGGCCCGATACGCCCTGGATGCGTCCCAGCACCACCCGCGGCCGGGCCAGCACTGACTGCGCCAGGACAGGCAGGAGGCCCAGGAGGGCGCCGCCGCCCACCAGGTGCACGCCGCCATGGATCTCGTGCATGAGGCCCGTGCCGGCCACCTCCGCCAGGACCCGGTTCAGCAGTTCGACGGCACGAGCATGCAGCACCTCGGCGATGTCACGGCGGGAGACCGTCCGGCCCTCCTCTTCGAGCTCAATGAGTTCCTCGGGAGGGATGTCCCGGTACAGCACGGTGCCGTGGCGGAGCTTGATGCGCTCGGCTGCAGAGATGCCGCCCAGATGCTTGATGATCTCCAGATCCCGGGTGAAGTCGGAGCCGCCCATGGGAATGACAGCGGAGTGGAAGAGGGTGCCGTGCAGGAAGATGCCCAGGTGGGTCAGCTGCTCGCCGATGTCCACCACCACGGCGCCGTGGTCCCGGTCCTCCCGGCTGAGGACAGCCTCGGCGCTGGCCAGAGGGGAATACCAGAGGCGGGCCCCCACGAGGCCGGCATTCTTGAGGGCGAGCTCGAGGTTGGTGACCACGGTGCTGGGGGCCACCACGAGGCGAACCTCGGCTTCCAGGGTCTCGCTGAACATGCCCACTGGGTTGCGGATGTCCCGCTGATCCTTGAGGTGGAAGATCTGGGGGAGGCGGTGGAGGACCGTCTGCTCCTTGGCGAGCTTGCAGGCGCTGGTGGCCTGCTCCAGCACGCGGTCTCGGTCAGCGGCGGTGATGATCCGGTCGGCACTGGAGATGGTGATGGAGTCGCGGAGATTCTCGCCCTTGAACTGGATGCCATCCACTGCGACACAGATGTCGCCGACTTTGGTCTGACCGGCAGTGTGCATGGCCTCTTCGACAGCTCGTTCGATGGCCCGGTAGACCGGCTCCATCTCCGTGATCTCGCCCCGGCTGAGCCCGCCCTGGGTGGGTGCCTGCCCCGTGCCGGTCACATTGATCGTTCCGTCTTCCTCATGCACGGCGACGACTGCGACCACTTTACTTGCACCAAGGTCGAGCCCGAGGAGAACGGCGCGCTGCGGCATGGAAGTCCTTTTCCTTAACTAAGATTTATACCAGTTTCCTTGCCCGAATAGAGGACCCGGGGAGGAAAAAACTCTGATCTGAAGCCCCCCTTAGCGGGTCTTGGCCGAAGGGGGCGCCTCCTCCTGGGGTTCTCCCACCGCCACCTCGTCGTCCCAACGGAGGTCGATGTAGCGCAGGCGGGCGAGATCGGTCCGCTGGGAGAGGCGGTCTACGAAGAGGCCCTGGAAGTTGGGCACGTTTTTCGTCACATCCTGGCGGGACAAGTAGATGGGGGCCGGCAGGGTGTCAATGTAGGCCACAGGCCCTTTTGCGCTGTCCCGAAGCTCCGTGATGCGCTCGTAAAAACCCTGCTGTTTCTCCCGAAGTGTGCGGGCAGCACTCACGAGGCGAGCCAGTCCCTTGTCGGTCTGGCTGCCGGGGTCTACCACCACTGGGATGGGATTGAGGTTGGCGGGACTCACCCGGTCCAGCAGGACGCCATCATCAGAGACCAGGAAGACCCCATTGGGGCGCACCAGCCAGAGCACTGGACGGCGCTCCTCGATCATCAGGCTCAGGCGGTCCGGGGGGTCCTTGCGGATCTGAATGCCGCGCACCCACCGCCGGGCCTCCACCTGGGTCCGCAGGGCCTCGGCGTCCACCCAGAAGAGGGGCTTGCCCAGCACCATCTGGTCCGCCAGCTTCTGGATCTCGGCCTGCCGCTCACCCCGGCAGCCACTCACGCTCACCTGCTCGATGACCAGCTTCTGCAGGCCCAGGTCGCGGCTACCCAGCTCCAGCAGGCCCCAGCCCGCCACAGCCAGCACACCCAGCACGATGGTCGCCCGGGCCCAGGGGAGCCAGGGGCGCTTCGGGCGGGTGCGGGGAAGGAGGGCCATGGGTTTGAAGGTAGCACTACAGCTACCGGCTATCAGCTGTCAGCTATCAACTGAAAAAAATGGCTCTCAGCTATCGGCTATCAGCTGTCAGCTACTGCTGGGATCCGGCCCACACCATCTGCCTTGCTGGGCCTGCTTTGGCTGACAGCCGATAGCTGACAGCCGACAGCTCAAGAGCCCCATATCTCCACTTCCGGCTCCAGGCCCACCCCGTGGGCTTCCAACACGGCAGCGCGGACCCGGTCCATGAGCTCCTTGAACTGGGCGGGGCTGGCTTGCCCCAGGTTCACCAGGAAGTTGGCGTGCTGGGGGCTGACCTCGGCGTCCCCCACCCGCAGGCCCTTGAGGCCGGCCAGGTCGATGAGGCGGCCGGCGTTCTGGCCAGGGGGGTTCTTGAAGATGCAGCCGGCATTGCGCTGGGCGAGGGGCTGGCTACCGCTGCGCTTACCCCGGAGCTCGGCCATCTGGGCGCGGATGAGGGCGGGATCCCCCTCGGCTAGGTGGGCTGTGGCCGACAGGATCACATGCCCCCCTGTGAGGAAGCTGGTGCGGTAGGCGAAGTCCCCGGGGGCCGGGGCGCGCTCCACCAGCTCCCCCTCGGGGGTCAGGAAGCGGAAACAAGCCAGCACATCCACCCACTCGTGGCCATGGGCCCCGGCGTTCATGCGGATGGCGCCCCCCAGTGAGCCCGGGATGCCGCTGGCGAAGGCCAGGCCCGAGAGGCTGGCCTGGGCGGCGGCTTCGGCCAGGGCGATGTGGCCGTGGCTGGCGGGGGCCGTGAGGTCCGTCCCCTGGCGGCGCACCTCCCGGGGCAGGGCCAGGCGCAGCACCGGCGTGTCCACATCTCCCAGTACCACCAGGTTTGACCCGCCCCCCAGCACCCGCCAGGGGAGGCCCTCCCGGGCGCAGGTCTGGACGAAGGCCTGGGCTTCGGCCTCGGTGGTGGGCTCGAAGAGCCAGCGGCAGGTGCCGCCCACCCCGAGGGTCGTGAGGCGCGCAAAGGGCACATCCCGCCGGTGGGGCAGGCTCAGCAACGCATCTGGCAGAGGACGAGTCATCCTATCCAGTATGAACTGGGGGGTGGGTGATGAAGGTGCTGCTCTTTGGCGCAACGGGCATGATCGGCCAGGGCGTCCTGCGGGAGTGCCTATTGGACTCTCGTGTCACAGAGGTGATCTCCCTTTTGCGCAGTCCCACAAGGGAGCAACACCCTAAGCTCACGGAGGTCTACCACGGGGACTTCTTCGACTATGCGGGCCTAGAGGAGCGCTTATCGGGCTTGGACACCTGTTGCTTTTGCTTGGGCGTGACCTCGGCGGGGCTGGATGAGGCCGCCTACAGCCGCATGACCCATGACCTCACCCTGGCCGCTGCCACTTTCTTGGCCCGCCTCAACCCGGCCATGACCTTCTGCTACATCTCGGGCGCCGGGGCTGACAGCACTGAGCAGGGCCGCATCATGTGGGCCCGAGTGAAGGGCCGCACCGAGAACGCCCTGCTGCGCCTGCCTTTCCGAGCGACCTATATCTTCCGTCCCGGGGCCATCCAGCCCCTCCACGGCATCCGCTCCCGCACCGCCCTCTACCGGGCCCTCTACGCTGTCCTAGGTCCTTTCCTGCCACTCATGAAGGCCCTCTCCCCCGACAGCCTCACCACCACCGAGCAGCTGGGCAAGGCCATGCTCCAAGCCGGCCTGGTGGGTGCGCCCAAGGCCATCCTGGAGATGCCCGACATCAACCGGCTGGGGTGAGGGGGCCGGATCAGCATGGTCATAAAATACATTTACCAAGCATTGACGTTGTATATACACTTGAAGCATGGATATTCTCCACTTCCACAACGGCCAGCCCTTTGAGTAGGACGAAACCAAGGCCGAGGAAAATCTAGCGAAGCACAGCATTTCGTTCGAAACGGCATGCGAGGTCTTCTTCGACCCCCTTGCGCGGGTAGGGAACATGAGCGGCGAGGACGAGCCCAGAGAGGCCCTCATTGGCTTGTCTCACGACAGTTTCCGCTTGTTGTTCGTCGTCCATATTGAGAGGCACGGCAAGACAATTCGCATCATATCGGCTCGCAAGGCCACATCCCACGAGAGGAGGTTGTATGAAAAGTGTTGAGGAAATGATCCAGACGCGGCTCCAGAAAGACCGCCCAACCCAGATGATCTCCATGAGAGTCCCGGTAGATGTCATCGAGGACCTCAAGGAGATCGCCCCAAAGCTGGGTTTCACCGGCTACCAGGGGCTCATCAAGGCCTACATCAGCCAGGGACTGAGGAAGCACACGGAAGAGTTCCGCGCTCAGGCGCAGGCTGAAGCTAGCCAGAACCGCCACAGGCTCCTCCTGGAAAGCCTCCTGCGGCATGGCGTGGCGCCCGAGGTGATTCAGGTGGCCGAGGAAGAGATCAAGAGCGCCTGACCTCCTCGCTGTTTCCATCAAGACGCTGC
>CAIMFT010000177.1 GCA_903840385.1 uncultured Holophagaceae bacterium
ACAGACCGGGGGATCGAGCCAGAAGGGCGAAGAGACCCGGTTCGAGCCCCCGCCCTGGTGGGTCGACCAAAAAGTACGGAGCACGGCTGGGCTCGAACCCGCGAGTGGGCTGACACCTGCGTCGTGGAGGCCCTCCGGGGGAGGGCCGGAGCAGCAGGTGACAGACCGGGGGATCGAGCCCGAAGGGCGAAGAGACCCGGTTGGCTCGGACCTCTGGTCCTCGGGGCTACGCCCCGCCATCGGCTACGCCGATGCTGCCCTATCCTCCCTTCGCTTCGCTGCGGTCGGATGGTCGAGCCCCAGATTGAGTGGGCCGACAAGACCCTCGGAGGACAGCGTGGGGCTGACTGAGTCCCCACCCACCCCCCTTCCCCTTACCCTGTAAGGGAGGTGACCCATGCCGATGGATGACGCCAATCGCTCGCTCTGGCTGGAGCGCTATCGCTCTGGCCCTGCCCTTCTACGCCAGGCCTGGGAGGAGATCCCTGCAGCGGCACGGACCTGGCGACCCACTGCGGAAGCCTGGAGTGCCCTGGAAGTGGTGGCCCACTGTGCGGACTCGGAGACCTATGCGGCCATTCGCATCCGCCTCCTGCTGGCCGAGCCGGAGCCACTGATCGTGGGCTACGACGAAAACGTCTGGGCACGAACCTTCGACTACCAGCAGGCCGATCCTGAGCCCGCCCTCCACCTGGTGGAGACCGTGCGGGGCCATACCTACGCCACCCTGGCCCAGGTGCCGGGTGCCGCCTGGGGCCGCACGGGCCGCCATACCCAGAGCGGGGCCTACGGCACCGACGATTGGCTGCTCAGCTACGGCCAGCACTTGGAGATCCACGCTCGGCAGATCAGGCGAGCCCTGGAAGCCTGGAGGTCCAGTAAAGGATAGGAACTACTCCCCCGCCAGGAACCACACCTTCCGGATCAGGCCTTCCTTCACTTGGTAGATGACCACCACTTCCACGGGTTCCTTGCGATCGGCCAGGCCCGTCACCTTCTCCCGGTGGATGACCCAGCCCCCACTGACGATCTGGTCCTTGGCACTGGCGTGCAGATCCGGGTTCTCCTTGAAAATCCGCACGTAGTCGGCCTTCAGGTTCGCCTTCCCCTTCGCCGCCGGGCGAACGCTGGGGAGCTCACTCAGCTCCACATCGTCGCCGTAGGTGGCGGCGAAGGCCTCCACGTCATGGGCGTTGTAGGCCTCAATCTGGCGGGCCACCACCTGCTCCGGGCTCAGGGACTTGGAGGGCGGGGCGGCCCCCAGCAGGGAACAAAGGAAGAGGATGCAGGCGGTGCGGAGCACGGGGCCTCCCGGGAAAAGGCTCTCTACTGTAGCCCGCTCGGATCCGTCCGTGCCCTTTCCCCAGTTGCCAGATACACTGGAAGGCTTGGAACAGCCATGAAACTACCTCTCGTCGCCCTCTGCGGACGCCCCAATGTGGGCAAGTCCACCCTCTTCAACCGGCTCACCCGCACCCGGGCGGCCCTGGTCCACGACCTGCCTGGCATGACCCGGGACCGCAGCTACGGCCGGGTGACCTGCCTGAGCGAAGAGGGCGATCCCGAAGAAGTCTTCGAGCTGGTAGACACCGGTGGCCTCGACTTCGAGGGCGAGGACGTCATCACCCAGGGCATCACCCGCATGGCCGAAGCAGCCCTGGCGGAGGCCCATGTGGCCATCCTCCTGGTGGACGGTCACGATGGCCTCACCGCCGGGGACGAGGAGATCGCCACCCGCCTCCGCCGCATGGGCCGCCCGGTCCTGCTGGTGATCAACAAGCTGGATGGCATGAAGGGGGGCGCCCCGGACGGCGGCTTCTACAGCCTGGGCCTGGAGCCCGTCTATTCGATCTCTGCGGCCCACGGTGCCGGTGTCCCGGAGCTTCTGGCCGCCATCCGTAGCCACCTGCCCTTCCACCGCACGCCTGAGGAAGCCGCTGCCCACGAGCCCGCCGCCGAGCGCCGCTTCGCCCTCATCGGCCGCCCCAACGTCGGGAAGTCCTCCCTGGCCAACCGCATGCTGGGCTACGAGCGCAGCCTGGTGAGCGAGGTGGCCGGCACCACCCGGGACACCGTGGACACGATCATCAACGTCAACGACAAGGTCTACCGCCTCATCGACACCGCTGGCATCCGCCGCAAGGGCAAGACCTTCGAGGGGGCCGAGAAGCTCAGCATCCTGAAGGCCAAGCAGGCCATGGCCCGGGCCGATGTGAGCCTCCTGCTGTTGGACGCCGTGGAGGGTGCCACCCACCAGGACGCCGTCATCGCCGGCTACGCCCAGGAGGCGGGGGCCGCCGTGATCCTGGTGGTCAACAAGTGGGACCTGGTGGAGAAAGACACCCACACCATCTATGGGGCCGAGGAGGACATGCGCCAGTCCCTGGGCTTCCTCCACCACGCCCCCATGGTCTTCCTGTCGGCCCTCACCGGCCAGCGGGTCTCCAAGCTCTTCGGCCTCATCGACCAGCTGGCCGAGGCCCACGCCCACCGTGTCCCCACCTCGGAGCTGAACCGCTTCCTGCGGGATTCGGTCACTGCCATGAGCCCCCACGCCGTGGATGGGAAGCTGCCCAAGCTCTACTTCATGACCCAGGTGGGCGTCCGCCCGCCCAGCTTCGTCATCAAGGCCAACACGGACCGCAGCCTCCACTTCAGCTACCTGCGCTACCTGGAGAACCGCCTGCGGGAGACCTTTGGCCTCCAGGGCGTCCCCCTGCGCCTGAGCGTCCAGAAGAAGAAGCAGGGCGAGGGCGAGCCGGTCGAGACCGCCATCGTGCGCCGCATCCTGGACCCCGGCGAAGGCCTGAAGCCCTCCCGCAGCAATCCTGCTCTGCAGGCCCAGCGCGAGGACAAGGTCAAGACCCGCCCCCGGCCGGTGAAGAAGGAAGGCCCCAAGCCCGCTGCCAAGCAGGCTCCCCGCAAGGGCAAGGGCGCCCCCCCGAAGCGGGTCCGGCAGAAGTCCACCAAGCACTGATCGGTCTTCTTTTTCTTATCCAGATCCGCAAAGCGGATCTGGATATTGTCTATCAATGATTACCATTAGGCATGTTGCATTGATATTTATTTTCATTGGAATTCGATTCGCCATCAATGAATAATGGGCCATCCACCCCCGGAGCTCCCCATGGCGAACCCCAAGACCCGCTTGGCCCTTTCCTGGCTCACCGTCCTCCTGGCCTCGGGGTCCCTGAGCGCCCGCACCCCGGAAGAGACCCTGCGCGTCGCCGCGGCCTCTGACCGCCTCGCCGCCAGCCGAACCCAGCTTGGGCTCGACCAGGACCATGCCTTTCAGCTGCGGGACGCCCACTCTGATCAGCTGGGCCAGACCCACGGCCACTTCGTCCAGCGCTACAAGGGCGTGCGGGTGTGGGGTGGCGATGCCATCACCCACACGAACCGCGAGGGGACTGAGCTGCCCCTGACCGATGCCCTCCACCGCAACATCCAGCTGAACGTCACCCCTGCCATGGCCGAGGGGGAGGCCTTGGCCGTGGTCCAGCAGGACCTCGCAGCCAAGGGGTCCTTTGCCCTGCCCCCCACAGCCGAGCTGGTGGTGTACCCCCAGACCACCAGCGTGGTGCGCCGCCCCCTCCGGCCGGGCCGGGAGGAGGACGTTGACGCCACCGCCCTCAGCCGCGAGGTGCTGCGCAACACCCTGGCCTACCACATCCACACGGAGCTGGAGAACGACCTGGACGGCATCCGGCACACGGACTACCTGGTGGATGCCCACACGGGCGCCATCCTGAAGCGCTGGAACACCCTCCACACCACCGCCACCACGGCCACCGGCAACAGCCAGTACTCGGGCACCGTGACCCTGGATGTGAACACCACCGCCACCGGCTTCGAGCTGCGGGACATGACCCGGGGCACCGGCGGCAACTACGTCACCAACTCCAACCACGCCACCACCACCTCCACGGCTGTGGGCACCATCTACACCAACACCACCAGCACCTGGGGCGACGGCCTGAACTACGTCGAGAAGTCCTCGACCACCGCGGCCAACGGCCAGACCGCCGCTGTGGATGCCATGTACGGCATGGCCAAGTCCTGGGACTTCTACAAGCTGGTCTTCGGGCGCAACGGCATCGACGGCCTGGGTACCGCCACCTACAGCCGGGTGCACATCGGCAACGGCTATGACAACGCCTTCTGGTCGGACAGCTGCTTCTGCATGACCTACGGCGATGGCACCTCCTTCACGACCCTGACGGCCCTGGACGTGGCGGGCCATGAGATGAGCCACGGCGTCTGCGCCCGCACCGCCAACCTCACCTACTCCGGCGAGTCCGGCGGCCTGAACGAAGCCAACTCCGACATCTTCGGCACCCTCATTGAGTTCTACGCCCGGGGCGGCTCCGGTGCCACCATCGGCAACACCGGCGGCAACTGGACCATCGGCGAGCAGCTCGCCACCATCCCATTGCGCTACATGTACAAGCCCAGCCTGGATGGCGTGAGCCCCGATGCCTGGTCGGCCACCCTGGGCACCCTGGACGTGCACTACTCCAGCGGGCCCATGAACCGGGCCTTCTACTTCCTGAGCCAGGGCGCCACCACCACCGGCAACACCAGCACCACCCTCCTGCCCACCGGCATGGCCGGCATCGGCAACGACAAAGCCGCCACCATCTGGTTCCGCGCCCTCACCACCTACCTGACCTCCAGCTCCAACTATGCCGCGGCCCGCGCTGCAGCCATCTCCGCAGCCCGGGACCTCTACACTGCCGGTAGCCTCGAAGAGCAGGCCGTGTGGAACGCCTTCCACGGCATCAATGTGGGCAGCGCCTGGAATCCCAACGCTGACACCACGGCCCCCACCGCCACCGCATCCGAGGCTGGCACCTCCGGCACCATCACCCTCTCCGCCACGGCCACAGACAATGTGGGCGTGACCAAGGTCGAGTTCTACATCGATGGCAGCCTCAAGGGCACCAGCACCACCGCCCCCTACAGCGTGACCACCAACTCCGCCCTGCTCCTCAATGGCAGCCACAGTCTGGTAGCCAAGGCCTATGACGCTGCCGGCAATGTGGGTAGCTCGACGGCAGTGGCCTTCACCGTCAGCAATGCTGCCAGCGCCACCACCTACTACGAGGTGGAGAGCAATGGCACCACCGCCACAGCCAACGCTGTGGCCGACACGGTCACCACCATCCTCGCCACCATCGGCACCACCACCGACCAGGACTTCTTCAAGATCAACGTGGGCGCCGGCCGCACCGTGACCGTGAACATGACCGGACCGGCCAAAGACTACGACCTCTACCTGCTCAGCAGCACTGGCTCGACTCTGAAGACCAGCGCCGGCACCACCGCCACCGAGTCTGTTACCTACAAGAACACCGCCACCACCGCCAAGGTGTTCTACATCAAGGTGCTGGGCTACGCCGGCGCCATGGACGCCACCAACCCCTACACCCTGGCTGTTACCCGGTAGGGTCTCCTGCGATCAAAAGAGGCCGCCTCCGGGCGGCCTCTTTTGATCGTTGAGGAAAGCTTGGCCCTGCTTACCCCTCCAGGAGGGCCTTGGCGTGGCGCAGGGCTTCGGGGCGGTCGGGGTGTCCGGACAGCAGGCGCGCCAGCTCCCGGTCCCGCTCCCCCTCGGCCACCCAGGCCAGGGAGCTGCGGGTGCGCCCGCCTTCGGTCTCTTTCCACAGGCGACCGTGGCGGTCAGCCCGGGCTGCCACCTGGGCCAGGTGGGTAACAGCCAGGACCTGGTGGCTGCGGCCCAGCTCCGCCACCGCATGGCCCACCGCCAGGGCTGTCTCGCCGCCCAGGCCAGCATCGATCTCGTCCAGGACCAGGGTGAGGCCTTCCAGCGCACCCTCCCCCAGGGCCAGGCCGGCACCCACCAGTGCCAGCATGAGGCGACTCAGCTCGCCCCCGGAGGCGATCCGAACCAGGGGGCGGAAGCCCTCCCCGGGGTTGGGCTCGATCCACAGGGCCAGGGCCGAGAAGCCCTGGGCGGCCACCTTTACGGGATGCCCCCCCTGCAGCACAGGGCTGCCGGAGTCGCTGGCCAGAGACAGTCGAATCTGGATCCGGGCCCCCGCCATGCCCAGGCGGTCCAGGCGGCGGCGGACCTCGGTCTCCAGGGCCGGGATGGCCTGGGTGCGCCGGCCGTGGAGAACCTCCGCCGCCAGGCGGTAGGCTTCAGCGGCCTTGCTGAGGGTGGCGGCGAGCTCCTTCAGGGGGGCATCTCCGGCGAGGAGGGAGCGCTGCTCATCGGTCAGGGCCTGGTGCCGGATCCGCAGGTCCTCCGGCTCGCAGCGGTGGCGCCGGGCCAGGCGCTCGTAGAGGGCCAGGCGGGCCTCCAGGGCCTCGATGCGGTCAGCCCCGCCCCCGGACCAGCGGCCCGCCTGCTCCTGACAGAGGGCCAGCAAGTCCTCCAGCTCCAGGGCAGCGGAGCGCAGACGGTCCTGTTCGGGCGCCGCATCCGGCAGGTGCAGGCTGGCCCGGGAGAGGGCCTTCATGGCCAGCTCGACCTTGGGCAGGCCTTCATCCAGGGCCTCCACGGCCTCCCGGAAGGCCTGCTCGAGCTGCACCGAGTGGCGCAGGGGCTCCCGCTCGGCCTTCAGCTGCTCCCACTCGCCAGGCCTGGGGGCCAGCTTGGCGAGATCGGCCAGAGCCTCAGCCAGCTCCGTCAGGCGGTGCTCACGCTCGGATTCGCTGCGCTGGCGCGCCTTGAGGGCAGCCTCGGCTTCCCGCACGGCAGCCACCAGAGGCTCCAGGTCCGGGGTGATGCCCAGCACTTCGTCCACCAGGGCCAGGTGCCGCTCTTCACCCAGCAGGGACTGGTGGTCGTGCTGGCTGGTGAGCCGCATCCAGAGGCGACCTGCCTCCCGCAGGTCCCCCAGGGCCACGCTGGCGCCGTTGATCCAGGCCCGGCTGCGGCCCGAACCCACCTCCCGGCGCAGCACCACCGGCTGCTCCTCCGGCAGGCCCCGCCCGGCCAGGAAGGCCTGCCAGGTCTCGAAGGGGCCCTCGACCACCGCCTCCACCAGCGCCCGGTCAGCGCCATGCCGCACCAGGTCCGTGTCACCCCGGGCCCCCACCAGCAGGGACAGGGCATCCACCAGCAGGGACTTGCCAGCCCCTGTCTCGCCTGTGAGCACCGTGAACCCGGGAGACCAGTCCAGGGACAGGTCCTCTACAAGGGCCAGGTTCTGAATTCGGAGCGAGGACAGCATGGGATCAGTCTAGCTGGCCAGAGACGGGTGGATGGAGGGAACCCAAGCCCGGGTCAGGAGACGATGTAAGCGGCGGAACCCGTGGACAGCAGCGTGCCGTCGGCGCTCAGGAACTCCATGCGGGTGGAGGCCACCCGCGAGCCCAGGCGCATGACCTCGGCGCGCAGCTCGAAGTATTCGCCCACGCCGGGACGCAGGTAGTCGATGCGCAGGTCGATGGTGCCCAGCTTCCCGAAGCGGTGCAGGCGCTCGGTGGGTGTCTCGTCCATGTGGCGGGCGCCGATGGCGGCCATCACCGCCAGCCCCCCCATGGCATCCAGCCCGGCACTGATGACGCCGCCATGGACCCGGTTGAAGGAGTAGTGCCCCACCAGCTCATTGCGCATGTCAATCCTGGCCCGGACGCGCTCCGGGGTCAGGTCCGTGATCTTCAGGCCCAGGACCCGGTTGAACACGATCTTGTCCTCGAAGATGTCCTTCAGCCCGGCGATGAACTCGGGTTCGAAGACGATCGGAGAGGTCTTGCGGGCGGACTGGGGCATGGGTTGATTATCACCCGTTGCCGCCCATCCGCACGGGAAGGCCGATGCCGGTCCCCGCCCGGGGCCCGGTCATACTGGTTCCGGGAGGATCCCCATGAGGTACCGAAAGCCCTGCGAGAGTGTGCTGGAGGCCATCGGCAACACGCCGCTGGTACGCCTGCGCCGGGTGGGGGCGGACCTGCCGGCGGAGGTCTTCGCCAAGCTCGAGTTCATGA
Organism: uncultured Holophagaceae bacterium; assembly: GCA_903840385.1. GTDB lineage: Bacteria > Acidobacteriota > Holophagae > Holophagales > Holophagaceae > Geothrix. The sequence goes on from CAIMFT010000177.1 coordinate 7,960, forward strand.
ACCCCATGGGCAGCAGCAAGGACCGCATTTCCAAGTACATGATCGAAGCCGCTGAGCGGGACGGGCGCCTCAAGCCCGGGGACCTGATCATCGAGAACTCCTCGGGCAACACGGCCATGGGCCTGGCCCTCATGGCCATCCAGAAGGGCTACCGCATCAAGGTGGTGGTGCGCGACACCATCTCCCAGGAGAAGCTGAACCAGCTGCTGGCCCTGGGGGCCGAGGTCCACAAGGCCGACACGAGCCTGCCGCCGGAGCACCCGGACAGCTACAACAACATCACCCCCCGCCTGGCCCGGGAGACGCCCGGCTGCTACTTCCCCGACCAGCACGGCAACCGCGAGAACAACGCTGCCCACTACCACGGCACCGGTCCCGAGATCTGGGAGCAGATGGAGGGGCGCATCGACCTCCTGGTGGCAGGAGCAGGCACCGGCGGCACCATCGGCGGCGTGGGACGCTTCCTCAAGGAGCAGGACCCGAAGATCAAGGTCATCGCCGTGGACCCCGTGGGCTCGGTGTTCACCGACCACTTCCGCGGCAAGAAGGACCTGCAGGCCGGCCCCTACAAGCTGGAGGGCCTGGGGGACGAGTTCCTCATCAACACCATGGAGTTCGACCTCATCGATGACATGGTCCAGGTGACAGACCGCCAGGCTTTCCACCACACCCGGCGCCTGGTGCGGGAAGAGGGCATCCTGGGCGGCGGCTCCAGCGGGGCGGCCCTGTGGGCGGTGCGCCAGGTGGCCCTCGCCCTGCCCCCCAGAGACCGGCCAGCCCGCATCGTGACGGTGTTCCCCGATGGCGCTGGGCGCTACCTCAGCAGCATCTTCAACGATGCCTGGCTGGCGGAGCGGGGCCTCTTGGAGGCCGATGAAGACCATGGGGACTGAGCCCTTCAACGGCACCTACGTAGAGGCCATCGGCCGGGCCCTCCACGACGCCATGGCCGAAGACGACCGGGTCTGCTGTCTGGGCGAAGACATTGGGGCCTACGGCGGCGCCTTCCGGGCCACGGCTGGTCTGCTGGATCGCTTCGGACCCGACCGGGTGATCGACACGCCCATCGCCGAGCAGGCCATCGCCGGAGCGGCCATTGGGGCGGCCCTCATGGGCCAACGGGCCGTGGCGGAGTTCCAGTTCATGGACTTCGCTCTGCTGGCCGCGGACCTGGTGGTGAACTTCGCCGGCAAGGCCCACTGGCGCTGGGGCGCCTCGGTCCCCGTGGTGTTCCGCGGTCCCGCCGGGGCCGGCAATGGCGGCGGGCCCTTTCACAGCCAGAACCCCGAGGGCCATTTCCTGGGCAGCCCTGGCCTGAAGGTGGTGGTACCGGGCACCGTGCGGGACGCCTATGCCCTCCTGCGCGCCGCCATCGCCGATCCTGACCCCGTGCTGTTCCTGGAGCACAAGCGCCTCTACCGCCGCCTGAAGGACCAGTGGGATGAGGCCCCCACGGCCCGCCTGGGCGAGGCCGCCCTGCGCCGGGACGGTGGTGCCGCCTGCATCATCACCTACGGCGCAGTCCAGCACACGGCCTTGGAAGCCACGGCAGGCCTGGACGTGGCGGTGCTGGACCTGCGCACCCTCTGGCCCCTGGACGACGAGGCCATCGCGGCCCTGGCCCGGCGCACCCACCGGGTGCTGGTCCTCACGGAGGCCAGCCCCGCCTACGGCCCCTCGGCAGAGCTGGCGGCCCGAATCAGCGAGACCTGCTTCCCCTGGCTGGATGCCCCGGTGCTGCGCCTGGGCGCAGCGGACACCCCGACCCCCGCCAGCCCGCCCCTGGAAGCCGCCTTTCTGCCGGGACCGGCCCGGATCAAGGCCGAGGTGGAGCGCCTGCTGGCTTGGTAGCGCCCGGGCCCTCACTTGACGCAGTATGGCCTACCTATCATTCTTATTTCTTGATCTTTGGCAGTCCCCAGAACGTTATCCAGAAAGGTGGAGGGAATGGCCCTGTGAAACCTTGGCAACCTGCGTAAGCAAGGTGCCAACTCCTGCCCCCGGTCCCGGGGGGAAGATACCGAATCGCAGCCGACTGACCCAAGCCCCTGGATATCGAACGCTGGACTGCCCTCCAAGGCGTTCCCATGACCCGACCCACCTTCCAGCAGGCCCTCGAGGCCGGTGAGTGCTTCCTCTTTGACGGCAGCACCGCCTCGGCGCTGCATGACCGGGGGATCACCCTCCAGCGCAGCTTCGAGGAGTGCAACCTCAAGGCCCCGGACATGGTCCTGGCCATCCACGGCGAGTTCCTCGCTGCTGGCGCCCAGGTCCTGACCACCAACACGTGGGGTGCCAACCGCCTGAAGCTGTCGGCGCGGGGCCTGGAGGGCCAGCTTGCGGACATCAACCGGGAGGGCACGGCCCTGGCCCGGAAGGCCGTCGAGCAGCAGGGCAGCCGGGCCTGGGTGGCAGGCTGCATCGGCCCCCTGGGCGTGCGCATCGAGCCCTGGGGACCCACCTCCTTCGAGGAGGCCAAGGCCTGCTTCCGGGAGCAGGCCGCCGTGCTCCTCGAGGCCGGCGTGGACCTGATGGTGCTGGAGGCCTTCGAGGACCTCCACGAGATCCAGCAGGCCATCCTGGCGGTGCAGGAGCTCACGGACCTGCCCATCGCGGCCCTCATGACGCCCAACGAGGAGGGCCAGGCCCTCTTCGGGGCTGACCCGGAGTGGTTCATCAAGCAGCTCGACACCTGGGGTGCCAGCCTGGTGGGGCTCATCGGTGGCAACGGCCCGGCTCCGCAGCTGCGCCTGCTGGAGCGACTGCGCTCGGTCACCGAGAAGCCCATCGTCCTGCAGCCCAACCCGGGCCTGCCCCGCCTGGTGGATGGGCGCCTAATCTACGGCGCCAGCCCGGAGTACCTGGGCGAGTTTGCCAGCCGGGCCCTGGCGGCGGGCGCTCGCGCCGTGGGCGGCTGCAGCGGCACCACCCCGGCCCACATCCGGGCCATGCGCGCCGCCTTCCGCCAGGAGCGCGCCTTCGTGCAGGCGGGCAGCGGGTTTGAGCTCAAGCCCCACGAGCAGCCCCAGCCCGAGGTGCCCTTCGCCTACCGCAGCCGCTTCAGCCTCAAGCTGGCCCAGGGCGAGTTCATCCACACCGTGGAGCTGGTCCCCCCTAAGGGCATGGAGTACGACAAGCTCGTGGCCAAGACCCGCCAGTGCCGGGCCCTGGGTGCTGATGCCATCAACGTGCCGGACGGTCCCCGGGCCATGGCCCGCATGTCTGCCCTCGCCACGGCCCTCATCATCGAACAGCAGGTGGGCCTGGAGACCATCCTCCACTACGCCTGCCGGGACCGGAACCTGCTGGGCATGCAGAGCGACCTCCTCGGTGCCGCGGGCCTCGGCCTGCGCAACCTCCTGGCGGTCACCGGCGATCCCCCGAAGCTGGGGCCCTACCCCCAGGCCACCGCAGTCTTTGACATCGACGCCATCGGCCTGGTGAACATGCTCAAGCGCCTCAACACGGGCCTGGACCTGGGCGGCGCCGCCATTGGCAAGCCCACCTCCTTCAGCATCGGCGTGGGTGCGAACCCCGTGGCGCCAGACCCTGAGCGCGAGCGGGCCCGCTTCCGCTACAAAGTCGAAGCCGGCGCTCAGTGGGCCATCACTCAGCCGGTCTTCGATGCGGAGAGCCTCTTCCGCTTCCTGGACTTCGCCGAAACCCTCGACGGCAAGGGCGGGATTCCGATCATTGCTGGCATCTGGCCCCTCAAGAGCCGCCGCAACGCCGAGTTCATGGCTAACGAGGTACCGGGCGCCCACGTGCCGCTGTCTGTCCTCGCCCGCATGGCCAAGTGGACCAGCGCCGAAGACCAGCTGAAGGAAGGCCTGGACATCGCCAAGGAGGTCATCGAGGCCATCCGGCCACGGGTCCGGGGCTTGCAGCTCTCGGCGCCCTTCGGCCAGGTGGAGCTGGTGGCCCCGCTCATGCCCAAGCCGGAGGCCACATGGTGAAGGTCCACTTCCTCCTGGAGGACCTGCTGGTGGAGGCGCCGGCGGGCACCGCCCTGCAGGCTGTGGCCGATGTGGCGGGCGCCGACATCACCTTCGGCTGCCGCACCGGCTCCTGCGGCACCTGCCGGGTGCGGGTGGCCGAGGGCCTGAACCACTGCAGCGCGCCCGGCCCGGAAGAGCGGGACTTCCTGCAGAACCTGAATGCCCCCCCGGACCAGCGCCTTGCCTGCCAGGTCTGCGTGCACGGCGACATCGTCGTGGACTACCTCGGACTCTGACATGACCAGCCTCGACGCCCTCCTCCGTGAAAAAGTGCTGCTGCTGGACGGCGGCATGGGCACCCAGATTTTTGCTCGGTCCCCCACCCTGGAAGACTACGGCAGCGCCGCCCTGGAGGGCTGCGTGGACCTGCTCACGGAGCGGCGGCCCCAGTGGATCCGCGAGATCCACGAGAGCTACTACCGGGCTGGGGCTGATGCCGTTGAGACCAACACCTTCGGTGCCAATCCTCTGGTGCTGGCGGACTTCGGGCTGGCGGACAAGGCCTATGCGCTGAATGTCCAGGCCGCCCAGATTGCCAAGGAAGTGGCCCGCAGCTTCGACCGCCCCCGCTTCGTGGTGGGCTCCGTGGGGCCCGGCACCAAGCTCATCACCCTGGGCCACGTGAGCTACGGCGACCTGCTGGCCTCCTACCGGGTGCAGATGGACGGCCTGCTGGAGGGGGGCGCGGATGCCATCCTCATCGAGACCTGCCAGGACCTGGGCCAGATCAAGGTGGCCGTGCGCGCCGCCCGGGAGGCCATGGCCGCCCGCCGCCGCCGGCTCCCCATCTGGGTCCAGGCCACGGTGGAGACCACGGGCACGCTGCTGGTGGGTTCGGACATCTCTGCGGTGCTTACCAGCGTGGAGCCTCTGGGCATCGACGTGCTGGGCCTGAACTGCGCCACCGGCCCGGACGAGATGCACGCCCACCTGCAGACCCTCTGCGAGGCCAGCCCCTTCCAGATCAGCTGTCTGCCCAACGCAGGCCTGCCGGAAAATGTGGGCGGCCGGGTGGTCTACCCCCTGGATCCCGCCGCCTTCGCCCCCAAGGTGCTGCATGCGGCCAAGGAGTTTGGTATCGCCATCCTGGGCGGCTGCTGCGGCACGACGCCCGACCATATCCGGGCCCTGGCCGCCGGGATAGATCAGCTCAACCCACCCCAGCGCTCGGCGAAGCCCGAGCGCTGCGCCGCCAGCTTGTACCAGAGCGTGCCCCTGCAGCAGGAGCCCCGGCCCCTCATCGTGGGCGAGCGGACCAATGCGAACGGCTCGAAGAAGTTCCGGGACCTGCTGGCCGCCGAAGACTGGGACGGCATGATCGCCCTGGCCAAGGAGCAGCAGCGCGAGGGCGCCCACCTGCTGGACCTCTGCGTCGCCTACGTGGGTCGGGACGAGGTGCGGGACGCCGACGAGCTGCTGGGCCGCCTGGTGACGCAGATCTCGCTGCCCCTGATGATCGACAGCACGGAGGTGGCCGTCATCGAGCGGGCCCTCCAGCGCAGCCCGGGCAAGTGCGTGGTGAACTCCATCAACTTCGAGGACGGCGATGCCCGCCCCCGCAAGGTCCTGGAGCTGTGCCGCACCTACGGCGCCGCCGTGGTGGCCCTCACCATCGACGAGCGGGGCATGGCCAAGTCCCGCAAGCAGAAGCTGGAGGTGGCCCGCCGCCTCTACGCCCTCGCCGTGAACGAGTACGGCCTGGACCCCGGCGACCTCATCATCGACCCCCTCACCTTCACCCTGGGCAGTGGCGAGGAGGAGTTCCGCGGCTCCGCCATCGAGACCCTGGAGGCCCTGAAGCTCATCAAGGCTGAGCTGCCGGGGGTCCTGACCATCCTGGGCGTCAGCAACGTGAGCTTTGGCCTGAACCCCGCCTCCCGCCACGTCCTCAACGCCCTGATGCTCTACCACGGCGTGCGCTACGGCCTGGACATGGCCATCTTCAACGCCTCGAAGGTCATCCCCGTGGCGAAGATCGATCCCGAGGATCGGCGCATCGTCGAGGACCTCATTTTCGACCGCCGGGCCGAGGGCTACGACCCGCTCAAGGAAGTCCTGGCGCGCTACAGCGGACGGAAGGCTGCCGTCGTGGCCGACACCCGCACGGACCTGCCGGTGCTGGAGCGCCTGCGCAACGGCATCCTGGACGGCGCCAAGCAGGCCCTCCTGCTGGACGTGGAAGAGGCCCTGGCCGACCACGACCCGCTGTTCCTCATCAACGACGTCCTGCTGGGGGCCATGAAGGTGGTGGGCGAGCGCTTCGGTGCCGGCGAGATGCAGCTGCCCTTCGTGCTGGAGAGCGCCGAGGCCATGAAGGCCGCCATCCGCCTCATCGAGCCGCGCCTGCCCCGGGAGGCCAACTACCAGAAGGGCCGCATGCTCCTGGCCACGGTGAAGGGCGATGTCCACGACATTGGCAAGAACCTGGTGGACATCATCCTCAGCAACAACGGCTTCGAGGTAAGGAACCTGGGCATCAAGCAGCCCATTGAAGCCATCCTCAAGGAGCTGGAGACCTGGCCTGCGGACGCCATCGGGCTCTCCGGTCTGCTGGTGAAGTCCACGGTGATCATGAAGGAGAGCCTGCACCTCATGGAGGAGCGGGGCCTGAAGATCCCGGTCATCCTGGGCGGCGCTGCCCTCACCCGGGACTACGTGGAAGGTGACTGCCGACGAGCCTACAGCGGAGCGGTGCTCTACGCGGAGGATGCCTTCGAGGGGCTGCGGCACATGCAAGCTCTGGTGGCCGGTACCACCGGCGATGTGGCTCCGGCTCCAGCCGCTGCTGCGGCTGGAGAGATCAAAATACTGAGGCGAGGTGGGGCGGCGGTGCCACTGTCGGCCTCGGGGCAGAGCAGCTGGGTGCGTCATGAAGGCCAGCCCCCGACACCCCCCTTCTGGGGCGTCCGAGAGCTGACCGCCACACCGGAAGAGCTCTTCCCCTGGCTGGATGAGTTCGCCCTCATCCGCAACCGCTGGGGCTTCAGCCAGGGCAGCCTGGACGATGCCGCTTTCGCCGCCGTGCTGAAGGAGAAGGCCGAGCCCCAGCTGGCCCGCTGGCGGCAGTTCCTCGCCGACCACCCGGTCCTCCGTCCCCGGGCCCGCTACGGCTACTTCCCCGCCCGGGCCGAGGGCGAGGCGCTGTGCATCCTCGACCCCAAAGATCCGAGCCGCACCCTGACCAGCCTGGCCTTCCCCCGGCAGACCACAGGCCGCCGCCTCTGCCTGGCGGACTTCTTCCGGACGGATGGCACCGACGTGGTGGCCCTGCAGCTGGTGAGCCTGGGCCAGGACGCTGCCGACCACGCCGCCGAGCGCTATGCCAAGGACGGCTTTGCGGACTACTTCGCCTTCCATGGCCTGGCCACGGAGCTCACCGAGGCCTACGCCGAGGCCCTCCACGCCCGCATCCGCCAGGAGCTGGGCATCCAGGCCAAGGACCTCAAGGGCCAGGCCCTCTTCGCCCAGGGCTACCAGGGCTCCCGCTACTCCCCGGGCTACCCCGCCTGCCCGGACCTGGAGACCAACGGCCCCCTCCTGGACCTGCTGGACGGCGCCGCCATCGGCGTCCACCTGAGCGAGTCCCACCAGATGGACCCCGAGTACAGCACCAGCGCCCTCGTGGCCTGGCACCCCCAGGCGCGGTACTTCTCGGTCTGAGCTGAATCCCCGCCACCCGCGCCACAGCCCCGGCGCTGGACCTGGCTGCACCCCTGTCGGAGGCCTTTACCCATGCCCGTCAAAGTCCCTGAGTCCCTGCCTGCCCGCAGCATCCTCGATGCGGAGAACGTCTTCCTCATCGACGAGCAGCGCGCCCTCCACCAGGACATCCGCCCCCTGCGGATTGCCATCCTGAACCTCATGCCCACCAAGATCGCCACGGAGACCCAGCTGCTCCGCCTGCTGGGCAACACGCCCCTCCAGGTGGAAGTGACGCTGCTCCACACGGCCTCCCACGACTCGAAGAACACCTCCTCCGACCACCTGCTCCAGCACTATGTCTCCTTCCAGGAAGTGCGCCACCAGTCCTTCGATGGCCTCATCGTCACCGGTGCCCCCGTGGAGCAGATGCAGTTCGAGGATGTGGACTACTGGCCCGAGCTCACCGACCTGCTGGACTGGGCCCGCACCAACGTGTTTGCCAGCCTCTTCATCTGCTGGGGCGCCCAGGCCGCCCTCTACCGCTACTACGGCATCCAGAAGCACGCCTTGGCCGAGAAGATGTTCGGCATCTTCCCCCACCGCCTCAACGTGCGCCACGAGCGGATCGTGCAGGGCTTCGACGATGAATTCTTTGCCCCGCACTCCCGCCACACCGGCATCAGCCGGGAGGACATCCTGGCCGAGCCCCGCCTGCTGCTGCTCTCCGAGTCCGACGAGGCCGGTGTCTACATGGTGCAGTCCACGGACCAGCGCCAGGTCTTCGTCACTGGGCACTCGGAGTACGATCCCTGCACCCTCCAGGGGGAGTACACCCGGGACGTGGGCAAGGGGCTGCCCATTGCCGTGCCGCGCAACTACTTCCCCGGGGATGACCCGGCTCAGCCTCCCCGCGTCCGCTGGCGGGGGCATGCCAACCTCCTGTTCTCCAACTGGCTGAACTACTGTGTCTACCAGGAGACGCCCTATGAGCTGGGGGGAATCCCGGCAGAAGGGAACGCGCCATGACCCTCAAGGTCCTCAAGTTCGGTGGCAGCTCCGTGGGCAATGCCGATGCCCTGCGCCGGGCCGCCGCCATCGTCCAGACGGAGCTTCCAGCCGGAGGCCTCGTGGTGGTCTCGGCCCTCCGGGGCACCACGGACCGCATCCTGGAAGCCTGCGCCGCCGCCAGCCGCGAGGACCTCTCCACCGCCCAGGCCGTGCTGGCGGCCATCAAGCAGCGCCACGAGGAGGTGGCCACCGACCTGGGCCACCTGGACGCAGTCGAAGCGGCCTGGACGCCCCTGTTTGAGCGCCTGGACCAGCTGCTCACAGGCATGGCCATGCTGGGGGAGGGCACGGCCAGAGGCCGGGACGCCGCCCTGGCCATCGGCGAGACCCTCTCGGCCAACCTGGCGGCCCACTGCTTCCAGGCCAGCTTCCAGGACGTCCGGGACGTCATGAAGACCGACGCCCGGTTTGGCAAGGCCCGCCCCCTCCTCCCGGCCCTGCGGGCCGCTGCGGCCCCCTGGCGGGAGGCCCTCAAGGCTGGCGCTCTGTGGGTCACCCAGGGCTTCCTGGGGGCTTCCCCGGAGGGCGCCACCACCACCCTCGGCCGGGGCGGCTCGGACACCAGCGCCACCCTGCTGGGGGAAGCGCTGGATGCCGAGGAGGTGCAGATCTGGACCGATGTGGACGGCGTCCTCTCTGCCGACCCGAGCCTGGTCCCCGAAGCCCGGCCCATCCCCCAGATGAGCCTGAGCGAGGCCGAGGCCCTCAGCGCCTTCGGGGCGAAGGTGCTCCATGCGGACTCCCTGGCCCCCGGTGGCCGGTCCGGCTTCCGCCTGGTGGTGGCCAACACCCTGCGCCCCGGCGCCTCCCGCACGGAGATCCTGCCCCATCCCCCGGAGCGCCCCGCCGGGGCCGTCACCTCCGTGGCCTACAAGGAGGGCATCCACCTGCTGCGGTTCCCGGCCTCGGCCGGGCTGGAGCCGCCCCTGGAGGCCGCCCACAGCCTGGAGGAAGCCGGAGCTCTGCGCTTTGGCCTCATCTCCAGCCCCGCCGGCACCCTGCTGGCCGTGCGCCCGGAGACCCACGCGTCGCTGGGGGTGCTGGGGACCCTGGCCGCCTCGGGTGTGCTCTGCGAGGCCGGCTGGGCCGTGGTGGCCCTGGTGGGCGAGGGCCTCCGCACGGATCCCGTCGCAGCGCTGCGCCACCTGGTGGCCCTGGGCCACGAGCCCGTGGGCGGCCTGCTCACCGGCAGCAGCACCGTCTCCATCGCCTTCCTGGTGCCCGAGTCCCGCCTGGTGGACCTGATCCCTAGGCTCCACGCTCACTGCGTCCTGCCTGGCTAGTGCCTTACCGTCAGCTCTGCTGCAGCAGCCAGGCCTTGAGCCTGGTGTGGAAGGCCTCTGGCTGTTCCAGGTCGCTGTCCCGGAGGCGGGCCGGATGGTTCTGATCCCCCACCACCAGCACGGCCTGGTCTAGGGCATTGGGCAGTCGGTTCCCGCCGGGCAGGGACCAAAGCCCGCCCCGGGAATCGGATGCGACCGATGCCCCGGCGCCCCGTCGCTCTTTCCGGCCATCCCAGCCCATGGGGCCTCCAATGCGTCGTAATAAGATAAGTCAAATTTTCTCATACGCCACCTTGGAACCAGGAGCGCTTTCGGTCCCCTTTTCCCAACCCCAAGACGGAGCTAGAGGTGGCTGGTCAAAAAAAAGATTTAAGGGCCGGAATTTCGCCTGAGGTTCCCACCCCAGGGGGCCTGGAAAGGATAGGCTGGACCCCGGGAGGACCCATGAGCCTGCTCGAGACCCACCGCAGCATCCTCGTGCTCATCGATTTCCAGGGGAAGCTGGTCCACATGGTGCACCGGCCTGGCCTGGTGCTTGAGGTGGCGCACCGCCTCATGCGGCTGGCGGACCTGTTCTCGGTGCCAGTGCTCCTCACGGAGCAGTACCCCAAGGGCATTGGTCCCACCGAGGCGGGCCTGCGAACAACCTTCGATGGGCTCTCCACCCCCACCTTCTTCCTGGAAAAAACGGCCTTCGGCTGCTACGGGGACGCGGGCTTCGAGGACCTGCTGCAGCGCGCCCGGCCAGGCCTGGCCACAGCCAAGCGCCAGATCGTGGTGGCTGGCATCGAGGCCCACGTCTGCGTCATGCAGACCGTGCTGGAGCTGCTGGCCTCGGGCCACGAGGTCCACCTCTGCTGGGATGGGGTGAGCGGGCGGGGCGAGGAGTACCGTCGGCACGCCCTGGACCGCATGGCCGCTGCCGGGGCCACCCTCACCAACCATGAGTCCGTGGCCTTCGAGTGGGCCCGGGACAAGAACCACCCCCAGTTCAAGGCGCTCTCGGCCCTGATGAAGGAGGGGCAGCCCCAGGGCTGACGAAGAAGCGGGCGAATGTGGGAGCATGAGGGGATGCGATCAGCCCTCTGCGCCATCCTCCTCCTGACGGGCCTCCTGGCCTGCGGAGGCAAAGATGACGATGGGGACGAGCGGATGTCCCCTGGGCAGAACTGCCAGGCCTGCCATAACTTCCCCATGGCGGGCACCGTGTACGCCACGGCATCGGCGGACTCGGGCGCCGGCCTCGCCGGGGTGACCGTGGAGATCACGGACGCCAACCAGACGGTGCACACCTACACCACCAACGCCGTCGGGACCTTCCTGGCCCGCACTGCCGTGCCGCTGCCCCTGCAGAAGGCCGCCGTGATCCGGAACGGCCAGCGGGTTGAGATGGGTGGGGCTCCCGCTGGGGACTGCAACCGCTGCCACACCCTGCCCGCTGCCGGCGGTGCGGCTGGCCGCATCCACACCCCCTAAGGTGCCTCTTGCCCCGCATCCATGGCCAGCCTGTCCCCGCCCTCTTCCCGGCCGCAGGCCCGGTCTCGGTGATGCTCTTCGGCGAGGCCCCGGGTCCCCGGGGCGCTGACCAGTCGGGCATCCCCTTCTGGGGGGACGGCGCTGGCATCACGGTCTTTCGGGCCCTGGCCCGGACCGGGCGAGCAGACGTCCCAGGAGCGGCCTGGGAGGACTGGGATGGGGCCCGCTTCCGCAGCCTGGGCCTGGCGCCCATCCTGCACGGCACGGCCCTGAGCAACGCCTATCCGGCCTGCCCCACCCGGGACGGAGACCACTTTCATGCCCCCTCCGACCGGGACCTGCGGGCGCCGGACAACCAGGCCCGCCTCCTGGCCGAACTGACCCGGGCCTCCGCCGGGCTCACCTCGCCGCTGCGGGTCATCGCCTTCGGCAAGCGGGCGGCCTGGATCCTGGCTCGTCTGCCCGAGGGCCCGCCCCTCGACCTGCACTGCCTGCCCCACCCCAGCGCCCAGGGCCTCCTGCAGGCTGCTCCGGGCAAGGGCAAGGGTCTCCACCTGGCCGACCTCCGGGACGCCTGGGAGGCCTCACTCCAGGTCCTTCTCCAGAGCTGAGCAGGGGGGTCTGGCCCAGCCTGTTCCGAGACCTCCCCTTGTCCAACCGGGCCGCCTGGGGAACGTTACCTCCTTCGCCGGCACGCTGGTGCTGGGCCTGCTCATCCAGCAGTTCGTAAGGATCGTCCCTGGAGGGCCGCCCTTTCTGCTTCGTGAGTGGGGGTTTGTCACGAATTTTCCCTCATGGGAAGCCCGCTTCCTGGACTAATCTGGGGGGCCTGCCCTGAGGGTATCTTTCACAGCCTGGAGGTTTCATGTCCCAATTCCGTCGTCTGCTGCTGCCCCTGTGTGGGGCCCTGACCTTCACGCTGGTGGCTGGGGATCCCCCCAAGGTCTCGCCGCGTGTCGCCAAGGCCACCGCCAAGGCCAAGGCCGTTGCTGCCGCCCCTGCCCCCGCCGCCCCGGTCAAGGGCGCCACGGTGGAGGGCATCACGGAGTACCGGCTGGCCAACGGCCTGCGGGTCCTGCTCTTCCCGGACGCCAGCAAGCCCACCATCACCACCAACATCACCTACCTGGTGGGGAGCCGCCACGAGCACTACGGCGAGACCGGCATGGCGCACCTGCTGGAGCACATGGTCTTCAAGGGCACCCCGAAGCACCCCAATGTCCCGCAGCTGCTCAATGAGCTGGGCGGCGACTTCAACGGCACCACCTCCGTGGACCGGACGAACTACTACATCTCCTTCCCCGCCACGGAAGAGAATCTGGGCAAGGCCCTGGACCTCGAGGCCGACCGCATGGTGAACAGCAGCTTCACCGCCAAGACCCTCTGGGGCGACGACGGCAAGAGCGGCGAGATGACCGTGGTGCGCAACGAGTTCGAGCAGGGCGAGAACAGCCCCTTCCGGGTCACCCTCCAGCGCCTGGAGTCCGTGGCCTACGACTGGCACAACTACGGCAAGTCCACCATCGGCGCCCGCTCGGACATCGAGAAGGTGAACGTGGACCACCTCCGGGCCTTCTACGCCCGTTTCTACCAGCCGGACAACGCCATCCTTGTGGTGGCCGGCAAGTTTGACGAGGCCAAGACCCTGACGCGCATCAACCAGACCTTCGGTATTCTGCCCAAGCCCACCCGGATCCTCGAGCCTACCTACACCCTGGAGCCCACCCAGGACGGTGAGCGCAGCGTGACCATCCGTCGCGTGGGCGGCACCCCCCTGCTCATGACGGCCCACCACATCGCCCCGGGCTTCCATGCCTCCCGGAGCTACCTTGACCTGGCGGGTTCCATCCTCGCGGATGCCCCCAGCGGCCGCCTCTACAAGGCCCTGGTGGAGACCAAGCTGGCGGCCCAGGTCTTCACCTTCAGCCCTGGCACCCTGGAGCCCGGCGTCATGCTCTTCGGCGTCATGCTGCCCAAGGATGGCGATGCCGACAAGGCTCGCCAGGTCCTAATGAAGGAGCTGGAAACCCTCAAGGCCCAGCCTTTTACCGCTGCCGAGCTGGACCGGGCCAAGGCCAAGGTCCGCAAGGCCGTGGACCAGACCTTCTCGGACACCAAGAGCCTGGCCGTCGCCCTCAGCGAGAGCATGGCCACCGGCGACTGGCGCCACCTCTTCCTGGACCGGGACTGGAGCCTGAGCGCCAACCTGGAGCAGGTCCAGGCCGCCGCCGAGGCGGTGCTGAAGCCCAGCAACCGCACCCTGGCCGAGTACGTTCCCACTGAGAAGCCGGACCGCACCGAGCTCCCCGCCGCCGCCGACATCGCCGCCCTGGTGAAGGACTACAAGGGCAAGGAGGTAATCGCCCAGGGCGAGGCCTTCGATGCCAGCCCCGCCAGCGTCGATCTCCGCACCGTGCGCTTCACGGCTCCCAATGGGCTGAAGGGCGCCCTGCTGGCCAAGAAGACCAAGGGGGCCATGGCCGCTGTGCAGCTCACCCTGCGCTTCGGCAAGGAAGCCGACCTGATGAATACCAAGGCCGTCCCCGGCATGGTGGGCGCCATGCTCATGCGCGGCACCACCAAGCACACCCGCCAGGAGCTGTCGGACACCTTCGACAAGCTGCGGGCCCAGGTCTCGGTCAACGGCGGCCCCGGCTCCGCCACCGCCAGCATCCTGGTGCCCAGGGAGAACCTGGCCGCCACCCTGCGCCTGGTGGCCGAGGTCCTGCGCGAGCCTGCCTTCCCGCTCCCCGAGATGGAGACCCTGGCCAAGCAGCAGGTCACGGGCATCGAGGCCCAGCGCAACGAGCCCCAGTCCAAGGCCATGGAGTTCATGGGCCCCGCCTTTGATCCCTTCCCGGCCGGTCACCCCATGGCCTTCCGTGGCCCCGATGCCCGCCTGGACGAGCTCAAGGCCCTCAAGGTCGAGGATCTGAAGGCCTTCCACAAAGCCTTCTATGGGGCCAACAACGCCGAGTTCGCCGCCGTCGGCGACTTCGATGCGGCAGAAGTCCAGAAGCTGGTGGGCGAGCTCTTCGGAGGCTGGACCAGCGCCAGCACCTACGCCCGGATTCCTGGGCGCCTGAAGGCCCCGGCTGGTCAGCGCAAGGCCATCGAGACCCCGGACAAGAAGGGGGCCTTCTTCCTGGTGCAGACGCGCTGGGCCATGAAGGACACGGACCCCGACTACCCCGCCTTCCTCATGGCCAATCAGATCCTCGGGGGCGGCGCCCTCAAGAGTCGTCTCGCCGACCGCCTGCGCCAGAAGGAGGGCTTCAGCTACGGCGCCGGGTCCATGACCAACGTGGGCAGCCAGGATCCCATCGCCATCTGGCAGGCCTATGCCATCTATGCCCCGGAGAATGCCACCAAGCTGGAGGCCGCCTTCGACGACGAGATCCAGAAGGCCCTGAAGGACGGCTTCACAGCCGAAGAGCTAGAGTTCGCCCGCACCACCTGGCTCCAGGGTGAGCTGACCGACCGCCAGGAAGACCGGGCCATCGCCCGCTGGCTGGGCCGAAGCCTGAACCTGGGCCGCTCGGTTCGCTTCGAGGCCGAGGTCGAAGAGAAGGTGAAGGCCCTGAAGCTCGAAGAGGTCAACGCCGCCCTCCGCAAGCACCTCCGCCCCGAGTCCTTCGTGGTGGTCAAGGCCGGGGATTTCACCAAGACTGAGAAGAAGTAGCCCTTCCCAGCTGGTTTCAAGGAAAAGGGAGCGGCCTAGCCGCTCCCTTTTCCTTTGTAACAAAAAGATCCCTGTGGTCTTCTGATAGTCCGCTTGGCGTTGCTAGGGACGCGGAGCGATGATGGAGGGCGTCGCCATGGCACGCATCGAACGGCAGTGGCAGGCAGAACACGAGGGGACCGCACTGGCCTCGGAGCTGCACAAGGTGATGGTGATCAGTCACCGCCAGGCCAAGGGCTTCATCGACGGCCACTGCGTGACCGTCAACGGCGAGGTGGTCGACAAGCACGGCCTGCGCCTGAAGGTGGGGGACACCCTCCTGGTGGCCTTTGACCCGGAGCGCACCTACGACGTGCTGCCCGCGGCCCGCAAGCTGCAGTCCGGTCCCTATGAGACCCTCTGGGAAGACAACCACCTGATGTTCGTCTTCAAGCCCGCGGGCCTGCTGACGGTGCCTGCGGAGCAGGGCAGCGAGCCCAGCCTGGCTGAGGCCATCACCGAGTCCTACCGGCGCCGCGGCTTCAAGCGCTTCAACCTGTTCATCGTCCACCGCCTGGACCGCTTCACCAGCGGCGTCCTGGTCTTCGCCAAGACCCCGGAGGCCGTCCACGGCCTCAAGAAGCTCTTCGAGCTCCATCGCCTGCAGCGGATCTACTGTGCGGTGCTGGTGGGTGAGCTGCCGGAGAACAGTGGCACCCTGGCGGGCCACCTCATCGAGCATGCCAAGTCCCTGAAGATGTCCGTGGCCACAGCCCGCAAGGGCCCCGGCGGCGGCAAGCGCATGCCCCCCGGCGCCAAGGAAGCGGTCACCCACTACCGCGTGATCGAGCGCCTGCCCGGCCACACCGTGGTGGAAGTCAAGCTGGAGACCGGCCGCCGCAACCAGATCCGCGTGCAGTTCGCCGACCGCGGCTACCCCCTCCTGGGCGACCAGGTCTATGGGGTAGAGAGTCCCCTCCTGGACCGCCAGGCCCTGCACGCCGAGCTCCTGGGCTTCAAGCACCCAGTCACCGAGGACCAGGTCACGGTGACGGCCCCCATGCCCGCGGACATGGAAGCGGCCCTGAAGGCCCTGCGGAACATGGCCCGCCTGACCCGCGCCACCGTTGGCGAGACCGGCGAGGAGGGCATCTTCAAGCCCGCCGAGACCCGCGACCACAAGCTGAAGCGCGCCGCCCGGGCCCGCCGCTTCGAGGACACCGGCACCCCGGCCTCTGGCCCCGGCCGCCCCTACAGCTCGGACCGTCCTGCCCGGCCCCGCAGTGCCGACAGCGCTGACCGCCCCAAGCGTCCCTACTCCGCCGACCGGCCGACCCGGCCCCGCCGCGAGGATGGGGACGAGCGGCCCAAGCGCACCTTCGGCGCCGCCGACCGCCCCGCCCGACCCCGCAGTGCTGACAGCGACGAGCGCCCCAAGCGGCCCTACTCCGCCGACCGGCCGGACCGGCCCCGCCGGGAGGATGGGGACGAGCGGCCCAAGCGCACCTTCGGCGCCGGCGACCGCCCCAGCCGACCCCGCAGTGCCGACAGCGACGAGCGCCCCAAGCGCCCCTACTCCGCTGACCGGCCGGACCGCCCCCGCCGCGAGGATGGGGACGAGCGGCCCAAGCGCACCTTCGGCGCCGCCGACCGCCCCAGCCGACCCCGCAGTGCCGACAGCGACGAGCGCCCCAAGCGCCCCTACTCTGCCGACCGCCCGGCCCGGCCCCGCCGCGAGGACGGGGAAGCCCGACCCAAGCGCACCTTCGGCTCCGCCGAGCGTCCCAGTCGACCCCGCAGTGCCGACAGCGACGAGCGGCCCAAGCGGCCCTACGCTGCTGACCGCCCGGACCGACCCCGCCGCGAGGATGGGGAAGCCCGGCCCAAGCGCACCTTTGGCTCCGCCGACCGCCCCAGCCGTCCCCGCAGTGCCGACAGCGACGAGCGCCCCAAGCGCCCGTACTCGGCTGACCGCCCGGACCGACCCCGCCGCGAGGATGGGGAAGCCCGACCCAAGCGCACCTTCGGCTCTGCCGAGCGTCCCAGCCGACCCCGTAGTGCTGAAGGAGATGACCGCCCCAGGACGCCCCGGCCCCCAGGAGCAGCCCCCCGCCACGGTGCCGGCGCCCCCGCCGGGGACCGTCCCAAGCGGCCCTTCACCGGGGGCCCCGCGGGTCGCCCGACCCGGAAGCCTGCGCCCCGTCCCGGCAAGGGCAAGCCCCGGAAGCCCTAAGCGCCACCACTCCAGAGGTGTTCCCATGCGCCTGCTGTCCGCCCTCCTCCTGCTGACGCCCCTGGTGGCGCAGGAGGCCGGGCTTGGCCTGCGCCTGGGTTCGAATTCCCTGGAGCAGATTCGCTTGGCCCCACCTGGTTGCTGGGACAGCCTGGTGCTCCACGCCGCCCCTCGTGCTCAGGAGGTCCGTCTGCGCACGGGACAGGCCACGGTGGAAGTCTGGGACCTGGCACCCCGGGAGTCCCGCGCCCAGTCCTTCAGCTTCTACCTGGACACGCTCCGGCAGCGCCTGTCCCGGGGCTTCCAGGCCCCTCCCGCCAGCCATGGTGCCATCGAGCTGAGCGAGATCATGCAAGAGGGCACCACCAGCCCCCAGAAGCTGGACCTGACGAGGGTGAAGTCCCTCCAGGAGCGCTTCAACCAGCTGCCCCCCAACGGCACCCCGCAGACCATCCGCCGCTAGGGTACGGACCGGCCGCCCCCTACAGGTGCTCGTGATAGAGCAGGTCCAGGGCCTGGGCCAGGTCCAGGTCCCGCTGGGTGATGCCCTTGCTCACATGGGTGGTCAGGACCGCCACCACCCAGCGGTAGCCCAGGGTGAGGTCCGGGTGGTGGTCCACACGCTCGGCGTGTTCTGCCGCCGCCATGACAAAGCCCATGCCCCGGGGGTAGGCGGAGAACACATAGCGGCGGCGCAGGGTCAGGCCATGGGCATCCCCCTGGGCCACCCACTCGGGATGCAACTCGATGAAGGCTTCCAGCGCGTCGGGACTGACCAGATCATCCTTGGACATGGGTACTCCTGTCAGGCATTCTGATCACTCCCACGTGAGCTCCGCCATGCCCTTTGAATCCTTATCCTTGCACGGCCGGGTCGCCTTCGTGACCGGCTCCTCCCGAGGCATCGGCCGGGCGGTGGCCATGGAACTCGCCCACTGGGGGGCCGACGTGGCTGTCCATGCCCGCACCAACATCGAGCTGGCCGAGGCCGTGGCGGCAGAGATCCGGGGCCTGGGTCGCCGGGCCGTGGCCGTCCTGGCGGATGTCCGGGAGAAGGCTCAGGTGGAGGCCGCCGCCGACCGCGTCAAGGCCGAGCTGGGGCCGGTGGACATCCTGGTGAACAACGCTGGCACCCGCCAGGACGGCCCCTTCATCCTCATGGGCGACGCCAAGTGGGAGGAGGTCATGAACGTCAACCTGCGGGGGACGGTCTACGCCACCAAGGCCTTCGTGCGGGGCATGATGACCCGCCGCTGGGGCCGGGTCGTCAACATCGTCAGCCCCACAGCCACCATCGGCATGGCGGGGCAGACCAACTATGGCGCCAGCAAGGGGGCCGTGATCTCCCTCACCCGCAGCCTGGCCCGGGAGCTGGCGCCCTTTGGTGTGCTGGTGAATGCAGTGAACCCCGGCTTCATCCACACGGAGCTGACGGCGGATGTCTCCGAAGAGGCCAAGCGCGGCCTCCTGGCCCCCACCATCCTCCAGCGGGAGGGGGAGCCCGAGGAGGTCGCCGCCGTGGTCGCCTTCCTCTGCTCCAATGGGTCCAGCTACATGAGCGGGCAGGTCATCAACGTCGACGGCGGCCTCTGCTTCTGACGGAGGCCGACCCCAGTGGGCCGGTCAGGCCTCAGCCTGCTCTGCCGCCCAGAGGGTGTTGGTGAGGAGGCCGGCGATGGTGAGGGGACCCACGCCCCCGGGGACCGGGGTCACCGCCGAGGCGACCCGCATGGCCTCGCCGAAGCGGACATCGCCACAGAGGACTGCGCCCTTGGCCTGCAGGTTGGCCAGCTTGGTGGGCTCGGCGGCAAAGATCCTGGCCCCCAAGTCGAGGTCCTGCACCCGGTTGATGCCCACGTCCAGCACCACTGCGCCGGGCCGGATCCAGGAGCCCTCCACCAGGCCAGGCCGACCCACAGCGGCCACCAGCAGGTCCGCTTCCCGACACACCGCCGGCAGGTCCTGGGTGCGGCTGTGGGCAATGGTGACGGTGGCGTGCTGCTCCAACAGCATGAGAGCCATGGGCTTACCCACGATCTCGCTGCGCCCCAGGACCACGGCCCGGAGGCCCTTCAGGGCCAGGCCATGGTGGGCCAGCAGGGACATGCAGGCGGTGGGGGTGCAGGGGCGCAGGCCCGGCAGGCCCTCCAGGAGCAGGCCCTGGTTCATGGGATGGAAGCCGTCCACGTCCTTGGCGGGGCTGATGCGGTGGAGGGCCCGCTTGCTGTCCAGGCCCCCGGGCAGGGGCAGCTGCACCAGGATGCCGTCCACGGTGGGGTCGGCGTTCAGGCGGTCGATGAGGGCATCCAGCACGGCCTGGGGGGTGTCCGCCGGCAGGCGGTGCTCGAAGGAGTGGACGCCCACCCGGGCGCAGGCGGTGGCCTTGTTCCGCACATAGACCTGGCTGGCCGGGTCTTCCCCCACCAGCACCACGGCCAGACCCGGTAGCCGCTGGCCGGCAGCGGCCCGGGCCTCGACCCTCAGCCGTACCTCTTCCAGCATGCGGTCCGCATGCGCCTTGCCGTCCAGGATCGTGGCCATGGTTGCCCCCTGTTTCCATTGAATCCCAGGGCGCCCGGAGGCTCACCAACAATCTTGCGGCATTGAGAAAACCCCTTTTCAGGCTATACTCCAGGTTCAATTCGGCCATGGCGTCCCAAGCGCCAAGACTGGGTGGGTTCGACCCACCTTTTTTGTTGTCCCCCCGGAGTCTCCTTGGATCTGAAAAAAGTCCAGCCCCCCCTCGAGCGCCAGCTGACCCTGCTGGGCTTCGAGCTGGTGCACCTGGAGACCGTGCGGGACGGCAAGGAAGAGATCCTGCGCCTGTACATTGATCACCTGGACGCTGAGACCAGCCGCAGCAAGGTCACCCTGGACGACTGCATGACTGCCCACGAGGGCCTCCTGGCCTGGTTCGATGTGGAGTTCCCGGACGTGCGCGAGCACCTGGGCATCGAGGTCAGCAGCCCCGGCATGGAGCGCCCCCTGGTGAAGGCCGACCACTTCCGGCGCTTTGCCGGTCGGCTCTGCCGGGTGCAGACCAGCCTGCCCATCAACGGCCAGAAGCGCTTCAAGGGCTGGATCGGCCCTGTGGAAGACAAGAACATCACCCTCGAAGAGGACGGCGTCATCAAGACCGTGCCCCTCGAGGCGATCCAGAAGGCGCGCCTGGCGCCCTTCGATGAAGAGAAGACCCCGCGGCCCAAGCACCTGACCGCCCGACTCACCGATGTCCCAGACACCGACGGCGTAGAGACAAGCGCCGCCGAAGCAGAGGAGGCCTGAGATGGCAACTGTAGCAACGACCTTTTTTGACAGCGTGAAGATGATCTCCGCCGAGAAGGGCATCCCTGAAGAGGATGTCTTTGCTGCGGTGGAAGAAGCCCTGGCCAAGGCCGCGGACAAGTTCTTCAACGCCCAGGACTTCTACGGCAACTTCCAGGCCCAGATGGACCGGGAGACCGGCGAGTTCCACGTTTACGCCCTCAAGCAGGTCGTGGCCGAGGTGGAGGAAGAGGACCTGGAGATCAGCCTGGTGGAAGCCCAGCTGCTGAACCCCGATGCCGCCGAGGGCGACACCCTCTGGCTGCCCCAGGACACCAGCCAGCTGGGTCGCATCGCCGCCCAGGCCGCCAAGCAGGTGCTGGTCCAGAAGGTCCGCGAAGCTGAGCGGGAGCGCATCTACACCGAGTTCGCCGACCGCATTGGCGAGGTCCTGGTGGCCGAGGTGAAGCGCTTCGAGAAGAGCGCCATCATCCTCGAGATCGACCGGGTCGAGGCCATGCTCCGCCGGAGCGAGGCCCTGCGCGGCGACCGCTTCGACAAGGGCCAGCGCATCAAGGTCGTCATCGTCAGCGTGGACCGCAGCGCCAAGGACCCCCAGGTCCAGGTCAGCCGCACCGATCCCCGGCTGCTCATCAAGCTCTTCGAGAACGAAGTGCCCGAGATCCATGACGGCACCGTGGTCA
>CAIMFT010000178.1 GCA_903840385.1 uncultured Holophagaceae bacterium
GCCTGTCTTGGGTGAAATCACAGGCCACGAGCCCGCCCGTGGGGAAGAGACGGGCAAGCTGCAGTTCCGCGTGGGGAACCGCGACATCTATGGCCAGGACTTCCGCTGGGTGCCCACAGTAGGCCTGGGAGCCCCCGAGGAGCCTAAGGATGCCGTCCTCCTGGAGCGCACCGAGTACGGCCCTTTCATCGGCCGCATTACCGCCATCAGTCATCAGGGCACGGTCGCCGTTCAGGGCGCTGGTGCGCTGGCTGAAGCCGCCCGCCGCCTCCCTGAGAGCCGCCGCCTCCTCGAGGAGGTCCAGGCCACCGAAAAAGGCAAGGTGGGGGAGCTCAACCGGCGCATGGAGCGTCTGCGGATCGACCGAAAGGGCCTGGAGGCCAAGGGCGACCAGGCGGCCATGCAGGCCCTGGATGCCCAGGTGGCGGCCCTTCAATCCACCTACGAGGCCCTCCAGACGACCATCGACCAGACCCGCACCGAAGCCAAGTCCTGGGTTCTGGACCTGGAGACTGCCGACGGCCAGAAAAAGGAGCTACCCCTCAGTTCCGTGGTGCGGATCGTGGCAGCCAACAACCTCAGCGTCACGGATCGCCTGGGCATCTACCTCTCCCGCATGTGGGAGTTCCTGGCTGACGATCCTCGCGAGTCCAACACCGAAGGGGGCATCTTCCCGGCCATCTTTGGCACCGTGATGATGGTGCTGGTCATGTCGGTGCTGGTGGTGCCTCTGGGCGTGGTTACGGCCCTCTATCTGCGGGAATACGCCCGTCAGGGCTGGCTGGTCCGGGCCGTACGGGTGGCTGTGAACAACCTGGCCGGTGTGCCCTCCATTGTCTTCGGCGTCTTTGGCCTGGGCTTCTTTGTGTACACCCTGGGGGGTGGCATTGACCGCCTCTTCTTTGCCGATGCCCTGCCGACCCCGACCTATGGGACCGGAGGCATTATCTGGGCCTCCCTAACCCTGGCCCTGCTCACGGTGCCCGTGGTGGTGGTGGCCACTGAAGAAGCCCTCGGCGCCGTGGCCCGGTCCCAGCGTGAGGCCAGTCTGGCCATGGGTGCCACCAAGTGGCAGACCCTCTGGAACGTGGTGCTGCCCAGCGCCGCCCCCGGCATCCTCACTGGCCTCATCCTGGCCATCGCCCGAGGGGCCGGCGAGGTGGCTCCGCTCATGCTCACAGGTGTGGTTAAGCTGGCCCCCTCCATGCCTCTGGACGGAACCTTCCCCTTCTTTCACTTCGACCGCAAGTTCATGCACCTCGGCTTTCACATCTACGACGTGGGCTTCCAGAGCCCCAACTCCGAGGCGGCCAAGCCCATGGTGTTCATGGCTTCCCTCCTGCTCCTGGCCGTGGTCGTGGTGCTGAACATCTTCGCCCTCAACCTCCGACGCAAGCTGCGAGCCCGCCTGGGAGGTAGCACCTTTTGAGCCGTTCAACCGGAGCCATCGACATGGAAATTGAAGATCCGCGCCCAGTGCCGGAACCCATCCACACACCAGAGGCCTCTGGACCGCTCGTGCCTCGGCCGTCGTACACATCGATGTCCGATCTGCCGCTGACGGACCCGTCGGTTCTCACGGCCCCCACAATGCTTCAGGTAGAGCGCCTCAACCTCTACTACGGCAAGAAGCAGGCCCTCATGGACATCAACCTCAAGGTGGCCAAGAACTCGGTCATGTCCTTCATTGGGCCCTCGGGCTGCGGTAAGAGCACCCTGCTGCGCTGCCTCAACCGCATGAACGACCTCATCGACGATGTGCGCATCGAGGGCCGCGTCCTCCTGGGGGACACGGACCTCTACGCCCCGGAGACGGATGTCATCTCCCTTCGTAAACGGGCCGGCATGGTCTTCCAGAAGTCCAACCCCTTCCCCAAGACCATCTTCGAGAACGTGGCCTACGGGTTGCGCATCCAGGGCGAGAAGGACAAGACGGTCCTTGAAGAAGCCGTGCAGCGGAGCCTCCAGGGTGCTGGCCTCTGGGAGGAGGTCAAGGACCGCCTCAAGGACTCCGCCCAGGGCCTCTCCGGCGGCCAGCAGCAGCGCCTCTGTATTGCCCGTGCCCTGGCTGTGCGACCCGAGATCATCCTCATGGACGAGCCCTGCTCGGCGCTGGATCCCATCGCCACCGCCCGGGTCGAGGAGCTGATCACCGAGCTCAAGCAGGAGTTCACCATCGTCATCGTCACCCACAACATGCAACAGGCCGCGCGGGTCAGCGATCACACCGCCTTCTTCTGGATGGGCAAGCTCATCGAGACGGGCCTGAC
>CAIMFT010000179.1 GCA_903840385.1 uncultured Holophagaceae bacterium
CCGATCTTGTGGATCTTCCCGGTGTAGTAGAGGATGCGCTCCGTGGTGGTGGTCTTGCCGGCATCGATATGCGCCATGATGCCGATGTTCCGGTAGCGCTCGAGGGGGGTGTGACGGGCCACTGCGGCCTCCTAGGGGGTATTGGGGATTCAACAAGCAG
Organism: uncultured Holophagaceae bacterium; assembly: GCA_903840385.1. Taxonomy (GTDB): domain Bacteria; phylum Acidobacteriota; class Holophagae; order Holophagales; family Holophagaceae; genus Geothrix. The sequence continues at coordinate 161 of CAIMFT010000179.1, forward strand.
TTCAACAACCCTAAAAATGGGGCGCCTATGGCGCCCCATTTTTAGAGCAAGTTACTACCACCGGAAATGGGCAAACGCCTTGTTGGCCTCGGCCATCTTGTGGACGTCGTCCTTCTTCTTCACGGCGGCGCCGCGGAAGTTCATGGCATCCAGGATCTCGCCAGCCAACTTGTCGCGCATGGTGCGCTCGCCGCGGGAGGCAGAGTAGGTCTTGAGCCAGCGCATGGCCAAGGACTGGCGGCGGTTCTGGGGAACCTCCACGGGGACCTGGTAGGTGGCACCACCCACGCGGCGGGACTTGACCTCCACGCTGGGCTTGATGTTGTTCAGGGCCTTCTGGAAGGCCTCGAGGGCCTCCTCGCCGGACTTCTTGACGACGATCTCGAGTGCACCGTAGAGGATGCGCTCGGCAGTGGCCTTCTTGCCGCGCTCCATGAGGATGTTCACGAACTTGGAGACGACGAGGCTGTTGTAGACGGGATCCGGGAGGATCTCACGCTTGGCGGGGGCTGAGCGACGGGCCATGGTTCACCTCCTACTTCTTCTTGGCCGGAGCGGCACCGGCCTTGGGCCGCTTCGCACCGTACTTGGAACGGGACTGGTTGCGACCGGCGACGCCAGTGGCGTCAAGGGTGCCGCGCACCACGTGGTAGCGCACACCGGGCAGGTCCTTCACGCGGCCGCCGCGGATGAGCACAATGCTGTGCTCCTGCAGGTTGTGGCCAACGCCCGGGATGTAGGTGGTGCACTCGATGCCGTTGGTCAGGCGCACGCGGGCCACCTTCCGGAGGGCCGAGTTCGGCTTCTTCGGGGTGGTGGTGAACACGCGGGTGCAGACGCCACGCTTCTGCGGGCAGGCGTCGAGCGCGGGGCTCTTCGTCTTGTTCTGGAAGGTCTTCCGCCCAATGCGGATTAGCTGATTGATGGTAGGCACACCATCCTCCTAGGAAGGCACCGGTGGATCCGGGCCTGGGCCCGAGAGGTTCCGCGGGGAACATCGGACGGATAAATCCTGCGCCGGCCCACGGGGCCGGAACCATCTAGGCTATCTGAAAAGCCCTGAAAGTCAACGGATCACACGGCAGGGGAGCCGGAGCCGACCGGCCCGGAGCCCGCCAGGGGGCAGCCGCAGCCGCCTGCCCCGCAGCCATGGCTGGGTTTCGGGGCCTCGGCAGAGGGGCTTGGCTCGGAGGCCGCACCCTTGTACCAGCCGCCACCCGACAGGGAGAAGGCCGCCACGGACAGCTGGCGCCGCATGCCCTCGGGGGCCTGGCAGGCCGGGCACGCATGGACCTCGGGGGCAGACAGGCTCTCCAGCCTCTCTTCGGACTGGCCACAACCTTCGCAACGGTATTCGTAAAGGGGCATGGCAGACTTCTCCTGGGAATTGTCCCCGAACCGATGATCATATTCCGAACCTGAGATGCCGTCACCGACCCTTTTCTTCCAGACCCCCGAAGCCTTCCTCGCGGCCATCCCGCGCCCGGGGCGCCTGTGCTTCACCAATGGCTGCTTCGACCTGATCCACCCCGGCCACGTCCAGTACCTGGCCGACGCCCGGGCCCTGGGGGACTTCCTGGTGGTGGGCCTGAACAGCGATGCCTCCGTGGCGCGCCTGAAGGGCGCCGCCCGGCCCCTGCAGGACGAGGCCGCCCGGGCCGCCGTGCTCCTGGGCCTGCGCAGCGTGGATGCCGTGGTGCGCTTCGACGAGGACACCCCCCTGGAGCTGATCCGGGCCCTCCAGCCCGACGTGCTGGTGAAGGGCGGCGACTACACCCCAGAGACCGTGGTGGGCCGCGAGGATGTGGAGGCCAGGGGTGGCAGCCTCGTGCTGATCCCCTTCCTGCCCGGCCACAGCACCTCGCGCATCGAGGCTCGTATCCGCACGGGGCGAGGCGTCACGCTGGAATAGCGTCGCCCGGAAAAGTAAGAAAGATTCAACTTCCTAGTCCATTCGGTGGAAGCGCAGGAGGTGGGCCTTCGCTAGCCTGGGGGTGCCCCTGCCGGGGCTTCATCCACCAGGAGACGCCATGCGCCAGACCCTCACCCTTGCTGCCTTGCTCGCAGGTTCAGCTCTCTCGGCCCAGACCCCAACCATCAGCCTCGCCACCGGCCTCTCGCTGCCCATGGGCGACCTGAAGGACCGGGCGGACTTCGGCACCAACCAGTTCTTCGGGACCCACCTTGGCGGCCAGCTGGACTTCGCCATCACCAGCCGCCATGCGGTGCGCGCCCAGCTGACCTACCAGCACTTCCCTGGGTCGAGCTGGGGCGGGTTCGCCGCCTCCAGGAACGACTTCGGAGCGCTGCAGGCGGGTGCCGACTGGGTCTACCAGCTCGAGCAGCCCTACCGGGGCTGGTACACCCTCGCTGGCGCCAGCCTGAACCAGGTCAAGGACAGCTGGGACTACGTCAACAGTGCCGGCCGACGGGTCAGCGGCAGCTCCAGCCAGGGCGGCAAGCTGGGTGTGCGCGGCGGCGGGGGCTACGCTTTCAGCCGCCGGTTCGCCCTGGAGGGGACCCTCAACCAGATCTTCGTGGACGCCCATGGGGGAGACGGCTTCGGCTTCGACACGGCCACCTGGATCCAGGTCAGTGCGGTCTTCCACTTTGGCCGGTAATCCAGGCCCAGACGCAGAAACGGGCCGCAAAAGCGGCCCGTTTCTGCGTGCGGCTGGAAACTAGACCAGCGGGGACAGCAGCTGCCAGTACTTGGGCAGGGGCCAGAGGTCGGCGTCACAAGCTTCTTCCAGCAGGTCGAGCACTTCGCGCAGGGCGTGCTTGGACTGGTTGACGCTGTTGCCGAAGGCCTCGGTGCGGGCGTGCAGGTCCTCGAGGGCCTCGGCGGCGACCAGGGCCTCCTTCATGGCGGCGAGGCGGGACTGGGCCTCCCCGGCCAGGGTGGCCTGGGTCTGCAGGGCGTTCTTCAGGGTCGCAGGCACATTGATGCCCACCGCAGCGAGCTTGGCCAGGGTGTCGGCCCGGGCCCCGAGGTCCGCCGTGATGGAGGGCAGGATCTGGGTCTCGGCCATCTCGCGCAGGACCTGGGTCTCGATGGCAATGGCCTTCTGGTACTGCTCGTGGCGGATGTGGAGGCGGGACTCCAGCTCACCCTCGGAGAGGATGCCGCGGTCCGAGAAGACAGCCTTCACTGCGGGCTGCTCCCAGATGTGGAGGGCAGCGACGGTGTCCTTGGCGTGGGGCAGGCCCCGGCGCTCAGCCTCGACCTTCCACTCGTCCGAGTAGCCGTTGCCCTCGAAGCGGATGGCCTTGGTCTCGATGATGGCCTGGCGCACCACGGTCATGACGGCGGCCTTGAGCTCCTTGCCGGCCTTGAGCTCGGCCGCCAGCTTGGCGTTGAGCTCTTCCAGGGCCTCGGCCACGGCCGCGTTGATGACCGTCAGGGGCAGACCGATAGGCTGGCTGGAGCCCACCGCGCGGAACTCGAACTTGTTGCCCGTGAACGCGAAGGGGCTGGTGCGGTTGCGGTCCGTGGCGTCCTTCTCGATGCGGGGCAGGTTGCCAATGCCCAGGTCGATGATGCCCTGGATGGAGACGTTGGCCACGTCACCACTCTCGATGGCATCCAGGATGTGGTTCAGCTGGGCGCCGAGGAAGGCGGACATGATGGCCGGGGGCGCCTCGTTGGCGCCAAGGCGGTGGTCGTTGCCGGCGCTGGCGATGCAGGCGCGGAGCAGGCCGCCGTGGGTGTGGATGGCCTTCAGGGTGGCGCTGAGGAAGTAGAGGAACTGCAGGTTCTCCTCGGGCGTCTTGCCGGGCTCCATCAGGTTGTGGCCCTCGTCCGTGGCGATGCTCCAGTTCACGTGCTTGCCGCTGCCGTTGACGCCGGCAAAGGGCTTCTCGTGGAGCAGGATGGCCAGGCCGTGACGCTCACCGACAGACTTGAGGATCTCCATCAGCAGCTGGTTGTGGTCGCTGGCGAGGTTGGCAGCTTCGTAGATCGGCGCGATCTCGAACTGGTTGGGGGCCACCTCGTTGTGGCGGGTCTTGGCGGGGATGCCCAGCTTGAAGCACTCCAGCTCGACCTCCTGCATGAAGCCCAGGACGCGCTCCTTGATGCTGCCGAAGTAGTGGTCCTCAAGCTCCTGGCCCTTGGGCGGCTTGGCGCCCTGGAGGGTGCGGTTGGCGAACATGAGGTCGGGCCGCTGCTGGGCCAGCTCCAGGTCCACCGCGAAGTACTCCTGCTCGGGGCCGCACTGGGCCACGACGGACTCGGCGTTCACGCCGAAGAACTTGAGGGCGGCAACGGCCTGCTCAGAGACCACGCCCATGGAGCGCAGGAGGGGCACCTTGTGATCCAGCGCCTCGCCGTGGTAGCCGATGAAGGCGGTGGGGATGCAGAGGGTCTTGCCGAGCGGACCCTCCATGAGGAAGGCCGGGCTGGCGGGGTCCCAGGCGGTGTAGCCGCGGGCCTCGAAGGTGGCGCGCAGGCCACCGCTGGGGAAGGAGCTGGCGTCCGGCTCGCCCTGGATGAGCATGCTGCCGCTGAAGCGCTCCGTCACCTGACCCGGCTCGTCCCACATGATGAAGGCGTCGTGCTTCTCAGCGGTGGCGCCGGTCATGGGCAGGAACCAGTGGGTGAAGTGGGTGCAGCCCTGCTCGATGGCCCACTCCTTCATGGCCAGAGCAACGCTCTTGGCCACCTCCGGCGAGAGGGGCTCGCTGCGCTTCAGGGACTGGCGGTAGGACTTGTAGACGTCCTTCTGCAGCCGCTCGCGCATGGTGCGCTCGCTGAAGGTGTTGCAGCCGAAGTACTGGCTGATCTTGATCTGGTCCAGCCGTGAGATGCTGGCGTTGTCTGATGCCTGGGCCTTGGCCACGGGTCCCCCCCAAAAGGACGTTAAAGGTTATGAAACCATATGAAACTGGACCGATACCCGCTGCTCGGAAGCGGTCATCGGATTTCCATGTCCATCTGGATCCTGCGATCCAGACCCAGGATAACAGGATTCCCCCTGTGACCACAGGGTTTTTGGGCGACCCCCGGGCCCAGGCCCTCCTCGAATCCCTCCGCCAGATCCAGGCTGGACTCCCTCGCCCCCCGGCGCAGGCCTGGGAAAGAGTCGTCTTTTGCGAGGCCTTCGACCACCCGGAGCCCGGAGCCCGCATCCGCTCCTTCCTGGAAGGCGAGAGGTCCTAGAATGGCTCCATGGATCTGACCGCCCCCTACGTCCCCGACCTGGAAAGCATCCCCGCCGGCCTCGACCTGCCGGCCGAGATCCGTCGCCTCAAGGCCGAGCGCAAGGCCGTCCTCCTGGCCCACTACTACCAGGAGCCCGAGATCCAGGACCTGGCCGACTTCGTGGGCGACAGCCTGCAACTGAGCCAGCAGGCCGCCCGGGCCGATGCCGACGTGATCACCTTCTGCGGCGTCCACTTCATGGCCGAGACCGCCAAGATCCTGAACCCCGCCCGCACCGTGGTGATCCCCGACATGGACGCCGGCTGCAGCCTGGCGGATCGGTGCCCTGCTGACTACTTTGCCGAGTGGCTGAAGCAGTACCCGGACCACGCCGTGGTCAGCTACATCAACTGCTCCGCCGGCGTGAAGGCGCTCAGCACCATCATCTGCACCAGCAGCAACGCTGAGCGCGTGGTGAACAGCCTGCCGCAGGACCGCAAGGTGGTCTTCGCCCCGGACCGCCACCTGGGCAAGTGGGTGACGAAGCAGACGGGCCGGGACATGGTCCTGTTTCCAGGCTTCTGCATCGTGCACGAGCAGTTCACCGCCAAGCGCCTGGCCGTCCTCAAGGCCCAGCATCCCGAGGCCAAGCTCATCGCCCACCCCGAGTGCGACGCCACGGTGAGCCAGCTGGCGGACTTCGTGGGCTCCACAGCGGCCCTCTTGAACTATGTCGCCACGGACCCCGCCCAGGCCTTCATCGTGGCCACCGAGGCCGGCATCCTCCACCAGATGCGCCAGCGGCGCCCCAGCGCCGAGCTCATCCCGGCGCCCGCCGACAGCGGCTGCAACTGCAGCCTCTGCCCCTACATGAAGCTGAACAGCCTGGAGAAGCTCTACCTCTGCCTCCGGGACCTGCAGCCGGAGATCCACCTCGAGGAGGGCCTGCGCCTCCGCGCCCTGAAGCCCCTGGAGCGGATGCTCGCCCTGGGCTGAGTGGCGTAACCATTCTGGCCGGGGCGAATCCCGGCCAGAATGGGGCATGGCGTCCTGGAATCCCCACAGCTGGCAGCACCACCCGGCCCTCCAGCAGCCGGTCTACGAGGATCCCTCCGCCCTGGAGGGCGCCCTCGCCCGCCTGCGCCGCCTGCCGCCCCTGGTGGTACCCCAGGAGGTGGACCGTCTCCGGACCCTGCTGGCCGAGGCCGCAGAAGGCCGGCGCTTCCTCCTGCAGGGCGGCGACTGCGCCGAGCAGTTCCAGGACTGCACCCCGGAGGCCATCGAAGGCAAACTCCGGGTGCTCCTTCAGATGTCTGTGGCCCTCACCCACGGTGGCCGCAAGCCGGTGATCCGGGTGGGCCGCATCGCCGGCCAGTTCGCCAAGCCCCGCAGCAGCGCCACCGAGGAGCTCGGGGGCCGCACCCTCCCCAGCTACCGGGGGGATCTCATCAACGGCCCGGAACCAGCGGAGACCTCACGCCGACCCGACCCGGAGCGCCTCCTGCAGGCCTACTTCCATGCCACCGCCACCCTGAACCACCTGCGGGCCTTGGCGGCGGGCGGCTTTGCCGACCTGCACCACCCGGAGCGCTGGGGACTGCCTGGGGCTACCGGAGAGGTGCCCGCCTACCGCCGGACCCTGGAGCAAGTGAAGGAGTCCCTCGACTTCCTCGAGGCCCTCGGCGGCGTGCAGCGGGAGGTGCTGGAGCGCATCGACTTCTTCACCAGCCACGAGGCCCTGCTCCTTCCCTACGAGGAGGCCCTCACCCGGTGGGTCGAGGCGGGGGCTGGCCACTACAACCTGGGCGCTCATACCCTGTGGGTGGGGGAGCGCACCCGCCAGCTGGACGGAGCCCACATCGAGTACCTGCGGGGCATCCGCAACCCCCTTGGAGTGAAGGTGGGACCCTCGGCCAGCCCGGCGGACCTCAGCGCCCTGCTGGACCGCCTGGACCCGAGCCGGGAGCCTGGGCGGATCACCGTCATCCCGCGCTTCGGCGCCGAGCGGATCCAGGGAGCCCTGCCCCCCCTCCTCCGGGCGGTCCAGGCCTCCGGTCACCCGGTGCTCTGGAGCTGCGATCCCATGCATGGCAACGGCGCCAGCGTCCTGGTGGACCTGGGCGGGGGCGCCACCCGGACCATGAAGACCCGGGACTTCGGGGCCATCCTCTCGGAGCTCAAGCAGGCCTTTGAGATCCACCGGGCCCACGGCTCCCACCTCGGCGGCGTCCACATCGAGCTCACGGGCGAGGCGGTCACGGAGTGCACCGGGGGCACGGAAGGGCCCTCCCGCACGGACCTGGCCAAGGCCTACCAGACGGGCTGTGACCCCCGCCTCAACGGCACCCAGAGCCTCGAGATGGCCTTCCTCATCGCGGGCCTGATGCGGGCCTGAGGTCCCTCGGCCTATTGCACGGTGGGGTGCAGGCCTTCAGGCCCCAGCCGTGCCGTCAGCTGGTCGAAGGCGGCCCCGAGCTGCAGCAGGGTGCCTGCCGCCAGGGAGGGAAAGGGCCGGAGCCTGGGGGGCGGGAGGAGCATGACCTCCCCGGCCCGCAGCGGGGGCAGGTCCAGGCCTTCCCAGGCCCGGATGGGCACCGTGCGGCGGGCGGCCCCGGCCCGGAACTCCAGGCTGCCCTCGGGCCAGGCATCGCTGAGCCAGGCCCCCAGCAGCGGACCCGAGCCTTCCTCCAGAGCCAGGCAGAACCCCGCCACCCCACCCCCAGCCAGGCCGATGGCGGCCAGGGTGGGCAGGGGAACCGACCCCACTTCACCGTCCGGGCCACGCAGGCTGAAGCGGTCGAACTGGGTGCCATCGAAGCGGCGCAGGAGGGCAGGCCGGGGCAGACAGGGGCCCCTGACTCCGCTGGCCGGCGCCAGGCTGTCCGGGAGGGTGCCCCGCCGGTCCCACTTCTCGGCATAGGCCACGGTCTGACGCACCCGGGCCAGGGCCCGGGGACCACCCTCCAGGACCTGCCTCAGACTGGCGGGCACCAGCACCGCTGCCAGGCGGTCCGGGTCGGCCTCCCCCAGCTTGCGGAGACGGATGCCCTCGATGCGGTTCAGGTCCGCGATGCGACCGGAGGCCAGGCGGGCCACCAGGGCCTGCCGCAGGCCCCCGCCCTCCGCCCAGACCGCCGTGCCGAGCAGCATCAGGACTGGGCCTCCAACCACTCCCGCGTGACCGGCGTGAGGGGTTTGGCCCGGTTGGTGGCGAAGTCCAGCATCACCTGGACGGACTTGCCCTCGGCAAACAGCTCGCCGCCCAGGCCCTTGGTGACCCGGTAGCTGAGCTCGAAGGAGCTGTTGCCCACCCGGGTGCAGTGCAGCTCCACCCGCACGTCATCGCCCAGGAGGATGGGCATGCGGTAGTCCAGCTCCACCCGGGCCAGGAGAAAGCCCTCCTCCTGGAACTTGCGCCCCCCCAGGTAGCTGCGCCACCACTGAAAGCGGCCCTGCTCGAGGTAGGTCACGATCATGGCGTTGTTCACGTGGCCCATGGCGTCCAAATCACCGAAGCGCACTTCGATCGGGTGGGAAAAGGGCATGGCAGCCTCCGAATCTTCCACCATAGCGCACGCCCAGAAGGACGACACCCCAACGCCCTGCAGCCATGGCATCATCCCCCGATGCCCGCCCCGCTGATCCTGGCCTACGACCCTGCCTGCACCCTCTGCTGCCGGATGACGCTCTGGCTGGCCCGGCGGGACCGACTGGGGCTCATCCTTGCGGTCTCTCTGCGGGAGCCAGACCTGCTCCAGATGGCGCCGGAGCTGGCGGGCCTGCCCCTGGAGCGGGAGATCCACGGCATGGACCTGGGCAGCCGCCAGGTCTGGGCCGGGGCCGACCTCCTCCAGCCCATCGCCCGGCGCCTGCCGGGGTGGCGCTGGCTGTCCCCCCTGCTCGCCCTCCCCGGCCTGCCCCGCCTGCTCAACCGCATCTACCTGCGCTGGGCCGAGGCGCGCTACCGCCGCACCGGACTCCCGCCCTTCTGAGGGCGGCCAGCGTAGGCTGAGAGCATGGAACCTCGTCCCGCCGCTCCCTGGCAACCAGACCGCCGCTGGGCCGACCCCCTGCTGGTCCTGCTGGCGCTGTTGGCCCTCCTGGTGGCGGGCACCACCCTCCGTCTCCGGAGGGCGGCCGCCCGCAGGCCCGCACCCATGGCCTCCCTCCAGGGACGCTTGGCCGAGACGGCCCTGGAGGCTTCCCGCCTGCTGGGGAGCGGTCGGGCCGGGGCCATGAAGGCAGAGCTGCCCCTCAAGGAGCCCTGGGACCGGGCCCTGCTGGCGGTGCTGGAGGCCGAAGGGGGCCGAGCCACCACGCCGGCTGCCACCTGGATCCAGGCCGCCACGCCCGCCGGGCCTGGCGGACAGGCCTTCCAGAAGGCCTGTCTGGCCGCCCACGCCGGGGCCCCCCTGCCCTCAGCGGCGGACCGCCGGGAGGTCCACCGGCGCCTGGGGGGCGGGTATGCCGCCGACCTTCTGGAGGCCCGCCTCCTGGACCGGGAAGGCGGGGGCGACCCGCTCCGGGCCCGGGCCCGGGCGGCCCTCCTGGGCCGGCTGGGGGCCCTCTCCCTGCTGGCCCTGGTGGGCCTGGGGGCGGCGGCGGGCGGCCTGGGCTTCGGCATCTACCTGCTCTCTGCGCCGCGCCAGGCGCCGCCCCCACCCCTGCCTTCCTGGGACCTCTCTGGGCGGGCCGCCGCCCTGGTGGCCCTGGTGTGGTTCCTGGGCTTCTTTGTGGCCGGCCAGGTGGCGGCGGCCCTCCTCCTGCCCTGGCCCAGCCTGCGCTGGGCGGCGGTACCCCTCAGCTATGGCCTCCATGCGGCCCTGGGCCTGGCTCTGGTCAGCCGGGCGGAGGACGCCTCTCCAGCGGAGCTCTGGCGGCGGGTGGCCCCGGGTCGAGCGGGTCGGGACCTGGCCTGGGGCGGCGCCTTTCTCTGCCTGGCGGTGGCCCTGGTCCTGGTGGTGGCGCCCCTGTCCAGCCTGATCCTGAGGCCCGAGCAGAGCCCCCAGCGGGACCTGCAGGAGCTGCTGCGCAGCGCCGCCGGCCTCGGCCCAGGCCTGCTGCTCTTCCTGACAGTGGCCGGCCTGGCCCCCCTCTTCGAGGAGTTCCTGTTCCGGGGCTTCCTCCTGCCTGTGCTGGCCCGGACTGGATGGACCAAGGTGGCCCTCGTCCTCACGTCCCTCCTCTTCGGCGCCATCCACCTGCAGCCCGCCGGTCTGCCGGTGCTGGCCACCCTGGGCTTCGCCATGGGCCTCGCCCTCCGCCACACGGGCAGCCTGCGGACCCCGCTCCTGGTCCATGCCTGCTGGAACGGATCCCTGTTCCTCCTGATGCGGACCTTCGCCTGAGGCCCCCTCAGGGGTGCGTGAGATCCCGCAGGATCAGGGACACCACCCAGCCCGCCACCAGGAGGAAGCCCAGGACGGCCGCCAGCCAGCGCCACTTGCGGCCCGGGTCCGGGACTTCGGCCTCGGGTGCCGGGGCGGGGGTCCGACGAGACGACAGGTAGGTCTCCACCGGATCCTCTGCGAGGTGGATGCGCAGGGGCTGGGTCGGGCGCTTCTGGGCCTCGGGGGGCGGTGCGAGGGGGAGGACTTCCATGGACCCGGAGGGGGCCCGGAAGCGCGCCGTGGACAGGTTGCTGCCATCGTCCTCCTGGCTCAGGGCCGTAAAGAGCCGGTCCCGCATGCTGGGTGGCCCCGGCAGGGCATCGATCAGCTCCTCCAGGAAGTCCCGGAGGGTGATGGGACGCTCGGAGGGGTTCGCAGAGAGGGCCCGCCGGAAGACCACCCCCAGGGCAGGGTCCAGGTCCGGCGGCAGGGCCACGGGCTCCCGCAGGGCGTGGATGACAATCTCCGTGATGACCTTCCCCGGGTGGGGCAGCTGGCCTGTGAGCAGCTCGAAGGCGGTGGCGGCAAAGCTGTAGCGGTCGGAGGCCGGGGTGCCCTCCTCGCCCCGAAGAACCTCCGGCGGCGCGTAGGCCGGGGAGCCCATAAAGCTCCCGGTGGAGGTCAGGCGCAGAGCCACAGTGTTGGCGAAGCTCTCAGGGTCCGCCACGGGCGGCTCCAGGGAGTCGTCAGGGACGGCACCCGGGTGCGCCATGCTCCGGGCAATACCGAAGTCCATGAGCTTGGCGCGGCCCTCCTCGCTGAGCAGGATGTTGTCGGGCTTCACGTCCCGGTGGATGATGGCCTGCCGGTGGGCGGCCCGGAGGGCGCGCATGGCCTGGATGAGGACCCGCACGGCGGCCTCGCTGTCCAGGCTCTTGTCCTTGATGTGGCGTGCCAGGCTCTTCCCCTCCACGTACTCCATGGCCAGGAAGGGGCCCACGCTCTCCTCGACACCCACATCGAAGACAGTCACCAGGTTGGGGTGGTTCAACTGGGCACTGATCTCGGCCTCGCGGTGGAACCGCAACAGGGCCTTCTGGCGGGTGGCGCCGCCGACCCGAACCACCTTGATGGCCACCCGGCGCTTGAGCAGCGGGTCCTCCGCCAGATACACCGAGCCCATGCCCCCCTGGCCCAGGGAGCGCAAAATCTGGTACCTGCCGATGACCGTTGGATCTGCCATGGATGACTGATTCTACCCGGGGGACCCGCCGGGAGAGTCCAGGTAGAATGGAGGATTGACCCAACGGAGATGCCCATGGCCGCCCTGCTCGAAGCCATCGAGATCAAGCGCAAGATGTTCTTCGAACTGGAGGACGTGCCCTACCAGAGCCTGGACGTGGAGATCTCCACCCCCACGGCCCGCGGCGGCCAGACCTTGGTGCGCATCAAGATGCGGAACCTCCTCACCCGGGCGGTCTTCGACAAGACCTTCAAGGCCGGCGACAAGTTCAAGGAGCCGGACCTCGTGATGGCTCCCTCCAGCTACCTCTACAGCGATGGCGAGGGCTCCCACTTCATGGACCAGGAGACCTACGAGACCCACACCCTGGGCCCGGACCTCCTGGGCAATGCCCTGGACTACCTCACCGAGGGCCTGATCGCACAGATTCAGAAGTTCAACGGCAACCCCATCGGGCTGCAGATGCCCACTCAGGTGGAGTTGGTCGTCACCTACACGGAGCCCGGCGCCCGCGGCGACACGGCCAGCGGCAATGTCACCAAGCCCGCCAAGCTGGAGACCGGCATCGAGATCAAGGTGCCCCTCTTCATCAAGGAAGGGGAGCGGGTCAAGGTCAGCACCGAGACCGGCGACTTCGCGGGCCGGGCATGACGCACCCGGCTGCCGAATGAGCCGCAAGTACCGCCTCGGGCAGAGCCGGGAGGCCCAGGACATGGACCACCGGGACACCTACTCCCGGGAGCGGGCAGCGGACAGCAAGCGGCGGCAGCGAACAGCAGAGCGCCTGGAGACGGGCATCGAGTCCCACGACGCCGAGGCCCTGCTCCGCCTGCCGGATGCGACACCCTGGCTGCACCTGCCAGAGGCCACCCTCATCCAGCGCCACAGCCAGTGGGTGGACCTGGAGCTGGCAGATGGCAGCACCCTGTGCGCCACCCTGGGGGGCAAGCTGAAGGGGGTCCACCTGGTGTGCGGGGACCGGGTGCGCTACGTGCCCATGCCCCAGGAAGCCACGGACGCCAAGCGGCCCCAGGCCCAGGTGGTGGCCGTGACGCCCCGGCGCACGCTGCTCAAGCGCGGCGGCAGCGATGACCGGGAGCCCTGGCAGCTCATCTGCGCCAATGCCGACGAGCTCTGGATCTGCGCCGCCGTGGTGGACCCCCCGCTGCGCCCGGGCCTGCTGGAGCGGGCCCAGGTGCTGGCCCTGGATGCGGGCCTCACCTTCCGGGTGCTCATCACCAAGCGGGACCGGGCCTCTCTGAAGGACACCTTGCCGGAGCTGGACCCCCTCCGGGAGCAGGGCGTGGCCATCCACGAGACCTCCGCCATGAAGGGCGAGGGGATCGAGCCCCTCCGCCTGCTCCTCCAGAACCGGGTGGTGGTCCTGGTGGGCCACAGCGGCGTGGGGAAGAGCACCCTGGTGAACGCCCTCCTCCCCAACCTGGGCCTCAAGACCGGTGGCCTGACGCGGTTCGGGACCGGCCGCCAGACCACCACCGCCGCCCGGTGGCTGCCCCTGGACCCCGCAACCGGGGCCACCAGCGGCATCCTGGTGGACACCCCGGGCATCCGCACCCTCAGCGTCCGGGGCTTTGATCGGGCCCTGCTGGGCCAGGTCTTTCCTGAGTTCCCCGCCGAGGTCCTGGAGGACCCCAGCGCCCTGGACGCCGAAGACGAGGCCACCCTCGACCAGCTCCAGCTGGACTACCCTGAGCGCCTGCAGAGCCTGCAGCGGCTCTGGCAGGAGATGGACACCCGCAATCCCAACCAGAACGTCTGGCGCTAGGACCGACCATGCAGGACCGCATGCAGTCCGACAGCAAGCTCCTCGGTCTCCTCTACGCGGCCGTGTTCGGGACCCTGTTCCCCCTCTTCCTGGTGCTCGCCCGGACCATCACCCGCCGGGAGCGCTGCCACGACGTCGCCGATGGCATCGCCGACGCCTTCATGCTGCTCCGGCCGCGCTACCTGGAGGCGATCCTCGGCAACACAGCCCGGGTACTGGGCCGGCCCCTGGAGCACCCGGCGGTGGCCCACGCAGCCCAGGAGATGGTCCGGCAGCACGCCCGCTCCTGGGTGGACTTCTTCTTCTACGGCCAGCGCCCCCCGGCAGAGGCCCTGGCCCAGCTCGCGGGCCTGGACGGCAGCGAGCACCTGGACGGAGCCATCGCCGAGGGTCGGGGGGTCATCCTGCTGACGGCCCACGCCGGCAACTACGAGCTGGGCGGCATCCTCCTGCGGGAGCGGGGTCTCCGCATCCACACGGTCTACAAGCCGGACCGCTTCGAGGCTGTGGAGCGGCTTCGGGAGCACCTCCGCACCCAGAGCGGGGTGGTGGGCATCCCGGTGGGTGGCGCCGGGTTCTCCACCCTGCCCCTGGTGTCCCTGCTGCGCCAGGGCGCCCTGGTGGGCATGCAGGGGGACCGGGACTTCAGCCTGAATGGCACAGCTGTCCCCTTCTTTGGGCGGGAGGTGAGCTTTCCCCGGGGGCCCTGGGAGCTGGCCGCCATGACTGGCGCCCCCATCATCACCACCTTCTTCTTTGTGGACGAGGACCGGCGCTTCCACGCCCGCTTTGGCCTACCCATCCGGGTGGTCGGGGCCCGGGGCGAGCGGGGTCCCGCCATTGAGGCTGGCCTGCGGGCCTACGTGGCCGACCTGGAGGCCCTCATCCGCCGCCACCCCAGCCAGTGGTACTGCTTCTACCCCTTCTGGGACGATCCGGCCCGAGCACCCAGCTGACCCCGGAGGGGACCGGCCTGTCATCTCCCATCGGCATCCAGGGCCGCTCATGGGATGATGGGGGTCGCCCCGGGCCCAGTCCAAGGTCCCGGATCCTCCAAGGAGCCTCATCCATGCGCATCGCCTTCCCTGTTCTCCTCGCGGCGCTGGCCGCCCTCGGCTGCCAGTCCAACAAGGGCAAGGGTTCCGATCCCGTGGTCGCCGCCCCCACCCAGCCCGGCGTGGTCGCCCAGGCCCCGGCCACCGCTGAAGCCCTCACCGGCACGGTGCTCGAGCGGATCGATGCCTCGCCCTACTGCTACCTGCGCCTCAAGACCGCCAAGGGCGAGGTCTGGGCCGCCGTGCCTGAGGCCAAGCTGGAGAAGGGCGCCGAAGTGACCATTGGCAACCCCATGCTCATGGCCAACTTCGAGTCCAAGACCCTGAAGCGCACCTTCGCTGAGATCTACTTCGGCAACCTGGGTCCGGCCGGCGGTGCTCCCGCTGCCCCCGCCATGGGCGCAGCTCCGGCGGGCGCCCCCGCCTCCAACCCCCATGCCGGCGTGGCCAACACCACCCCCGGGATCGAGGTCGGCAAGGTGGACAAGGCCAGCGGCGCCGATGCCCGCACCGTGGCCGAGCTCTGGGCCCAGAAGGGCAGCATCAAGGGCAAGACCGTCACCGTCCGGGGCAAGGTCGTGAAGTACAGCGCCGGCGTCATGGGCAAGAACTGGCTGCACATCCAGGACGGCAGCGGCGACGCCAGCAAGGGCACCAACGACGTCACCATCACCACCCAGGACACCGCCGCCAAGGGCGATGTGGTCACCGCCAAGGGCGTCGTGGGCACGGACAAGGACCTGGGCTCTGGCTACGTCTACCCCATCCTCGTGGAAGATGCCAAGGTCATCAAGAAGTAGGCACGAACCGCTGTTCCATGAAAAACGGGCGCCGCTGGCGCCCGTTTTTCAAAGGGGAAGAGCCTTGGTCTAGGCCAGCGCGGGAACGGCTGCGAGGTCCTTGACCCAGGCGGGGACGGTGCGGACACCCTTCGGGGCCTGCAGAGCCTTCGAGTAGCGGCGCAGGTCGCCGTCGTGGTTGACGATGAAGTCGCTCTCTTCGGCGGCGCTGGTGATGGGCAGGCAGGCAGTGGCGGCGCGACCCAGCGCCGAGGGTGCCACTTCCAGGGCCAGGCTGAAGCTGGCGGCCTGCAGGATCTGCCCCAGCAGGGCGGTCTCCTCAGCGCTGGAGAAGTCGGCGTCATGGAGCACCACCACGGCCATTACTGCACCGGCCTGCACCTTGGCGAGCAGCTCGCCGAGGGCCCCGAAGCGGTAGCCGCGCTCGGCGAAGCCCCGCCGGTTCACGATGCCATCGGAGGTGGTCTGGAAGCGGGGCAGGACCACAGGGAAGGTGCGGTCCCCACTGCCGTAGCGCAGGTCTTCGGCGGCGGCCAGGTCACCCAGACGCTGGGCGGCATCGCAGCCGAAGGTGCCCTGCCCGACGACGGCCACAGGACCAGCGGCCCGGAGGGCCTCGGCGATGGCGTCCGAGCTGGCGGGCGCACCCCGCAGGCTGGGGGCGGGGGCCAGGTCCTCGCGGTTATAGACCTCGTAGGCGGCCCGCTCCTGGTCGCTGATGAAGAGGGTGGTCTCCTTGCCCTCGAGGGGGCGGGGGCGGAGGCGGTGCACCCGGTTGCCCTCGTGGTCAAGCCACACGGGGTTGCCCAGGGCCGAGTAGCGGCTGATGGAGGGAACACTCTTGAGGTACCAGACGCGCTTGCGGAAGCGGAAGTCCCGGCTGGTGAGCGCACCCACGGGGCAGAGGTCGACGACGTTCCCCGCGAAGGGGTTCTGGTCCATGGTCTTGCCGGCGTAGGTGGTGACCTCCAGGCGGGAGCCGCGGTTGGCCACCGTCAGCTCACCACCGCCGCTGATCTCCCGGGTGAAGCGGACGCAGCGGGTGCAGTGGATGCAGCGGTTCTTGTCGATGACGATCTTGGCGCCCAGATCCTCGTAGCGGTAGCGACGCTTGGTCTCCTCCATGCGGCTGTCCCCGCTGCCGTAGTTGTAGGAGTAGTCCTGCAGCTTGCACTCGCCAGCCTGGTCGCAGATGGGGCAGTCCAGGGGGTGGTTGATGAGGAGAAACTCCATCACGCCGGCTCGGGCATCGGCCACGGCAGGTGTGTTGGTGAAGACCTCCATGACCACGGCCTCAGGGTTGTCCTTGGGCGCCGGGGGCACGGTGGTGGTGCAGCTGGTGGCCAGCTTGGGCTGTCCCTTGATGTCCACCAGGCACATGCGGCAGGTGGCCACCGGCGTGAGAGCCGGGTGGTAGCAGTAGTGGGGAATATCGATGCCCACCTGACGGCAGGCATCCAGCACCAAGGTGCCGGGATTCACGCTCACTGCAACGTCGTTGATCTTGATCGTCGGCATGGGCCCACTCCACGCCTTCCAGAATGAGGCTTGACGACCTCGAGGTAAAGCAGGAGCCGCTGGAGGGACCCGGGACTCAGCCTCTCCCGACGGCCCCCACCATGCACTGGCGGCAGAATTCCAGGAAATCCGCCAGATCCGGGATGTCCAGGTTCACCTTGGCCGGGATGACGTTGGAGACCACCACCCGGCGCCGAAGCTCCCCGGTGGACTCCATGGAGAACACGAACCAGGCATGCCGGTCCGCCTCCGATGACAGGGTGAGGCTCACCACCCGGGTCTCGAAGAACAGGTCTGGGGCGCCGCCGTCCTCCGGGGTGTGCCAGCTGGGGATGTGCCCCCGCCGGACAAACTCGTCCCGCAACTGCTCCAGGGTGTGCTGGACCGTGAACTGCACGTCGACCTGGATCTCCATGAACGCCTCCAACCCCCTTTTCGGCAGAACTCCCCCGCACCCAAGCCCTGGCATCCATCCCTTCCGGTGAGCCCCAAGTCATGGGAAAATCGAGGGTTCATGGGGGACTGACATGCCAACGGCACTGATCTCGGTCTACGACAAGACAGGGCTCATCCCCCTGGCAGAGGGCCTCCTGGGCCTGGGCTGGCGCCTCCTGGCCACCGGCGGGTCCCTGCGGACCCTGCAGGAGGCTGGCCTCGAGGCGCACGAAGTTGCCGCCTACACCGGGGCCCCGGAGTGCTTTGACGGCCGGGTGAAGACCCTGCACCCCCGCATCCACGGAGGCCTGCTGTTCCGCCGGGAGCTGGCCAGCCACGTGGCCGACGCCAAGGCCCAGGGCATCGACCCCATCGACCTGGTGGTGATCAACCTCTACCCCTTCGAGGCCACCATCGCCCGGGAGGGTGTCACCGCCGCCGAGGCCATCGAGCAGATCGACATTGGCGGCCCCAGCATGATCCGCAGCGCCTCCAAGAACCACGCCTCAGTCACGGTGCTCACGGACCCCGACCAGTACACCGCCTTCCTGGACAAGCTCCAGTCCGGTGCCTGGGGCCTGGAGGATCGCCGGCGCTGTGCCCTCGAGGCCTTCCGCCGCACCGCCGCCTATGACGCCGCCATCTCTGGCTGGATGGAGCGCACCAGCAGCTCCCATAAGCCGGAGGAGCTGCCCCACCACCTCTGCGTGAACCTGCTCCAGAAGCAGGGCCTGCGCTATGGGGAGAACCCCCACCAGCCCGCCGCCTTCTACGTGGAGCCCGGCCGGCCGGTGGAGGGCGTGGCCGCCTGCATCCAGCACCAGGGCAAGGAGCTGAGCTTCAACAACCTCCTGGATGCTGATGCCTGCGCCCGACTGGTCTGGCAGTTCCAGGCCCCCGCCTGCGTCATCGTGAAACACAACAACCCCTGCGGCGTGGGGCAGGGACCCCATGCCCTGGAGGCCTTCCTGCGAGCCCAGGCCGGCGACCCGGTCAGCGCCTTTGGTGGCATTGTGGCCTTCAACCGCCCGGTGGGCGCCGAGGTGGCCCAGCGGATGGCTCCCACGTTCTGGGAAGTGATCCTGGCCCCCGCCTTCACCGGTGAGGCCCTGGAGGTCTTTGCGGGGAAGAAGCAGTTGCGCCTCCTCCAGACCCCGGAGCAGTGGCCCCAGAGCGCCCGCGGCCTGGACACCCGCTCCATCGGGGGCGGCTACCTGGTGCAGCAGACGGACGACGCCTTCGCCCCCTTTGACACCTGGGAGATGAAGGCCTCCGGTCCCGGCGCCAAGCCCCGGACCGAGGATCTCGTCCTGGCCCAGCGGGTGGCCAAGGCGGTCAAGTCCAACGCCATCGTCCTCGTGAAGGACGGTGCCACGGTGGGCATCGGCGCCGGCCAGATGAGCCGGGTGGACTCGGTGGAGATCGCCTGCCGCAAGGCCGGGGACCGCGCCCGGGGCGCTGCGCTGGGCAGCGATGCCTTCTTCCCCTTTGCTGACGGAATAGAGCTGGCCGCCAGCCACGGCGTTACGGCCATCGTGGAGCCCGGCGGCAGCCTGCGGGACAATGAGGTCATCGCCGCCGCCCAGAAGCTGGGGATCTGGCTCTTCTTCACCGGAATGCGCCACTTCCGTCATTAGGTCCTTCGTTCTTCACGTGCCGGGCCCAAGGCCCCAGGGAATGTCATGAAAACCTCCGAGCTCCGCCAGCGATTCCTCCAGTACTTCGAGCGCCATGGCCACCGCAGGGTGGCTTCCAGTGCGGTGATCGGCCCTGCGGACGATCCCACCGTCATGTGGACCAACTCGGGGATGATCCAGTTCAAGGACGTCTTCCTCGGCAAGGAGAAGCGCGACTACAGCCGGGCCACCTCCAGCCAGAAGTGCCTCCGGGCGGGCGGCAAGCACAACGACCTCGACATGGTGGGCTTCACCGCCCGCCACCACACGTTCTTCGAGATGCTCGGCAACTTCAGCTTCGGGGACTACTTCAAGGCCGATGCCATCCGCTTCGCCTGGGAGTTCGTGACCGGCCCCATGGAGCAGGGCAACCTGGCCCTGGATCCCAGCAAGCTCTGGATCACCGTCTTCGAGGGCGCTGACGGTGTCCCCGCTGACACCGAAGCCGAGGAGCTGTGGAAAGCTGCGGGTGTGCCGCCGGAGCGCATCATGCGCTTTGGCAAGAAGGACAACTTCTGGCAGATGGGTGACACCGGGCCCTGTGGACCCTGCTCCGAGATGCACTATGACCGGGGCGCCCACCTGCCCGGAGATGCGACGCCCAACGGCGAGGGCGACCGGGTCATGGAGATCTGGAACCTCGTCTTCATGCAGTACGAGCGGGATGCCACCGGCACCCTGACCCCCCTGCCCAAGCCCAGCATCGACACCGGCATGGGGCTGGAGCGGACCGCCAGCATCCTGCAGGATGTGGACACTAACTACGAGATCGACCTCTTCGTCCCCATCTTCGAGGCCATCTGGAAGCTGGCCAAGGTGGCCCCGGAGGACCGCAGGGACCATGCGAATCGGACGGCCTCCCAGGTCGTTGCGGACCATATCCGGGCCGCTACCTTCATGTGCTACGACGGTGTGGTGCCTGGCAACGAGGGCCGCGGCTATGTCCTGCGCAAGATCATCCGCCGGGCCCTGCGCTTCGGCCGGAAGCTGGGCATCGAGGGCCTCTTCTTCGCCGAGCTCGCCCCGGCGGTGTTCCAGGCCATGGGCGACCAGTACCCCGAGATCCTCGCGGAGCTGGGCCGCATCCAGAAGTCGCTGCTGCGGGAAGAGCGGCAGTTCAGCCAGACCCTGTCGGCAGGGCTGAAGCTGCTCGAGGCCAGCGACATCGCATCCGGGACCCTCTCCGGGTCGGATATCTTCCGCCTCTACGACACCTATGGTTTCCCGGTGGACCTGGTGGAGGACTGGTGCCGCGAGCGGGCCATCCACGCTGACCTTGAGGGCTTCCAGCAGGAGCTGAACGCCCAGCGCACCCGGGCCCGGGCCGCCATGAAGGCCCATGACCTGCGCCTGGCCGGCGACCTCGCCGTGCTGGCAGACCTGCCGCCCACCCGCTTCATCGGCTACGACCACATGGAGGGGCAGGCCCACGTGGTGGCCCTCTTCGACGAGAACCACCGCCGGGTGACCCAGCTCACAGGGGCCGGCTACGCCCTCCTGGACCGCACTCCCTTCTACGCCCTCTCGGGCGGGCAGGTGGGCGATACCGGCCAGCTCCGCTTCGAGGGAGGTCATGCCGAGGTGCTGGACTGCGTGGCCCCGGCCCAGAAGCGCCACCTGCACCAGCTTCAGGTGTTCGGCACGCTGATGGAGAACACCGCCGTCAATGCCGTCGTCCACACGGTCCGGCGGCGGCGGGTGCGCGCCCATCACACGGCCACCCACCTGCTCCATGCCGCCCTCCGGGAGGTCCTGGGCAGCCACGTCAAGCAGGCCGGCAGCGTGGTGGATGCCTCCCGCCTCCGCTTCGACTTCACCCACTTCGCCCCGCTGGAGCCCGCCCAGATCGCTGAGATCGAGCGGCTGGCCTCGCGCCAGTCCCTCCGCTCCGTGGACACCTCGGTCCGGGAGATGGACATCGACGAGGCCCTGGCCTCAGGCGCCATGGCCCTGTTCGGCGAGAAGTACGGGGATGTGGTGCGCGTGGTCCAGGTTCCGGGCTTCTCCACGGAGCTCTGCGGGGGCACCCACGTGGCCAACACCGGCGAGATCGGCGTGGTGAAGGTCATCTCCGAGGGGGCGGTCAGTGCCGGTGTCCGACGCATCGAGGCGGTGGCTGGCGAGCAGGCCCTGGAGCTCCTCCAGGCTGACGAGGCCATGATCCACGCCCTGGCCCGCCAGGCCAACACAGGTCGGGAGGCTCTGCCAGAGCTCATTGCCGCCAAGGACCTGCGCATTGCCCAGCTGGAGCGGGAGCTGAAGGACTCGAAGCTCAAGGCGGCCAGTGCGGGCGGGACGGCAGAGCAGGCCGAGGAGGTGCGCGGCACCCCCCTGGTCACCGCCGCCGTGGAGGGCCTGGAGGGCAATGCCCTGCGGGAGCTGATGGATCAGGTGCGCACCCGGCACCACAGCGCCGTCATCGTGCTCGCCTCAACAGTGGCCCCGGACAAGGTCGCCGCCCTGGTGTCCGTCTCCGCCGACCTGCCCCAGGACGCCGGTGCGCTCTTCAAGGCCATGCTGCCTGCGCTGAATGGCCGAGGCGGTGGCAAGAAGGACCTGGCCCAGGGCGGCGGCAGCAACCCGGCAGGTCTTCCGGCCGCCTTCGAGGCCCTGCGGGCCGCCCTGTAGCCCCGCGAGGGGTGCCTCCCCGCTACTTGGCGGGGGAGGCATCCTTCTCGTGGCAGCCGAGGCAGGTGATCAGCTTGGGGTCGGGGCTGCGCCAGTAGACGCTGTCCTGGCCGCCCACCTCCTTCCGGAGGTTCTCGGGCACCCGGGCCCAGTAGAAGAGGAAGGCCGTGCTGCCGTCCGCCTTGGTCTCCTTCATGTAGAGGGGACCTGGCTCGGTGCCAGGCTTGCCCTTCTCGTCCGAGAAGGTGGCCATGACGGCATAGCCGCCAGGCTTCAGCGGCTTGCCCGCCTGGTAGTCATCAATGCTCGAAGCCGTCACCCAGATACGGCGCCAGCGGTCCCCGTGGGCCTTGCTGCGCATGGGTGCGACACCAGCCGGCTCGAGGCTGGCATAGTCCAGGGCCCGGATGGGCAGGTCAGCCTCGGCATCGTTCCGCTTGGCGCGGTCTGCCTCGGCGGCAGCCTTGTTGGTCTCCTCGTTGCCAAAGACCATGATGCCGCCGAGCTTCCCGCTGAAGCCCCAGGAGCCCAGCCAGAGGAGGGCCACCACCAGGGCAGGCAGGCCTGCTCCCCGCTCCCAGAAGCGGCGCCCAGCCTGCCGGCGGTCAGCAAAGCCCGGGCTATCCTCCCGGCGCCAGGCCCGCCACAGCAGCCAGGTGCAGAGGCCACCGATGACGAAGCCCACCAGGGAAGCGGTGATGTGGAGCTGCAGCATCTTCTGGAGGACCTGCTTCTCCGAGGCGACCACCGGGAAGTAGCCGGTGATGGGAATGAGGTTGACCTGCCGCCCCCAGAGGAGCCCGCTCACCAGGGACGCCGTGCTGCTGGCCCAGCCCACCGCCGCAATGAAGAAGGCCGTTCCGGTCAGGGGTCGGGACTGCTTCGTCAGGAAGGAGAGGAGGATGGCCAGGGGGAGGGCGGCCACCAGCCCCAGGGGGACATGGACAAAGGCGGGGTGCTCCCGGGCAATGAACTCGATGAGGGGAGAGGCGAGCATGGGGCTCCTGGATTAGAAGACGCGGGCAACGTTGAAGGCAATGGCCCACTGGGAGGAGAGCCTGGGCCCGCCGCCGTAGTCCCCGCTCATCACCTGATTGGCGGTGGTGCCGCTGGCGTTGGTGCCCGCCAGGGTGAAGCGGTGCTTGAAGGTCTTGTAGGAGAAGCCGGCGGCAAAGCCGTTCTGGTAGGTGGAACCGTCGGTGATGCCACCGGGAGCGGCCTTCGCAAACTTCGAGGGGCGGGGGTAGTACTCGGCCATGACGGAGAACTTGTCCGTGAAGCCGTAGCGCAGGCCAAGACCCACGTTGAAGACGCCGCCCTTGTTGACCTTGGTGTTGGGGGCGGCCCCCGGGAGTGCCGGCAGGATGGTGTCGCTGGTGGTGGTCTTGCTCACGAAGGTGGGGACCACGGAAATGATCAGGTCGTCCGTTGCGAAGAACTCCGTGGGGAGCTGGGCTGTGAACCCCGAGACCCCAACCCTGCCGAAGGGGGTGACGCCTTCCTTCACCACCTCATCGAAGCGCTCGGCCCGGACGGCCATGCGCACGTAGTCCCCGTTGTAGGCCTGCTGCTGGAACCCAACGTTGAAGGTCTTGTTGTCCGCCGTGCGGTAGACGAAGACGTTCAGACCCTTGATGGGCTTGATGCCGAAGGTCATGCCCACGCCGGCATAGGTAAACCCGTCCAGCCCATAGGCGTCCTTGCCGTGATCCTTGACGGGCTGGATGAAGCGGTGCGTGAACACCACCCCCAGGTCCCAGTACTGCATCCGCTCGGCGGAGGGCAGGTTGATCACCAGGGGGTACTCGGATGATTCGGCTCGGAGATGCCCCCCGGCCAGGAGGGCGCAAGCGAGCAGGGGGGCGGTCTTCCGTGACATCGGGGCTCCGTTCGGTTACTTGGCGGCGAACTTGCGCATGATGGGGATCATCTTCTCGACATCCGCCTGGGACATCTTGTCCTTGAAGGCCGGCATCTTGTCCTTGCCGTCCAGGGTCACCTTGATCCAGTCGCTGTCCTTCTTCTTGTTGGCCTTGCGGCTGTCCGTGAAGTCGAAGCCGTTGTCCGGCAGGGGTTTGCCGCTGTTGTCCCGGCCGGAGCCATTGGCGCCGTGGCAGCGGGCGCAGGCGTCCGTCCAGTACTTGTTGAGGTCGCCGCCCTGGAACTTGGGCAGATCCTTGGCAGGATCAGCGGCAGAAAGGCTGGCGGCAGCCAGGAGGAGGACGGGGAGGAAGAGGCGACGCATGGAGTCTCCATTAAGGGTTGAGAAGGAAATCAGTTCCAGGTGTTCCCGGAGGTGGTGTGGGACTGGCCGTGGCAGGACAGGGCACAACCGCCCCGGCCCTGAGTGGTCCCGGTGACGGTATAGGGCGTGGCAGAGGTGAAGGTGGCGGGGGTCGTGCCGCCGCCGAACTTCACGGTGTCGCTGGGGTACTGGTCGGCGGGGGTGCCGCTGACGCCGCTCACTACGGTGGTGTCCAGGTACTTGAAGTGGTTGGTGACACCGGTCTTGTTATTGGTGGTGGCATTCATGTCGTGGCAGTGGTCACAGGTCTGGTTGTGGGCGCTGGGGTTGTTGTGCCGACCGATGGCGTCGTTGAACTGGAGCGAGGTGGAAGTGATCTTGTGGCAGGTGATGCAGTAGGTGTTGGCGTTGACCGTGAGGGTACCCGTCTGCCACCCCGGAGTCACCTGGCCGCCGTGGCAGCTGATGTTGGAGCAGGTGAAGGCCGTGGCGCTGACGGTGGTACCGGCAGTGCCGCTCTTGGCATTGAAGGTGGTCACGATGGCCACGGAGGCAGGGCCGGCGGTGATGGGAGTGGTCACCCGCTTGCTGGCGTTGCTGTAGTGAGTGTTGGTCGCATCCCCGGGGACCGAGCCCAGGTGGCAAGCCGCACAGAGTGGGTAGGCCGAGCCCGTCATGGTGGCTGGCTGGGCGGGCGTGGTGCGGGTGAAGGTGGCCAGGGAGAGGTGCTTGGGGTGTGAGCCTTGGAGGTTGGGCCAGGCAGAGCCGGTGGGTCCCTTGGTGGTGAAGAAGGCACCCACGTGGCAGGAGAGGCAGGTTCCGGCCGTCAGGCCCGTGGCCACAGGGGACCCCAGGGTGTGGCAGACCGTGCAGGTGGGTCCTGCCTTGGTGGTGGTGCCGCTCTGGTCGTGGCAGTTAAGGCAGTCCGCATTGAACTGGGCCAGGGTGACGGTCTGGTGGTGGTTCCCCGCACTGGTGGTGACATCCGCACTGTAGAAGGGCACAGGGTGAGCCACGCCAGAGCCCTTGGCAGCATTCCAGTGGTAGACCCCAGGCTCGTGCACCTGGGTCGACCCGGTGGCACTGTGGCAGGTGAGGGCGCAGCCGCCATCTCCCTCCGTGTTGGTGGCTGTGATGGTGTAGGTGGCACCGGTGGCGATGGGGAAGGCCGTGCCAGGGATCTTGAACTTCACCGTGCCGCTAGGGAGCTTGTTGGTGCTGCCGACGGAGATGGTGTCCAGCTCGGCAAAGTGCTTCACGGCCCCGGCATTGATGTTGGCCGAAGTCATGTCGTGGCAGATGGTGCAGTCCGCCGTGCCTGCCGTGGCGTGGGTGCCATAGGCGTGGCGCCCCACGGCGTCGTTGTACTGGGAGGTGGCAGTCCCACCGTTGATGGCGTGGCAGAGGGAGCACTGGGTGGCGGAGTTGATGGCGCCGGTGCGCCAGCTGGGTGTGGCCTGGCCGCCGTGGCAGCTGGTGGCGGAGCAGGTGAGGGCCGTGGGGTTGAAGGCGGCCCCACCACCGCTCTGGGCATTGAAGACGGCGGCCATGCTGACGGGTGCTGGGCCCACCGGAGGCGCGACCAGGGTGTTGGCGTTGGTGTAGTGCGTGGTCGTGCCCGTGCCGCTGCCGGCGTGGCAGGAGTCGCAGGTAAGGGTGGTGGGCAGGGCCATGTGCTTGGCATGGGCCCCGGCAATGTTGGGGAAGGTGGCGCCGTTCGGCCCAGCGGGAAGGCCGCTGGCCCCCAGGTGGCAAGACAAGCAGGTGCCAGCGCCCGTAGCCACGGTGACGGGGTTGCCCGCGGTGTGGCAGGCGCTGCAGAGGGGTGCCTCAGCGTGAGGGGAGGTACCCGTGTAGGCGTGGCAGGTACCACAGTCCGCCGTGAAGGTGGCCTGGGTTGAGCTCATGTGACCGTTGTTCTGGTTGTCCTTGTCCGGTGCCAGGAAGGGCACGGGATGGGGTGCCCCGGAGGCCGTCCAGGTGTTCACAGCGGCCACGTGGATGTGGGTGTGGCAGGTCAGTGCGCAACCCCCATTGCCCTGGGTGGCGCTGGTGACGGTGTAGGTGCCGGCCCCCGTCACGATGGTCGGGTTGAAGGCGATGGTGCCGCTGGGCAGCTGATCCGCAGGGGTGCCCGTGGCGACGCCATCCACCGCCTCGGTGTTGAGGTACTTGAAGTGGGCCAGGGCCCCCGGGGAGCCATTGGCCATGTTGTGGCAGGTGGTGCAGGCGATGGCATTGGCGGCGTTCGTAGCGTTGTGGGTGCCCATGCTGTGCCGACCGAAGGCGTCATTGAACTGGGTGGTGACGCCCGCACTGGCGGCGACACCATGGCAGGTCAGGCACTGGGTGGCCGAGTTGATGAGGCCGTTCTGCCAGCTGGGCGTGGTCTGGCCCCCATGGCAGCGGACGTTGGAGCAGGTGAGGGTGGCCGCCACAAAGGCGGGAGCCCCACCCGTCTTGGGCGTGAAGACAGGATCGATGACCACCGGGGCTGGCCCGGTCGGGACAGCGACCCGCGCATTGGCGTGGGTGTAGTGGGAGATGGTCCCGGCACCACTGCCGGCGTGGCAGGAGTCGCAGGTGAGCTGGGTGGCCAGCTCCATGTGCTTGGTGTGCGCACCGGCGATGCTGGGGAAAGCAGCCCCGGTGGGTCCCTTGGGCAGACCTGCTGGACCCGAATGGCAGGAGAGGCAGGTGCCGGTGCCAGTGGCGGTGGTGGCGGGATTGGCGAGAGCGTGGCACTTGCTGCACAAGGGTGCGGCGCTGTTCGGTGAGGTCCCGGTGTGGGCGTGGCAGGTGGCGCAGTCCGCAGCAAAGGCTGCTGCGGTGACGGTCATGTGGCCGTTGAGCTTGGAGTCCGTCACACCCGCAAGGAAGGGAATGGGATGCGAGGCCGTGTTGGCGTCATGGCAGAGGGTGGCGTTGTAGCAGCCAGGCTGGGTCGCCGCAGGAGCCGGCGTGGAGGGGTGCCCGGCGGGGTTGTTGGGAGAACCGGCCAAGTGGCACTGGGCGCAGACAGCGGCGTTCGAAGGATCCGTCGTGGCATGGGTGAAGGCAGAGGTGCCACTGAGGCGCCAGGGCTTGGGAGGATGCGGGGCGCTGACACCGTGGCAGGTGCTGCAGGCATTGGCCGAAGCGCCGCCGGTGAAGGTGGCGCCATGGCAGAGCTGACAGGAGACCAGGCTGCCACCCGTCACGACACTGGCGGCCAGCTTGGCGCGGACGCCATGGACGGCGGGGTCCGCCCACCCGGTCACCGACTTGTGGTGGCAGTCGGCCGTCATGCAGGTAGGCACGCCATTGCCCACCTTGAGCACGCTGAACTCGTGGCACTTCGTGCAGTCCGAGACCTGCGCCACCGCAGGGCCGGGGTGGTTGGTGATCCAGCCGGGCACATGGTAGTTACCGTAGTACTGGGCGGTCGTGGTGGCACCAGCGCCCGAGCCACAGCCCAGGAGCCCCAGGGTGAGGACCAACAGACAGGCCAGGGCGCCGAAGAAGCCAGAGGTCCAGTTGCGATTCCCTGCATTGTTCATAGCGATACCCAGGGTTGCGTGACGGTTCATGGCAAGAAAAAATTCTAGGCAAGGACCTCGGCAGCGAAAGGCCTTGGCAGGACCCCGGTTGGGTCAGGGATGAATGGGACTGTTCCGGTCCAATATCCCCCAGGATGAAAAATCTGTCTATATCTCGATTGGATCCACCTTGTTAGATCCTTCGATCTAGATCTATCCAAGGAACTTCATCCGCAATGGTTGTAGGCGTAGGTAATCCGCGCACCCATCGGCCACCTTTGCGTTGCCGGGCGGGAGTTCCTGTCCTACGCTTCAGAGTCCATGCCGCCCCTGCTTGCAGAAATCCGTTCCCGGGTCCCAGGCGCAGGGCGCACGTGCGCCTTGGCAGCCCTGGCCTTCCTCCTGTCTGGCCCCAGCTGGGGCCTGGACCCGGGTCGCCCGCTCGCCAGCCTGGCCCAGCGGACCTGGCGCAGCGAAGACGGCCTGCTCCAGGACACGGCTGCAGCCTTGCTGGAGTCCAGGGAAGGCTTCCTGTGGGTGGGCACAGATGCGGGACTCATGCGCTTTGACGGCGCCGCCTTCGAACCCTTCTCCCGCCTGACCGCACCTGGGTTCAGCCACAACCGGGTCCAGGCCCTGGCGGAGACACTGGACCGGGCCCTCTGGATCGCCACCTCCGAGCCAGGCCTCTACCGGATGGAGCGAGGCGCTTTCCGCGCCTTCGGCCCGGCGGAAGGACTGCCCGGCGGCCCCATCCGCCGCCTCCTCCGGGATCGGGCCGGAACCCTCTGGGCGGCCCCCGCCGAAGGTCCGCTGCTCCGCTTCGATGGCGGCCGCTTCCACCCCATCCCCTCAGACTCTGCCCAGCTGCGGATCCGCGCCCTGGCAGAGGGCCCGGATGGCACGCTCTGGGTCGGCACCACCGCCTCTGGGCTCTGGCGGCTGGACAAGGGTCGCCTGGTCCTCGCCGCACTGACGGCCGCCGAGATCACCTCCCTGGAGGCCGGCACCCAGGGGGAGGTCTGGGTCGGCACCCAGCGGCAGGGCCTGCTGTCCCTCCAGGACGGCCGCCTCGAGACCCCTGCCTGGGCCCGCAGGGGCCTGCCTGCCCGGCCAGTCAGCGTCCTGCACCAGGACCGCCAGGGCAGCCTGTGGGTGGGCTTCGAGGGGGCGGGACTCTACCGCCACACCCCCAGTGGTCACCTGGAATCGGCCCTGCCCTCAGCCACTCCCCACTGGACCCCGCTGAGCCTCCTGGAGGACAGCGCTGGCGCCCTGTGGGTCGGCACCAGCGACCGGGGCCTTCGGGTCATCTACCCCGTTGCCTTCCAGGGCATCCCGGCGGCAGGGTCAGATCCCGAGGCACCCGTGGCCATGGTCTGCCAGGACCCTGGCGGCACCATCTGGTGTCTACTGGGAGACCACACGCTCAGGACCCTCCGCCAGGGTCGGGCTGAGCGCCCCTCTGTTCCGGTTCCCACCGACCCCATCACCTGCATCTGGCCTCGCCGCTCCGGTGGGCTGTGGGCAGGCACCCGCACCGGAGAGGTCTACATCCTCGATGGGGGTCAGGTGCGCCGGGTGCGCTGGCCGAACGGCCCCCCCCAGGATTCCATTCTTTCCCTGTTCGAGGCCGAGGGCGGGGCCTTGTGGGTTGCCACCTCCCACCAGGGTCTGCACCGCCTGGCCCCGGACGGCACCCTCACCCTCTACCCCACTGCCCGGGCGGTCGTGGCCATGGCCGGAACCAGCGAGGGGGGGGCACTCTATGCGGCCAGCCTCACTCTGGGCCTGGGCGTGCTGGAGGGGGGTCAGCTGCGGTGGCTGGGCCGAGCAGAGGGGCTCGGTGCCAGCGGAGCCCAGGCCCTCCATCTGGACCCTGAAGGCATCCTGTGGGTCGGCACGCCCGAAGGTCTTCGTCGCTTCCAGGAGGGGGCGTTCCAGCCCCTGCCGGGGCTCCCCGGAGCCCTCCGGTCGGCCATCCACGGCATCCTGGAGGGCCCGGGCCAGCGGCTCTGGCTCAGCACGGATCAGGGGGTCTTCCGGATCCGCCGGACCGCCCTGGAGCGGGCCCTGGACCGAGGGAGCGTCCTCTCGCCCACGTCCAGTGTCCTCTCACCCACGCTCTTTGATCACCACGATGGCATGCCCTCCCGGGAGACCAGCGGCGGCGCCCAGCCTGCGGCCTGGTGCAGCCGGGAAGGCGACCTCTGGTTCCCCACCGGGCGGGGGCTCAGCCGGACCCCGGGAGGGTCGCCGTCGCTGCCCGAGCCGCCCCTTCGCCTGCACCTCCTGAAGGCCGAGGGCGATGAGTCGGTGCTCCCGGAAACCGTCCCCATCCAGGTGCCTCCGGGCACCCGGCGCTTCGAGGTCTACTACACCGCCACCTCGCTCACCCGCTCAGACAAGCTCCGCTTCAGGTATCGTCTGGAAGGCCTGGACACCGCCTGGAACGAGGTGGGAGACCGCCGCTTCGCCGCCTACTCCAACGTGCCCCCTGGGTCCTACCGCTTCACGGTGCAAGCCTGGCGCCTGGGCGAGGAGGCCCCGCCCCAGGAGCAGCGCCTGGAGGTCCGGGTCGAGCCCTTCCTGCACCAGCGCCCGAGCTTCTGGGTCGCCTGCGCTCTGGCCGGCGCCGCCTTCGGCTGGTGGCTCCTGCGCCTGCGGTTCCAGCAGATCGCCGCCCGCACGGCGGTGCTGGCGGAGCGGAACCGCATGGCCCGGGAGATCCACGACCACCTGGCCCAGGGGTTCACAGGCGTCCTCCTGCAGCTGGAAGCCGCCGAAGCCCGCCTGGCCCGCATGGAGGGGGACCCGGAGCCCGTCCTCACCCGGCTGGATCACGCCCGGAACCTCGCCGTGGTCAGCCTGCAGGAGGCCCGCCGCTCCGTGATGGCCCTCAGCCCCCGCAAGTCCGAGGGGGCCGACCTGCTGAGCGCGCTGAAGACCCTGGCCGACCGCCTCCTCGCCGGGACCGACATCCAGGTGGAGCTGGCCCAGACAGGCCAGCCCCGCCGCCTGCGGCCAAAGCTGGAGGACGACCTCCTGCGCATGGCCCAGGAGCTGCTCACCAACGCCCTCCGGCATGGCCACGCCCGCTGGGTGCGGGCCGTGCTCCAGTTCGAGCGCCGCCGGGTGATCCTCACCATCGAGGATGATGGGCAGGGCTTCGACCCGACCGCAGTGGCCGGGGGCTACGGCATGCGGAGCATCCGCGACAGTCTGCAGCAGCTGGGCGGCCGCATGGAGGTCGACAGCACCCCCGGCTTTGGCTCCCACATCACCCTCAGCGTTCCCTACAGGAGATGGCTCCCATGACCACCCAGCCCCCCACCACAATCCGCCTGCTTATCGTGGACGACCATCCCATCGTGCGCGATGGCCTGGTCTCCATCCTGCATGAAGGCGAGCCGGACCTGGAGGTGGTGGGCGAGGCCGGAGACGGCAAGGAGGGCGTGGCCGCCTGGCGGCGCCTGCGCCCCACCGTGACCATCATGGACCTGCAGCTGCCGGAACTCAGTGGGGTGGAGGCCATCCGCGCCATCCGCCAGGAGGATCCCAAGGCGAGCATCCTGGTCCTCACGACCTTCGATGGGGACGCCGACATCCACCGGGCCATCGAGGCCGGAGCCCTGGGCTACCTCCTGAAGAGCGTGCGGCGGGCCGTGCTCATCGAGGCCGTGCGGGCCGTGGCAGCCGGCCAGCGCTACCTGCCCCCCGCCACGGCGGCACGCCTGGTGGAGGGCATGGAGTTGGAGCGACTCACCCCCCGGGAGGCAGATGTCCTCCGCCTGCTGGCCCAGGGCGAGCGCAACCGCGAGATCGCCGACACCCTGGGCCTGGCCGAGCCCACGGTGAAGATCCACGTGAACAACCTGCTGCGGAAGCTCCAGGCCAAGGACCGCACGGAAGCCGCCGTCATTGCCCTCAAGCGAGGGCTGGTGCACCTGTCCCGCTGAGGCCGCTCAGCGGGAGCAGGATGACGGTGCGCAGCCCTCGACCTCGGGTTAGCGGGCGATCTCGACGGCCCGGAGCTCACGCATGACGGTGACCTTGATCTGGCCGGGGTACTGCATCTCGGCCTCGACCCGGCGAGAGACGTCCTTGGCGATCCAGTAGGCCTGGTCGTCATTGACGGACCCGGCGTCCACCAGGATGCGGATCTCGCGCCCCGCCTGCATGGCGAAGCTCTTCTGCACGCCCTTGTAGCTGTTGGCAATGCCTTCCAGCTGCTCCAGGCGCTTCACATAGGTCTCGAGGATCTCCCGGCGGGCGCCCGGCCGGGCGGCACTCAGGGCGTCGGCTGCAGTGATGAGCATGGCCTCCACGGTGCGAGGCTCGAAGTCGCCGTGGTGGCAGCTCATGGCATGGATGACGGCCTCCTTCTCGCCGTAGCGCTGCATCAGCTGCATGCCGATCTCGATGTGCGTGCCCTCCACCTCGCGGTCGATGGCCTTGCCGATGTCGTGGAAGAGGCCGGCCCGCCGCGCCAGGCGGCCGTCCGCCCCCATCTCACCGGCCATGTACTCGGCGATCATGGCGACTTCCTTGGTGTGCTCCAGCACATTCTGGCCGTAGGAGGTGCGGTAGTTGAGGCGCCCCACCAGCTTGTGCAGCTTGGGGTGGACGTCCGGGAAGCCCATCTCGATGCAGGCGGCCTCGCCGATCTCCTTGAGGTGCTGGTCCATGTCCACCTTCACCTTCTCCACCACCTCCTCGATGCGGGCGGGATGGATGCGGCCATCGGCCAGCAGCTTGAGGATGGACTGGCGGGCCACCTCGCGGCGGATGGGGTCGAAGCTGGAGACCACGATGCTCTCCGGCGTGTCGTCCACGATGAGGTCGCAGCCGGTGGCCTTTTCCAGGGCCCGGATGTTCCGTCCCTCGCGGCCGATGATGCGCCCCTTGAGGTCATCGCTGGGCAGCTGCACGGAGCTGACGGCCTGCTCGGCCACCACGTCCGAGGCCACCCGCTGGATGGCGGTGGCGATGGTCCACCGGGCCTTCTTGGCGGCCTCCTCCTGGCTCTCTTCCTCGATGCGACGCACCAGCTTGGCGGCATCCATCTTGGCGGCGTACTCCAGCTGGGAGATCAGCTCCTTCTTGGCGTCATCCCGGGTGAGACCGGCGATCTCTTCCAGGCGCAGGGCCTGGGCCTCCAGCAGCCGCTTGGCTTCAGCCTGCTGGCCCTCCAGCTTCTCCATCTCAGCCTTGCGCTTCTCCGTGAGGGTTTCCAGGTCCCGGGTCTTCTGGTCCACCTGCTGGTGCTTTTTGTCGAGGCCCTCCTCCTTGGAGAGCAGCCGCTGCTCCTGCTTCTCCAGGGTCTTCTGGCGCTCGGTCAGCAGCTTCTCCGCCTCGGTGCGGGCCTGGAGGGCCTGCTCCTTGGCCTTCAGCTCGGACTCCTTGCGGACGCTGTCAGCCTCCTGCTGGCCCCGCTCCCGAAGACGCTGGGCCTCCCGCTGGGCTTCTGCCAGGAGGCGCTCCCGCTCGGCCTTGATGTCGAGCTCGGCCTTGGACTGGGCCCGCGAGGCCTCCACCGTGGCCTTCTGGGCCTTGAGATACATGAGCAGCCCCACGCCGACGGCGGCGCAGAACATGACGAGAAAGATCCAGGCTATGACATTCATGGGCGACTCCAAGGAAGAGATCCAAAGAGCCACCAGCACCCGATTGTTGAAAATCCCCGCTCAGTCGTGGAGGCTTGCCGAGTTCCCTAGCTGGTAGGGGGGAAACCAGATTCCCTGGCTAAGGCGCGCTGTCGCGCAGAACGCACAGGTCAGGGGGAAGGTCTCCCGTTTCGACATACGGAACAAGCGCTTGGCCATAAGCACGGGCCTCGCAGGGAATTCAATCTCCGTCCTCGTCGAGGAGTGGCACGGGGGCGGAAGGTTCGTCCGGAACATCGTTCAGCAGCTTGGAGAGGGTCTGTTCCAGGTCGTGGGTTTGCTGGTTGGCGTCCCGTTCCAGGCGCGCCACGCGGTGCGCCAGGTTCAGGGCGCCCAGGAGGTACCAGGACGGAGTGTCGAGGCCCTTCGGGACGCTGC
>CAIMFT010000180.1 GCA_903840385.1 uncultured Holophagaceae bacterium
GATCCCAGTAGTCCACCTTCTTCATGCTGTGGTACTGCTTGTTGAACTTGCTCTCGCGCTGCAGGGTGAGCACGGCCGTGGAGAGCATCACCATGGGGTGGCTGTCCTTGGGCATGGCCTTCAGCACGTCGAAGACGTAGCTCGGCACCTTGGCGCGGGAGTTGAAGTCCTGCTTCACTTCCTCGGCCTCGGCGGCGGTGGGGATTTCGCCGGTCAGCATAAAGAACCAGAAGGACTCCACCGTCGGGTACTCGGCGCCCGCCAGCTTCGGCAGGGCGGCGAAGGTCTCGGGGATGTTCTTCCCGCGGAAGCGGATGCCTTCCTGGGGGTCCAGGTAGGAGATGTCGGTGACGAGGCAGCGCACGTCGCGGGCACCGCCGATGCACTGGTCGATGGTCACGCTGTCGATCACGATGTTGCCCTGCTCTTTGGTGAGCTTCGTGATGCGGGGCCGATGTTCCTGGATCTTCTCCAGCAGGAGTGACTTCAGGCGTGTCATGGCTGACTCCATGGAAGGTGATGTGGGGGGTGAAGCGGGTGGGGAGCAGAATTAAATCATCATAGGGGTATCGTCTATGGGTTTTTTGGAAACCGTGACGAAGATCCTGGAAAAGTTCACAGGACCCGGCCGTCCGAAGCAGAATAAGACCAGAGCCTGGGAGGTTTGCCGTGACCTGCGTCAATCATTGGGTGGTGGGGCTGGCCCTGGTCGCCACCGGACTGGCAGCTCAGGAGACCCCCCGGCCCAACCGGGTGGCCTGGTTCGAGGGGTTCCCGGAGCCCCTGCCCCAGGGGGTCACGGAGGTGGCTCTGGAGGCCACCAGCCAGATGCTGCGGCCCGACCTGGAGCGCAGCGCTGACCGCCGCACCTTTGCCCGCCTGGATGGGGAGGAGTGGCAGTTTCTAGGGGATTGGGCCACCCAGGCCGGACCCGGCCGGTTCAATGTGCGGGTCCGGGTGGCCTCCCGGTCCGGGGGCATGGCCGACCAGGCCATGGTCAGCTGGCACACCCTGTTCCGCCTGCCCCAGGGGGGCCGCCTGGACGCCCCCAAGAACCGCCTGGCCTACCACCTGGAGCGGGATGGCCGGGTCATCGGGGAGCTGTACAAGCCGGGGGTGGCGCTTATGGACCTGGACCTGGCCTGGGTCCTCCCCTTCGGCACCCGGGAGGCCGGGGGTCGCGTGGGGGCCTCCGTGCAGCTGCCCACTGGCAAGCAGGCGGACTTCTCGGGCACCGGTGGCACCGACAGCCTGGCGGGGGCGGCGGTCTGGAAGCAGTTCGGCTCCTGGCGCCTGGGCGCCCAGGTGGAGCGGGTGGTCCTCGGCCTGCCCAAGGACAGCCCCCTGCGGCTGGTCATGGACCGCACCGCCTTCAGCCGGGCCTGGGGCACCCTGGGCTGGGTGGGGCAAGGCAATGGGCTGATCTCGGGCCTGGGGGTCGAGGTGAGCCTGGCCTACGCCGGCAGCCCCTATCAGGTGGGTCTCTCCCGCCTGGACCGATCCGCCTGGCAGCAGCACTGGACCTTCCGCCACACCCGCCTGCCCCGGTGGCGCTTCGGCTTCAGCGAAGAGGCCGGCACCTTCGTCGCCCCGGACGTCACCGGCTTCGTGGCTTACACCTTCGGCGATCGCTGAGCAGGCTGTAAACTAGAGGATTCGTGCGGGAGTCTCCATGCAGCCCAACCAGTATCGTGACGTGCGCCTCGAGAAGCTTGAGAAGCTCAAGGCCCTCGGTCTGGACCCCTGGCCCCGCAAGGCCCAGCGCTCCCACACCATCGCCGGTCTGGCGGCGACCTACGCCGACGCCGAGGCCTGGCCCAATGAGAAGCTGGAGGCCCTGGGGCAATCCGTGTCGGTCATGGGGCGCATCCTCACCATCCGCGAGATGGGCAAGAGCGTCTTCGCCCACCTCACGGAAAACGGCGAGAAGGTGCAGGCCTTCTTCCGCCGGGACGATGTGGCTGAGCCAGGCTGGGATGTCTTGAAGCTCTTGGACATGGGCGACTTCATCAGCGTCACCGGCCCCCTCATGCGCACCCGCACCGGGGAGCTGAGCGTGCGGGTCAAGGCGATCCAGTTCCTGTCCAAGGCCCTGCTGCCCCTGCCGGAGAAGTGGCACGGCCTGCAGGACAAGGAGCAGCGCTACCGCCAGCGCTACCTGGACCTCATCTCCAATGGGGATGTGCTCAAGACCTTCCAGACCCGCTCCCGCATCGTCAGTGCGGTACGGCGCTACATGGAGGACCAGGGCTACCTCGAGGTCGAGACCCCCATGATGCAGCCCATCCCTGGCGGCGCCACGGCCCGGCCCTTCATCACCCACCACAATGCCCTGGACATGGACCTCTACCTCCGCATCGCCCCGGAGCTGTACCTGAAGCGCCTCATCGTGGGCGGCTTCGAGAAGGTCTTCGAGATCAACCGCAACTTCCGCAACGAGGGCTTGAGCGTCCGTCACAACCCCGAGTTCACCATGATGGAGATGTACGAGGCCGGCAGCGACCTGCGCGACATGATGGCCCTCACGGAGAACCTGCTGAGCACCGTCGCCCGGGAGGTCATGGGCGCCGAGCAGCTGCCCTGGGGCGAGCAGACCATCTCCTACGCCGCACCCTTCCGCCGCCTGTCCATGAAGGACGCCATCGCCGAGTACGGCGTCATCGACCGCGCCCTGCTGGACGATGCTGCCCAGATCCGGGCTCTGGCCCAGGCCGTTCACGTGGAGGACGCCACCACCAAGTCCGCCGGCATGCTGCTGGGGGACCTGTTCGAGCACTACGCCGAGAAGCAGCTGGTCCAGCCCACCTTCATCACGGACTACCCCCTGGAGCTGTCGCCCCTCACCAAGACCCTGGAGGGCGATGAGAACTTCGTGGACCGCTTCGAGCTGTTCATCGGCGGCATGGAGATCGCCAATGCCTACTCCGAGCTGAACGACCCCGTGGACCAGATGGCCCGCTTCCAGGCCCAGATGGATGAGCGTGAGGCCGGCAACGACGAGGCCATGCTGCTGGACCAGGACTTCATCACCAGCCTGGAGCACGGCTTCCCGCCCACCGGCGGCGAGGGCATCGGCATCGACCGCATGGTCATGCTGCTCACCAACAGCCAGAGCATC
>CAIMFT010000181.1 GCA_903840385.1 uncultured Holophagaceae bacterium
ACCGCCGAGGAGCTCGTGGCCCACTGCCGCACCCGCCTGGCGAACTTCAAGCTGCCCCGCCACATCGAGTTCGGTGGCCTGCCCAAGACCTCCACTGGGAAGATCCAGAAGTTCCTGCTCCGCGACAAAGAATGGAAAGGCCGCGAGCGGCGGATTAACTAGGGCTCGAAAGTCCAAAAGGCAACTGATTTACCACGAAGACACGAAGACACGAAGAAGAGCAAAAGGAAAAGCCCTTCTTTCTTCGTGCCTTCGTGTCTTCGTGGTGATCTTTTTCTCTTTTTCTAGCTCGTCCCCGCCAACCCCTGCACGAGGTCCAGGCCTTGGTTGGTGCGGGAGAGGTACCAGGTGAGGGCTTGGCCGTTGACGAGCTCGATGCGGGTGCTGGGGAAGCGCTTCTGCAGGGCGGTCTGGTGGCGGGCGTTGAAGCGGTAGGGCTCGGTGGGCAGCAGGATGAGGTCCGGGGCCAGGGCCTCGATAGCGGCCTCCGTCAGCACGGGATAGCGGTCCGGTCCGATGGGGGTGAGGCCTCCTTGGCGGAGCAGGTCACCCACGTAGGTGTCGGGCCCGGCACTCATCCAGGGCTCCTTCCAGATCAGCGCCAGGGTGCGGGGTCCCTGGCGGCGCCGACCCTTGAGGCGCTTCGCCAGGGCCTTGGCCATGGGCTCGCTGAGGTCCGGCACACCCAGGCGCTCGCCCAGGAGGCGCAGTGCAGCCACGCAGTCCTGGACGCTGCGAAGCTCCAGGGCCAGCCAGGGGATGCCCAGGGCATCGAGGGCGTCCGCCACGGCCTTGGGGTTCTCGTCCTTTTCGAGGAGCACCAGGTCCGGGGCCAGGTCCCGGATGCGCACCAGGTCCGGGTCCTTGGTGCCCCCGGCGGCGGGCACGGTGTTGCGGATCCAGCGGGGCTCGATGCAGAAGCGGGAGCGCCCGGCGAGGCGGGCGGCGAGGCCCCACTGCACCAGCAGCTCCGTCACCGAGGGGACCAGGCTGATGATGCGCTGGGGAGCCACCGAGCCCGCCGGGGAGGGCGCCCGGGGCGTCGGCGCAGGGGGTGCGGCCTCGCCCTCCGGCGGGGGCTGGAAGCGAACGCCCAGGTGGGGATCCTTGAGCTTGCCCCGGCCCGTGGGGCAGAGGCCCAGCACCGGGCAGGCGGCGCAGTCCGGTCGGCGGGCGTCACAGACCCGGCGGCCGTGAAAGATCAGCTGGTGGTGCAGCTCGATCCAGTCCTCGCGGGGGAAGGCGCGGCAGAGGTCGGCCTCCACCTTCTCGGGCGTGCTGGCCTTGGACAGGCCCAGGCGGCGAGCCACCCGGAAGATGTGCGTGTCCACCGCCAGGGCGGGCACCCCGAAGGCGTTGGCCAGCACCACGTTGGCGGTCTTCTGCCCCACCCCCGGCAGGGCGCCCAGGGCCGCCGGGTCGCCCGGCACCTCGCCGCCGTGGCGGGCCAGCAGGGCCTGCCCCAGGCCGATGAGGTTCTTGGCCTTGTTGTGGTAGAAGCCCGTGGACCGGATGAGCGCCTCCAGTTCCTCCAGGGGGGCCGCCGCCAGGCTCGCTGCATCCGGGAACCGCATGAAGAGGGCTGGCGTGGTGAGGTTCACCCGGGCATCCGTGCACTGGGCGCTGAGGATGGTGGCCACCACCAGCTGAAAGGGATCGGCATGGTCCAAGGCGCACTTGGCATCGGGATAGGCGGCCCGGAGGCGGTCCTGGAGCAGCTGGGAGGTGGGCGGGCGGGGGGGCATGGGTCCAGGATAGGGGGCTCCCTGGCCAGATTCGATAGACTGGTTGCCGAGGTGCTGCATGCCCAGCCAGCTGACGGGACGACTTGACTGCCAGGAAACCGCCCGCCACTACCTGGACCTGGTCCGGGCCAATGTCCGGAAGCTGGGCTTCGCCCCGGGCCTGGGTGTCATCCTGGGCAGCCAGGACGCGGGCAGCGTCACCTACCAGCGCTGGCTCATGAAGGACTGCGAGGACGTGGGCATTGCGGCCCATGACCTCCGGGTGGAGAACGGCATGCAGATGGTGAAGCTGGTGGCCCGCCTGAACCAGGACGACAAGACCCACGGTGTGTTCATCTTCTACCCCCTGCGCTACCAGGAGATCAAGGACGATGAAGTGATGGACCTGGTGGATCCCGGCAAGGACATCGAGGGCCTCCACGCCATCAACATCGGCTTCCTGAACAAGTACCGGAAGCGCATGGACGACGGCACCCAGCACCGCTGCATGACGCCGTGCACCGCCCGGGCCATCGTGAAGACCCTCAAGCGGGGCTTCGGGGACAAGTGGATGGCCGGCAAGACCGTCGTGGTGATCAACGACAGCCTGCGCATCGGCCGGCCCCTCACGGCCATGGTGGCCAACGACAAGGGCACTCCCATCCTGTGCCACGCCAACACCAACCCGGCCCACCTGGAGGGCTTCATCCGCATGGCCGACATGATCGTCAGCGCCGTGCCGGCCCCCGGCTACCAGATCCGCACCGACTGGATCAAGGATGGTGCCTTCTGCTTCGACCTGAGCGGGGAGGGCAACTTCGACTACGAGGCCCTGGACCGCCGCGGGATCCTCTACACCGACACCACCAAGAACAGCGTGGGCAAAGTCACCCGCGCCATGGCCCTCCTGAACCTGACCTACGCGGCAGGGGTGGAGTAGTTAGTAGCTGTCGGCTATCAGCTATCGGCTATCGGCTGTCAGCTATCAGCTATCGGCTGTCAGCTATCAGCTGTCAGCTATCAGCTATCGGCTGTCAGCTATCAGCTGTCGGCTATCGGCTGTCAGCGCTTGGCGGCCCGCCACTCTTCGGCCAATAGGGCGTAGACGGCGTGGTCGACGAAGCGGTCGGCGAGGCGCTCGGTCTGGCGCAGGGTGCCTTCCCGGCGGAAGCCCAGGCGCTGGGGGATGGCCCGGCTGCGGAGGTTGCGCACACCCGCGCGGATCTCGATGCGGTTCAGGTCCAGGGTGCGGAAGCCATGCCGCACCAGGGTGCTGACCGCGCGGGTCATCAGGCCGTGGCCCTCGGCCTCCTGGGCCAGCCAGTAGCCGATGCCGCCACTGCGGTTGATCGGGTCGATCCAGACAAAGCCCGCCACCCCCACCAGGGCCCCCTTCCACCAGAGGCCGAAGGACTGGGCGGCGCCTCGGCGCTGCAGGGCCCGGACCCGCAGGATATAGGCCCGGGAGTCGAGCACGCTGTGGTTGGCATCGGGCCAGGGCAGCCAGCGCCGCAGGCGGTCCCGGTTTGCCTCCACCAGGGCGTAGATGGCCTTGGCATCCCGCAGGTACAGGGGGCGCAACTCCAGGCCGCGCCCGGCCTTCACGACCTGTTCCATTACTGCCCCGCAGGGTCCCGCAGGGCGGCGGCGCGGCCGGTCCGCCAGAGCGCCTGCAGCTGATCCAGCAGCTCCCCGAACTGGTCCAGGCGCATGGCGTTGGCACCATCGCTGTGGGCCCTTTCCGGGCACTCGTGGACCTCGAAGAAGAAGCCGTCCACCGCCGTGGCAGCAGCCCTCGCCAGGGTCGGGATCATCTCCCGCGCGCCGCCGGTGGCGTGGCCCAGGGAGCCCGGCTTCTGCACGCTGTGGGTGGCGTCGAAGATCACCGGACAGCCGGTCTTGCGCAGGTGGGGGAAGGACTGGAAGTCCACCACCAGGTTGCCGTAGCCCAGGGTGGTACCCCGCTCGGTGACCCAGACCGGTCCGTGGCCAGGCACCGACTGCAGCTTTTCCACGCCGTGGCGGAGGTCCCAGGGCGCCAGGAACTGGCCCTTCTTGAGGTTCACCGCGCGGCCCGTGGCGGCGGCGGCCTGCAGGAGGTCCGTCTGGCGGCAGAGGAAGGCCGGGATCTGCAGGACATCCACCGCCTGTGCGGCCGTGGCGCATTGGGTGCTCTCGTGGACATCCGTGAGCACCGGCACGCCATAGCGGCTGCGCAGCTCAGCGAGGATGTCCAGGCCCTGCTCCATGCCGGGCCCGCGGTGGCTGCCGCCGCTGGTGCGGTTGGCCTTGTCGAAGCTGGACTTGTAGATGAAGGGGATGCCGCGGGCCTCCGCCAGGTCCCGCAGGCTGGTGGCCATGTGGTGGGCATGGTCCCGGCTCTCAATGACACAGGGCCCCGCAATGAGGAAGAAGCTCTGGTCGGTGAAGGGGCGGGCGAAGTCCATGGACACCTCGGGACCCAGTTTAACGGCTCCCCGAAGGGATTGACGGGTTGTCATTGGGGTCGGGTGTTCCCCTGGCATACTGTGCGAGCAACCTCCCCACATCCCCTGGAGCAAGGCATGGCGAAGCTGTTGATGGAAGACGACCTGAACCGGCGCCTGGTGGCCCTCCTGCAGCAGGATGGGCGCATGAGCCATGCGGAGCTGGCCGAGCGCCTGGGGGTCAGCCGACCCACCATCATCGACCGGGTGAAGCGCCTCGAGGCGGACGGTGTGCTGGGCGGCTACTCCGCCCGGGTGCGGCCGGCGGCGGTGAACAAGCCCACCGTGGCCTTTGTCGCCGTGCGGTACAAGGACAACAACGAGGCCATCGAGCAGCGCTTCATCAAGGCGCTGGAGGAAGAGGCCGACATCCTGGAGGCCCACACCATTGCCGGTGAGGATGCCCTGCTGCTGAAGATCGTGGCGGACACACCGGCGGGCATCGCCGAGCGGCTCCGGCGCATCCGCATGCTGGGCCCCATGGTC
The DNA here is from genome assembly GCA_903840385.1 of uncultured Holophagaceae bacterium. GTDB lineage: Bacteria > Acidobacteriota > Holophagae > Holophagales > Holophagaceae > Geothrix. The sequence goes on from CAIMFT010000181.1 coordinate 4,697, forward strand.
ACCACCCGCACGACCATGGTGCTGGAGACCCACTGGGAGAAGCCGGGCCCCAGCCCCTTCCCGGTGGAGGGCGCGGGGAAAAAGGTCAAGCGTTGACCGACCCTCTCAGCGACTGGGCCTGATGCTCGCCTGGCTCGCCTTCCTGACGGTGGCCGTGGTGTGGGGCTCCACCTACTTCGCCATCGCCCTGGCCCTGCCGACCTTCACGCCCTACGGCATGGTGGCGGTGCGCTTTTCCATCTCCGCCCTGCTGGCCCTGGGCTTGGGCCGGCTCCGCCGTGAGGCTTGGCCCACCTGGCGGGAGGCCGGGCACCTGATGATCGTGGGCGCCCTGCTGCTGGGCCTCGCCAATGCCCTGGTCTCCTGGGCGGAGCTGCATGTGGGCTCAGGCCTGGCCGCCATCCTCTCGGCCCTGGTGCCCCTCTGGCTGGCGGTCTTCTCCATGAGCCGGGAGCCCCTGGGGCCCAAGGGCTGGCTGGGCTTGCTCCTGGGTCTCCTGGGCGTGGCTGTGCTGGTCTGGCCTGCTGGGCAGGTGCGGCTGCACGCCGGAGGGGTGGCTGCCATGGTGGCCGCGCCGCTGCTCTGGTCTCTGGGGACCCTCCACGGCCGCCACCACGTGCGCGGGGGCGGCCTCTTCACCAATGCGGCCTTCCAGATGGCCACCGCGGCCCTCATGGGGCTCCTGGCGGCTCCCTTCACGGGCGGCTTCCTGCGCGGCCCTGCAACGCAACAGAGCCTCCTGGCCGTGGGCTACCTCGTGGTGTTCGGGTCGCTGGTGGCCTTCACGGCCTACGGCTACCTGGCCAAGGCCTGGCCCCCGGCGAAGATGGGCACCTACGCCTATCTGAACCCCCTGGTGGCCGTGCTGCTGGGCCGCTTCTGGCTGCACGAGACCTTCGGCCCGCGCAGCTATGCCGGCATGGCCATCATCCTGGCGGCGGTGGCCCTGGTGCAGCTCCGGCCAGCGGTTCCTGGGGTTGGGCGGGACTGACCCGCTGTCGCCGGCGGTGGGCCAGGATGGCGGCGGCCATGCCCATCCCGCCCACGGCCAGGGAGGCCAGGGCCCGCAGCGGCGTGTCGGCCCGGTCCAGGTCCACGGCGATGAGCTTGAGGCTGGCGGCGGCCATGAGGACGTAGCCCGCCACGGCCAGGGCCCATCCCCCCTTGGGCTGGCCCAGGGACCGCATCCACTGCCAGGCGCCGCTGGCGGCCCAGGTGAGCGTCATGGCCACGGAGGCCTCCCGACTGAAGAGGGCACCCCCTGAGGCCGGCCCCCGCAGGGCCTGCACGGCGCGGGCGGCTTCCAGGGCCAGGGTCAGGTTGGCGGTCAGCTCAAGGGCCACGAAGGCCAGGGGGCGCAGGCGTCCGCTGGGGCGAGCCAGGAGGCCCCAGCTCCCCGCCGTCAGGAGACCCTCCAGGAAGGCCGGGTTCAGGAAGGGCGTCTGCCCCGCCGCCTGGCCCGCGGGGGCCCAGGGCAGGTGGAGGGCCCAGCGTGCTGTCGTGAGCAGGGCCAGGGCCACGGCGATGCCCCGAAGGACGGGGGCGTCGGCGCGCCTGGCTCCGTCCGCTACCTGGGCGGAGGCCCAGGCCAGGGCCAGCGCAAAGATGCCCCAGAGGGAGCCGACCCAGCGTTCGTCCAGGGCCACGGGGACCGCCAGGGCCAGGTGCCCCGCCGCCAGGGCCAGGAGGCCCCAGTCCGCTGCCTCGGCCTTCATGCGCCGCTGGAGGGGCGCCACCAGGGCCAGATTGAGGCCTGCCGCTGCCACCAGCAGGAGGGCGAAGGCCTCCGGGCTTAAGAGGGTCTTATGCCACAGCACCCAGGCGGTGGCGGTGGCCAGGAGGTGGCCCACGAACCACAGGGCCGTGGGGGTGCTCGGCAGGGCCGGGACCCTCGGCAGCCAGACCCAGAGTCCCGCCAGGAGGAGGTGCAGCGCCAGGAGGGCGCTCAGCGCCGGAACATCAGGGCGCAGGGCGGTGCCACAGGTGATTGGCCAGAGGAGGCCGGTGCCCAGGAGGGCGGTCCAGCGGGCCCCCAGCCAGGTGGCGGCCACCGGAGCGCGGAAGGGGACCAGCAGGGCCGCGGTCAGGAGCACCACCAGGTAGAGGGCCAGACCCACCTCGTGGTGGCCGCCCTGGCCGAAGGCCAGCGGAGCCGCCAGGGCGCTGACCAGGGCCACCGTGAGGGCGCCGCCACAGGCCGCACGGACGGCCAGGGCCCCCGCCCCCAGGGTCACCAGGGCCATGGCCAAGAGGCCCGCCGAGGCCGGATAGAAGTGGTAGGTCAGCGCCCCGGCCCGGCAGGTGAACTGCAGCGTGCCGAGGCCCGCCAGGAGCAGGGCTGTGCCCAGGCGGCGGCCCTCGCCCGGCAGGAGGCGGGCGGCCCAGGCGGTGATCCCGCCCCCGGCCAGCAGACCCAGGGCGAAGCGGGTACCCGGTCCCAGCCAGCCCTGCTGGGCGGCCCAGGTCAGGAAGAAGGCGGCCCCCAGGAGGAAGATGGCCCCTCCAATGCCGGCGATCCAGGCCACGGGGCTGAGGGGCACGCGGGGCACGGTGAGGCGTGGGGCCAGGACCGGAGGCGCCGGGGCCGAGGGGGTCCGCTGCCCCTGGAGGAGCCAAGCCACCTGGGCTTCCAGATGAGCCACACGCTCGGAGAGATCCTGGGGTGGGGTGGGTTCCATGGCGACTCCATACGGATGCGTATGGAATACTGGGTCCGCAGGGTCTCCTCGTCAAGGCCCTTCGGCAGGAGCCTTCAGCCCATGACGCAGTTTCGGCCCTCGGCCTTGGCCTGGTAGAGGGCCTGGTCGGCTCTGGCCAGCATGGCGTCGGCGCTGTCCTCGGGGCCCTCCCACTGGGCCAGACCGATGCTCAGGGTCACGCGGTCGCCCGGGGGCAGGCAGGGGTAGGGGTCCACGGTGACGTACTCGCGGAGCCGCTCGGCCAGGGCTCGGGCGCCGTCCAGGTCGGTCTGCGGACAGAAGGCCAGGAACTCCTCGCCGCCGATGCGGCCCAGTTGATCGACCTTGCGGAGACCGAAGAGCATGCGCTGGGACATGATGCCCAGCACCTGATCCCCCGCCGGGTGTCCGTAGCGGTCGTTCACCGACTTGAAGTGGTCCAGGTCCAGCATCATGACTGAGAGCTGCTGGCCAAACCGCTCGCACTTGTCCAGCTCGATGGAGAGCATGTCCAGGACGTGCTTCCGGTTGTAGAGGCCGGTCAGGGGGTCCTGGATGGCCTGGTGGTAGAGGCGCAGGCGGGAGTCCTCCAGGCTCAGAAGGCGCCCCAGCTCCTCGGCGGCGATCTCGAAGAGGCGCTCGAAGTCCTCGGCAGCCTGGCGCTCAGCGACAAAGGCCAGGGCACCGATGGCGGGATAGCCGGGGGTGGTGGCGGGCAGCACCCGCAGGACCGGGTTGCGCAGGCTCTTGCGGCGCTCGTCCTCGTCGGAGGCCGGGTGCCAGTGGCACTCAGGGGACAGGGAGAAGGGCCCACGCTCCCCCAGCTCCTGAAGCAGGGTGGCCCTGTCCTCCAGGCTGGCGGAGCTGCCGTGGACGCCGTGGCAGACCAGGCCCTCGTCCCCCTGGTAGGCCACCACGAGGGCACCCGGCAGGACCAGCTCCTGGAGCACCTCGATGAAGCCCTCGATGAGGCGCGAGGTGTCGTGGTCGGCGGTGTAGAGGCGGGCCAGGGAGTCCCGCAGGGCAGTCTCCACCAGGCGCTGCTCCAGGGCCTTGGCCAGCTGGAGCTGGATGGCCTCGACGGTGAAGCCCTCCTGGGCCAGCTTGGAGGGGATCCGGGGCACCCGGGGCGGGGGCGTCTGGGCGGCCAGTGTCTCAGTGACCTCCACCACGTGGTCCAGGTCCCGGCCCTTCACCAGGAAGCGGTCCGCCCCGCAGGTCTTGGCCCAGAAGCGGGCCAGACCCGTGCCCTGGGCGGTGAGGAGCAGCACCGGCAGGTGGCGGGTGGCGCGATCATCCTTCAGGAGGCGACAGAACTGGTAGCCATCCAGCAGGGGCATGACGCAGTCGCTCACCACCACATCCGGCGACTCCGAGGCCAGCACAAGGAGTGCCTCGGCGCCGTTCTTTGCCTCCAGGGTCATGTGCCCATGCCGCTGGAAGAGGTGGCGCAGCAGGCTCAGCTGGATGGGATTGTCGTCCACCAGCAGTACCTGGAGCGCCTTGGGGGTCCTGGCGGCCGAGTTCGTCATAGACTCCATCTATCGAGATCTGGAGGGGTAAGCATGAGCATGGCCCTATTGGTATGGTGACAGCATTCAGCAACGATAGCGGAGAGAGGCCCCCAGCATGACCGGAGATCAGAAAAAAACAAGATTGGCCCGAACCCTCCGGAAGGCCCGGTAGGCGTGGACGGACCCCTGCTCCTGGCGCTGTCCAGACTTTGGTTGCGCGAGCGGAGCGACGTTCCGCTGGACGGCGCCTGGGCCTCGGGCCGGGCCCTGGGCCTCCGCTGGGCCGGACGCAAGGGGGCTGAAGCCTGGGTTCTTTTGCTGCAGCCCAAGGCTGAGCTGTGGCTGCTGGGAACCGAGCACCCGGCTTGGCTGCAGCTGCAGGCAGAGGCCCCGAAGGACAGCGGCAAGCTCTGGGGTCCGTGGCTCCAGGGCGCACGCCTCCGGGCGGTGGAAGGCGACCCGCGGGAGCGCTGGCTGGGCCTCGTGTTCCAGCGGCGGGCCATCACCGGGCGGGCCGAGACCCTGCGCATCGCCTACCAGGCCATTCCTGGCCGGGCCGGTATCCGCGTGGATGGCCTGCTGGACACCCAGGTGCCGCGGCTGGGCCTGGGCAGCCCCTTTCCAGCGACCCCGCCGGAACCCACGTTCGACCCGCCACCCCTCCTCCGCTGGCGGGAGCGCTGGGGCGCCGCCCTGGACGCCGCCCTTGCGGGCCTGGAGCCTGAGGTGCTGGAGGGCGAGGGCGACCTGCTGGCCCGCCACCGCGCCTGGTCCGAGACCCGCGCCGAGGCCCTGGTGCTGGGACCCTCCCGGGCCGCGGCGGAGCGGCGCCTGCAGGTGGAGTCGGCCCGCCTGGAGCGGCTGGCCCAGGCCCTGGCGCGGGACCGCGCCCGGCACGGTGCGCTGCTGACCCTAAAGGCGCAGGCGGCCCGAGTTTCGGCCGAGCTGTATCGGCTGAAGGGGGTCACGGGCGAGGTGGTGTTCCTGGACGGCTCCACCCTCAAGCTGCCGGAAGGCAAGTCGGCCGAGTTCGCCGTCCAGGAGTGGTTCAAGGCTGCCAAGAAGGCCGAGCGGGGTCTGGCGCGGGTGGCGGAGCTGGAGGGTGAGCTGCGGCGGGAGCGGGCGGCCTGGGTCCTGCGGCAGGCGGAGCCCACCCTGGCCCTTGCGCCAGGGGTGCCCCCTGCGCGACAAGGGAAGGCGAAGGCTGCGGACCAGGGGAAGGGGGCCAAGCGGATGGAGGCGGGCGGCAAGCGCAAGGATGGCAAGGGCCTGGCCTTCCGCAGCGTCATGGTGGACGGCTTCGAGGTGCTCATCGGCAAGGGTGACGCCGAGAACGATCAGCTCACCTTCAAGGTGGCCGACAATCTGGACATGTGGTTTCACGTGGCCAGTGTGCCCGGCAGCCACGTGGTGATCCGCAATCCCGACAAGCTGAGCGAGCTGCCCCGCCACGTGCTGGAGCGCGCCGCCGAGCTGGCCGCCTTCCACAGCAAGGCCCGGGACGGCGGGAAAGTGGAAGTGCACATGGCCCGCATCGCCGACATCAGCAAGCCCCGGGGCTTTGCGCCGGGGAAGGTGATCCTCAAGAAGTGGGTGGGGATTCGGGTGTACCCCAAGCCGTGAGTGATTTCCTTGAAAAAAAATGAAGAAATATAAGCTGAGGGGAGGGAGGAGCAGAGGAAAGCGGAGGCTTCTGGGCCAATCGCCTTATCCCCTGCATCCCCTTCATCCCTGTTTCAAACTGCTTTTTTTGACGGGGATCAAAGGGATGGACGGGGATAACTGAAGCCTGGGTTTTGGGTCGGGGTGGACCTGGGCATGGGCTCCATCTCGGGGCGTCGCGGCGGCGCCTTTTGGGGGGCGCGGCCGTGACACCCCGGGATGACTTCCGGCATCGCCGGAAGCCGCCGCAGGCGGGGCCCTGCCAGATGGGTCGGCGCCCCTCTGCGCTCTCTGTGTTCTCTGCGGTTGGCGGTTCTTTTTTCTCGGGCGCCCGTATGAACCAAAAATAAGCACTGGTGTCCAGATTTATGCGCGCCGCTTCGGGGGCCGCTTCTGCTTTCCTTGGCCCACACCCCGACTCACCAGGAGGCACCCATGGGTAACCTCAGAATGATGGAAGTGATACTGCTCTTGTCCCTGTTCGGCCTCTGGATCCCGCCCGTGGCCATGATCATCAAGAAGGCAGGGCATTCGCCCTTCTGGGCTCTCCTCGGGCTGATCCCTGGCGTCAACCTCGTGGCCCTCTATGTCTTCGCCTTCACGCAGTGGCCGTCGCAAAAAAGCAGCGGCTAGGCTGCCACTGGGCCACGCGATTTCAGCCTGCGGAATCGAATCTCAAAGCCATAGCTGTTGTCCGAAGAGGGGGTACAGCATGATCCCAGAATTTCTGAGGAACCCACCTCCCAGCACCAAGCGCCTGATGAAGGTCTCCTTCTTCGCAGGGCTCGTCTGCGGCATCATCTGCGGCGCTCTTTACTACTACAGAGTTCTGCGGAACAAACCACCCATGCAGCAGACCCAAGTGCTCCACCCACCGACCTGGTGTTGACGGGGAAAAGTGTGGGATGGAGCAATGCCCATCTGTGCAATCGGCGTCATCTGCGGTTCCGCTTTTGATCTTGAAAAGCCGGAGCTACTCCACCTTCACCGGGCTACTCTTGACGCCGGCTTTCTTCAGCTTTTCGGCGTTCTTGTCCATGACAGCGCGCTCGGCGGGGGTGGTGAGGCGCACCTTCCACTGGCCCTTTTCTTTCAGGGTGGCGGTGGGGAAGCCGGCAGCCTTGGCTTTGGCGGCCACCCGCTTGGCTTCGCCGGCGTCGGTGGTGGCGATGAGCTGCAGGGTCCAGGACTCCGGTGCCGGCGGCTTCTCCGCCGGCTTGGCCTCGGCCTTGGGCTCCTCCTTGGCCGGGGCGGCATCCACCTTCGCGGCGGGCACCAGCTTGTCCGGGCCTTCGCCCTCGAAGATCTTCAGCTGATCCAGGAGCGGCTCCGGCAGGTCCTTCAGCTCTTCCTCCACCCCTCGGTGGGCCGGCCCGCGCAAGGAGGCGCTGTTCTTGCCGATCTGGATGCCCAGCACGAAGGCCAGGGTCAAGGCGCCCACGCCAAGGCCCGCCACCCAGAGGATGTGCTGGCCGCTGACGCTGATCTGGTCCCGGTGGTTCATGGTGTTTCCAGACTAGCGGCTTCCAGCAGCGCCGCGAACTGCGCACCGGAGGAGGCGGGGGCGGTGACCAGGGTGCGCCCCCCCTGGCGGAGCAGGGCCGCCGCCAGCAGCTGGCCTCCGGACCCGGCGAACTCGCCCCAGAGCAGCTTGGGGTGGACGGCCCGGGGCCAGTGCGGGTGCTGGGCTGCCAGCGCCGCCTCGGGGACATCCAGGCGGGGCAGCCCGCTGGCGCCGCCGACGCGGTGCTCCGGCGTGGCGCCTCCCAGGGCTGCCACTGCTGCCATCAGGGCGCGGCTGCGGGCCTCGACGGAAGGCTCGGCCGCCGAGCGGGAGGCCAGGCCCCACAGGGTGGCCCGCGGGCGGGCACCCCGGGCGGCGGCGTCTGAGGCCCGCTCCAGCAGGAAGGCCTGGGCGCCCTCCCCGGGCAGGAAGCCCCGGCCGGAGCCGGCCTCGGGCAGGCCGTGCCGGTCCAGCATCCGAGTGCCTCGGCAGAGGTCCAGCAGGAGGGGGAAGAGGCCATCGGCGCCGAGCACCAGGGCGGCCTCAACCTGGCCGCTGTGGAGCCAGCGGGCGGCCTGCTCCAGGGCCGTGAAAGCGGCGTTCTCCCGGTCCACGAAGGTGGCACTGGGGCCCTTGAGGCCGAAGGCCAGGGCCAGGTGGCCGCTCGCCGCGTTGGCCACGGTGTTGGGGAAGACCATGGGCGAGGCGCCCTCGGGTCCGCGCTGCAGGTAGGGGCGCATGAAGGCCTCGCTGGCCTCGCTGCCCCCGCTCATGGTGCCCACGCACACGGCCACCCGCTCGCCGCTGCTTCGGGTGTCCAGGCCCGCATCCTCGAAGGCCCTGTGGGCGGCGACCCAGGCGAAGCGGGAGAGGCGGTCCAGGCGGCGCAGCTGCATGGGGGGGATGATGCCCGCAGGGGCGAAGGCGGTGCAGGCGGCGCCCCGGCCCATGCCCAGGGCCTCCGGCAGGTCGGCGAAGCAGGCCCGCTCTGCGGCCAGGCTGGCCCGGGCGGCGTCGAGGCCGTCGCCGCAGGGGAGCACCAGCCCCAGGCCGGTGATGACGAGCCTGGTCTCGCTCATCGGCCCTCCCAGCGGCGCAGGGCCAGGCTCACGTTGTTACCGCCAAATGCGAAGGCATTCACCAAGGCGGCTCGGATTTGCCGCTCCCGCGCCACCCGCGCAGTGCAGTCCAGGTCGCAGGCGGGGTCCGGGTCTTCCAGGCGCAGGGTGGGGCTCACCACCTGGTCCCGCAGGGCCAGGATGGCGGCGGCGGCCCCGAAGGCCCCGGCGGCGCCCAGGGTGTGGCCGAACTGGCTCTTGGTGCTGGTGACCGAGACGGAATCGGCAGCCGTCCCCAGGGCCCGGCGGATGGCCAGGCACTCGGCGCCGTCGTTGGCGGGGGTGGCGGTGCCGTGGGCGGACACCAGATCCACAGAGGCCGGGTCCAGCCCACCCAGCCGCAGGGCCATGGTGAGGGCCCGGGCCGCCCCCTCGCCCTCGGGGTGGGGGGCGGTGGGGTGGTGGGCGTCCATGCTGGCACCGTAGCCCAGCACCTCGGCGAAGATGGTGGCCCCTCGGGCCCGGGCCAGGTCCAGGGGCTCCAGCAGCACCTGCACGGCGCCCTCGCCCAGGTTCAGGCCGGCCCGGTCCCGGCTGAAGGGGCGGCACTTCTTGGGGTCCACGGCCTTCAGGCAGGAGAACCCGGCGTAGGTGGTGCGGCAGAGGCTCTCGGCCCCGCCCGCCACGGCCAGATCCAGCTCACCGGCGGCCAGGCGCTCGTAGGCCTGGCCCAGGGCCAGCAGGCTGGAGGAGCAGGCGTTCATCACGGTGCTCCGGGGGCCCTCGGCGCCCAGGCGGCGGGCCAGGGCGTCCGTGACCGTGCAGGGACTCTGGTAGGCAGCCTCCGCGGCCCGCCCCCGGCGCCCGGCCAAGCGCTCGGTCAGGTAGGCCTCGGCCACGGGCAGGCCGCTGGTGCCGGCCCCCTGGAACACGCCGAGGCGACCTGGGTCCCCGCCAGGGTGGAAGCCGTCCAGGGCCTCCACCAGGGCGAGCAGGGCCATGCGCTCGCAGAGGGTCTGGTGGCGCCTGGCATCCAGAGGCACCTGGCCGGCCATCTGGGCGGGCTCCAGGGGCAGGTCCAGGCGGGTGAGGGGACCCAGGCCGTCCCGGCCCGCCAGCATGGCGGCCCAGGTTCCTTCCCGGTCCGGGGCCAGGGAGGAGACCACCCCGAGGCCCGTGACCACGACCCGGCGGCCGGTCATAGGCGCTTCACCAGGAGGCTGGCGGTGCAGACCTCCTGCCCTTCGCAGGTGATGGTGCCTGCCAGCTTCATGAGGCCGCCGAAGGCCCCGGCCAGGCGGACCTCCAGGCGCAGGCGGTCCCCCGGGAAGGCGGGGGTGCGGAAGCGGGCGTCCTGGATCCCGGCCAGGAAGATGCCAGCCCCATGGAGGGATTCCGCCTCCAGGAAGCCGCCAGCCTGGGCCAGCATCTCCACCAGCAGGGCCCCGGGCACCAGGGGCCGGTCGGGGAAGTGCCCCTGGAGGTAGGGCTCGCCGGCAGTGACCAGCTTCTCGGCCACCACCCGCTGACCAGGCTCCCGCTCGAGGATCCGGTCCACCAGCAGGAAGGGGTAGCGGTGCGGCAGGTGGGCCGGGATCTCAGCCATCTGAGTCAGGCCTTGGCATGCTCGGCGATGAAGTCCGTGAGGGCCTGCACGGACTTGAAGGCCTGGAGCCCGGCGGCCTCGTCCTCGATCTTGACCCCGAAGACCTGCTCGATGCCCAGCACCAGCTCCAGGGCGTCGATGGAGTCCAGGCCCAGGCCGTCGCCGAAGAGGGGGGCGGCATCGTCGATCTGGTCCGGGGTCATCCCCTCGAGCTTGAGCCGCTCGATGATCATGTGCTTCACACGCAGCTTGAGGTCGCTCATGGGTTTCCCGTCAGGAGGCTGGAGACTTGATTCTAGGTGGGGTGGGGGCCAATGGGAATGGCGGGTCTGCCCCGGACCCGCTCGGAACCCCGGTGCCTTGTGATCTTGGCCCGGCCAAAGGCCTCCAAAGGACGCTAAGCTGGATCCTCGCGGAATCCTCCGCCCGAGAGCGCCATGGCCCATCCCGCATCGCCCTTCCTGTCGGTCCTGATCCTGATGATGGTCGCCGCCGTGACGGCCCTGGCCATCTTGATCCTGTCGGGCAAGGTGCTGACCGCGTTCAAGCCCTCCAATGCCCAGGCGGCCAAGCTGCGTCCCTACGAGTGCGGCGTGCCGTCCCTGCAGGATGGGGCCCGGCGGAAGTACTCGGTGAAGTTCTACCTCACCGCCATGCTCTTCATCCTGTTCGACGTGGAAGCCGCCTTCCTGCTGCCCTGGGCTGTGACCTTCAAGCAGCACCCTGAGACCTTCGCCGTCATGCTGAGCTTCATGGCCACCCTGCTGGTGGGCTTCGTGTACGCCTGGGGCAAGGGCGCCTTCGAGTGGGAGCGCTGAGATGTCCGAGCTGAACATCAACGACGCCGTGCTGACCACCCGCCTGGATGCGGTGGTCAACTGGGGCCGCAAGAACAGCCTCTGGCCCATGCCCTTCGGCGTGGCCTGCTGTGCCATCGAGTTCATGAGCATGATGTCCTCGAAGTACGACCTCGCCCGCTTCGGCGCCGAGGCCATGCGCTTCAGCCCCCGGCAGAGCGACATGATGCTGGTGCTGGGCACCATCACCAACAAGATGGCCCCGGTGCTCCGCACCATCTACGCCCAGATGGCCGAGCCCAAGTGGGTGATCAGCGTTGGCGTCTGCGCCAGCTCCGGCGGGATGTACCGCACCTACGCCACCCTCCAGGGCATCGATCGGGTGATCCCCGTGGACGTCTACGTCCCCGGCTGCCCGCCCCGGCCCGAGAGCATGATCTACGGCGTCATGAAGCTGCAGGAGAAGATCGAGAAGGAATCCCTCTCCATGCGGAAGGACCACATCGCCCGCTTCTACGAGAGCCTCGCCCGACAGGAGGTCTACGAGGCCGCCAAGGGTGTCACCGGGCAGCAGGCCATCCGGGAAATGCTGGCGGACGCTGCCGAGCGCGGCGCCGGGACGATCTTCTAGGGAACCGACCATGATCACCGAGCACATCGACGCACAGCTGCCGGACGCCATCACGGATCGCCATGACTTCCGCGGCGATCAGACCATCGTCATCGGCGCCGCCTCCCTCCTGCCTGTGGTGGACCTCCTCCACCGCGAGGGCTTCCAGTTTCTGGTGGACATCACCGCCGTGGACTGGCCCGAGCGGGAGCCGCGCTTCGACGTGGTCTACCACTGGCTCAACATGGCCAGCCAGGAGCGCCTGCGGGTGAAGGTGCCGGTGGCGGATGGGGCCTCCGTGCCCACCCTCGCCCTCCAGTTCAAGACCGCCAACTGGTTCGAGCGCGAGGTCTTCGACCTGTTCGGCATCAGCTTCTCCGGCCACCCGGACCTGCGCCGGCTGCTCATGTGGCAGGACTTCCCGGGCCACCCCCTGCGCAAGGACTTCCCCCTCGATGGCGGGGATGCCTTCTGCATGGAAGGCTGCACCGCCCCCTACAACAACGGCGAACGGCGGGGCTGAACCATGGATTCCATCGACCTCTCCCAGCTGAAGCTCGACGGCGACCGCATGCTCGTCAACATGGGGCCGTCGCACCCCACCACCCACGGCACCCTGCGCATCGTGCTCGAGCTGGAAGGCGAGACCATCACCCGGGCCATCCCCGAGATGGGCTACCTGCACCGCGGCGTTGAGAAGCTGGGGGAGAGCCTCAGCTACCAGCAGTTCATCCCCCTCACGGACCGCCTGAACTACTGCAGCTCCCTCATGAACAACGTGGGCTACACCTTGGCGGTGGAAAAGCTCCTGGGCATCGAGGCACCGCCCCGGGCCCAGCAGATCCGCGTCCTCGTCTCTGAGCTGGCCCGGGTCGCCGACCACATCGTCTGCGTGGGCGTGAACGCCGTGGACATTGGCGCCTTCACGGCCTTCCTCTACCTCTTCAAGCAGCGCGAGTCAGCCTACGACCTCTTCGAGCTGGCCTCGGGGCAGCGCCTGCACACCAGCTTCACCCGCATCGGTGGCCTCTTCCGCGACCTGCCCGAGAGCTTCGTGCCCAAGACCGAGCAGTTCCTGGTGGAGTGCACTGCGGCCATCGATGAAGTGGAAGCCCTGCTCACCCACAACCCCATCTGGCGGGATCGCACCGCGGGCGTCGGGGTCATCACCGCCGAAGAGGCCGTGAACTGGGGCTACACGGGCCCCTGCCTCCGTGCCGCCGGCGTCCCCCAGGACCTGCGCAAGTCCCAGCCCTACCTGGGCTACGAAACCTACGACTTCGACATCCCCGTGGGGACCACCGGCGACGTCTGGGACCGCTACCTGGTCCGGGTCGAGGAGATCCGCCAGAGCCTGCGCATCATCCGGCAGGTGCTGGATCGCCTGGAGCCCGGCCCCATCATCGTGGACGACCCCAAGGTGGCCCTGCCCACCAAGGACAAGGTCTACAACCGGATGGAGAGCCTCATCCACCACTTCAAGCTGATCATGCACGGCATGGAGATGCCCGTGGGCGAGGTCTACAGCGCCACCGAGGCCGCCAACGGCGAGCTGGGCTTCTACATCGTCAGCGATGGCGGCAAGAACCCCTACCGCATCCGCGTCCGTCCCCCCTGCCTCCCCATCTTCAGCAGCTTCGAGGACCAGGTGAAGGGCGGCCTGATCGCCGACGCCGTCGCCGTCCTCGGCGCCATGAATGTCATCGCGGGTGAGCTGGACCGCTAGACCGTCACTCAGCCCTGCGGCACATCCACCTGGCTGCGGTGGTCGTCCCGCAGGCGCTCCAGGAGGCTCAGGAGGGTGACGCGCTCCTCGGGGCTGAGGCAGCGGTCCACCTTCTGACAGAGGGCATCGTGGCAGCCGTGCATCTTGGCTTCCAGGGCCAGGCCGCGGGGAGTGATCTGGATCCGGCTGCCCCGGCGATCGGCGGGGTTCTCGCAGCGCTTCACCAGGCCACGGGTCTCCAGACGGTTAACCAGCCTCGGCACGTCCGCAAAGCGGTAGATCATCCGGCAGCGGATGTCCTTCACCAGGTAGCCATCCTTCGGGCCCCCCTTGAGGATCCGCAGCACGTTGTACTGCTGGTCGCTGATGCCCTCGGGCTCGTAGAGCCCCTGATCGAAGAGGCGGACCACGTACTCCCGGCCCAGCAGCAGGGCCAGGCCCACCTCATGGCCGGACTCGAGGGGCTTGCTGATCTGGAGTTCCTCGCGGATGTGCATGACCTGCTCCTGACCAAATAATGACAGGAACGCCCAAAAAGGTGTTGCAACTCCCGAAAAGAATCCTAGAATGGAAAAAGGTGGTGAAACACCTATTACAAGGAGACACCCATGAACCGAACCTTCCGCACCCTGCTCGCCGCCCTCGCCCTGGCCGCCCTGCCGGCCCTGGCCCAGGACGCCTACAAGATTGACGCCGTCCACAGCGAGGTCAGCTTCAAGATCCGCCACCTTCTGGCCAAGACCAGCGGCCGCTTCACCAAGTTCAGCGGCACCATCAAGGTGGACCCTGCGGACATCAGCAAGTCCAGCGTGGAGGTCAGCATCGAGGCCGCCAGCGTGAACACCGACAACGAGGGCCGGGACAAGCACCTGAAGGGCGGCGACTTCTTCGACGTGGAGAAGTACCCCACCATCACCTTCAAGAGCACCTCGGTGAAGGAAGTGGCCAAGGGCAAGCTGGAAGTCACCGGGGACTTCACCCTCCGTGGCGTCACCAAGCGCATCACCTTCCCCATCACCAATGCGGGCACCCAGCCCGGCATGAAGCCTGGCAGCGTGGTTGCGGGCTTCATCGATGGCGCCGTGACCATCAACCGCAATGACTACGGCATCAAGTACGGCCCGGGCGTCCTGGGTGACGACGTGGCCATCAGCCTCAACATCGAAGCCGGCAAGTAGTCGGAGGACCCCATGAGCGAAGGACTGCCCAAGGTCGCCGCCAAGACCCCCGCCGTGCTCGAGGTCCAGCCTGGAACCTGTTACTGGTGCACCTGTGGCCTCAGTGGCAAGCAGCCGTTCTGTGATGGGGCCCACAAGGGCTCTGGCATGGTCCCCCTCAAGGTGGAGGTCGCTGAGGCTGCCACCAAGGCCTTCTGCCTCTGCAAGCAGACCAAGACCCCGCCCTACTGTGACGGGAGCCACTGCGCCCTCTAGGGCAGGCCCGCCAAGGCCAAAGTTGATCGTGATGGGAGGCACAGGGGTTTACCCCGGTGCCTCCCACGCTCTTTGGGCTAAACTGGGCCTTCATGCGAGCGCACCCATGAGCCATGCCCACCCCCACGAAACCTCCAATGAAGTCCTGGCCCCGGGCCAGCGGCTCCAGGAATCCGAGCGAAAGGCCTTCAGTCCAGAGGCTGTGGCCGAGATCCAGGCGATCATGGCCCAGTACCCGGACAAGATGGCCGCGACCCTGCCGGCGCTCTACATCGCCCAGCGGGAGTTCGGCTTCGTGAGCCTGGCCGCCATGCGCGCTGTGGCGGATGTCATCGGCATCCCCGAAGCCCATGTCTTCGGCGTGGCCACCTTCTACACCATGTACCAGAAGGCCCCCGTCGGTAAGTTCCACTTCCAGGTCTGCACCAACATCAGCTGTGCCCTCCGCGGTGCCGCCCAGCTGCTGGAGAAGGTCTGCGAGCGCACCGGCGTCACCCCCGGTCAGGGCCCCAGCCCGGATGGCCTGTGGAGCGTCGAGGAAGTGGAGTGCCTGGCCGGCTGCGGTGTGGCGCCCTGTGTCCAGGTCAACCAGGACGTCTACGACGAGCTGGTGGATGAGGACAAGCTCGTCGAGGTGATGGAAGCCTGCAAGCGGGGCGAGTATCGCCCCTGGGCGCATTGAGCGGAGACGAGACCATGGCCGCGATCCGAACGAAGCCTGATCACCACACCTACACCTTCCCCGGGTTCGGCTCGGAGAAGTTCCCGAACCTCATGCTCCGCGGGGCAGGGGATCTGAACAACTGGCACCTCAAGGTCTATGAGCAGCAGCATGAGGGCTACGTGGCCATGCGCAAGGCGCTCCAGACGGAGCCCGTGGCGGTCATCGATGAAGTGAAGGCCTCCGGCCTCCGGGGCCGCGGCGGTGCCGGCTTCCCTGCCGGCCTCAAGTGGTCCTTCATGCCCAAGGACACCCCTGAGCGCAAGCTCACCCGCTACCTGGTCTGCAACGGTGACGAAGGCGAGCCCGGCACATTCAAGGACCGCGTCATCCTGGAGTACAACCCCCATCAGCTCATCGAGGGCATGATCATCGGTGGCTGGGCCATGCAGTGCGCCATGGGCTACGTCTACATCCGGGGCGAGTTCCTCTGGCTCATCGAGAAGCTCGAGGCCGCCCTCCAGCAGGCCCGGGATGCGGGCTACCTGGGGAAGAACATCCTGGGGACCGGCTGGGACTACGACATCCTGGTCTACCGCGGTGCCGGCGCCTACATCTGCGGCGAAGAGACCGCCCTCCTGAACTCCCTCGAAGGCCGCCGTGGCGAGCCCCGCGTGAAGCCCCCATTCCCTGCCGTGAAGGGCGCCTTTGGCCAGCCCACCACCGTGAACAATGTGGAGACCCTGGCCGCCGTCCCGCCCATCATGCGCATGGGCGGCGCCGAGTACGCCAAGATTGGCTCCCCCAAGAACGCCGGCACCCGCATCTTCGGTGTCAGCGGCCACGTGAAGCGGCCGGGCATCTACGAGCTGCCCATGGGCACCCCCATGAACTTCCTGGTGGAAGAGCTGGCGGGTGGCAGCAGCACGGGCCGGAAGATCAAGGCCATCATCCCTGGCGGCGCCAGCTGCCCCATGCTCGACGAGAAGGACTTCGATGTCCCCATGGACTTCGACAACCTGAAGGCCCGCGGCTCCATGGGCGGCTCCGGTGGCCTCATCGTCATGGATGAGTCCGTCTGCATCGTCCAGGCCACGCTGCGCCTCATCCGCTTCTACGCCCACGAGAGCTGCGGTCAGTGCACCCCCTGCCGCGAAGGCTGCAACTGGATGCAGTTGGTCCTGCACCGCATCGAGCATGGCCAGGGCCGCCCCGGCGACCTGGACCTGCTGGCCAGCCTCACGCCTCGCATCGGGATGCGCACCCTGTGTCCGCTGGGTGACGCCGCCTGCGGCCCCATGGACTCGGCCCTGCAGAAGTTCCGGCACGAGTTCGAGCATCACATCACCCACAAGACCTGCTACGCCACAGGGTCGCGTCTGCTGTCCAACGTCGGCGCCCACTAAGGCGCCTCGGTGACCATCACTGGGATCGGCCTGGCCTTCACCCTCGCTGCGGCCCTGGGCTGGGCCCTGTTTGATGCCCTGCGCAAGCGCCTGAGCCGGGAGGTCTCCCCTGTCCACTTGGGCCTATTGCTGCCCCTGGCCCAGGCACCCCTCCTGGCTCTCTGGGCAGTTTCCCGGGAGCCCTTGGGCCTGCCTCTGGCCTGTCTCTGGCCGCTGGTGGCCTCTGCCCTGCTCAACAGCCTGGCCCTGGTCCTCTTCCTCGATGCACTGCGGCTCTCGCCCATGAGCATCACCATCCCGCTGCTCAGCTTCACGCCTGTGCTGTCCACCACCTTGGCCTGGCTCTTCCGGGGCCAGACGCCGGCCCTCGTCCAGTACGGCGGGGCGGCCCTGGTGGTTGGGGGGGCGGCGCTCCTGGGGGGTGGCTCCTGGCGGGACCTGCGGGCCTCCGTGCGGGAGCCGGGCGTGCGCCGCATGGCGCTGGTGGCCGTCCTCTGGAGCGGCACCGGCGTGCTGGATCAGCTGGCGGTCTCCCGCGGTGCCGGGGCCTGGTACGCCCCAGCCCTTACTGCGGTCGTGGCACTGCTGCTCTTCCTGTGGGCGGCCTTCCGCGGCCAGCTTCGGGCCTTCCTGGCCGCCGTAGGCCCGCTGGTGTCCCAGCCCCTGGTGGCAGGCACGGCCGTGGTCATTGGCGCCTTGGCGCTGGCGGTGCAGATCGAGGCCTTCCGCTGGGCGCCGGTGGGCTTCATTGAGGTGGTGAAGCGCGGCGTCGGCATGGCCAGTGCCGTGCTCCTGGGGCGCTTCGTCTTCGCCGAGTCCCTGGACAGCCGGAAGTGGGTGGCCGTCGCGCTGCTGACCCTCGGCGTCGCCCTGGTGGTGGGCCTGCGCTAGGCTGTGCGGCTTGACTAAGTGCACCGATCACCACCAAGGTCCCTTGGCGGCTGGCCGTCGCGCGGGATGGGATGAAAAGACCACCGCCAAGACGCCAAGGGGCGCCGACGCATCCCGCACGGGTCCGCCGAGGGCGGCTTCCGGCGTGGCCGGAAGTGATCCCGGGGGCGCCAGGGCTGCGTCCCAAGAAGCGCAGCCCCGGCGCCCCCGAGATACAGCCCGTGCTGTCAGGTTGCCTGCCCCCCGTTGATGCGTGCCTTGCGGCCCCATCCGAGGGGCCATGTATTTCTTGGCGCTCTTGGTGGCAAGGCTTGTCGTCTTTTGTAACTCGGAATTGACCTGTAGTCCCTGTGCTCGGTGCAGCGCTACCTGGGATACTGGCCTATGCGCATCCGAATCGCCCTCCTCACAGCTGTTTTGGCCCTCTCCCTGGGCGCGCAGGAGGCCTTCCTGGTGAAGCCCTACCTGCAGCTGGGGGATGCTCCCGCCCCGGCCGCCAAGGAGCGGCTGGACCTGCTCTGGCATGCCGCAGACAAGGACGAGGCCTGGACCGTGGAGGTGCGCCTGGGCGAGGCCTGGGTGACCCAGGCACCGGTGACCTCCCGCCGCCTGGAGGCGCCCCCCCTCCCGGCCCACCGCATCTGCCGCGTCACCCTGCGGGACCTCCCGCCGGGGGCGAAGGTGCCCTACCGGGTGAAGCAGGGTGGGAAGGTGGTCTTCGAGGCCGAGGCCCAGACCCGCACGGCCGGGGCCCACCGCATGGTGGTGCTGGGCGATATCGCGGATGGCTCTCCCAACCAGGCCGCCATTGCCAAGGCCATGGCGGCCGAGCGGCCGGATGCGGTCTTCGTGGTGGGTGATCTGGTCTACGGTCGCGGCCGGGCCTCGGAGTACCGGAAGGTGTTCTACCCGGTCTATAACGGTGCCGACACCCTGATGGCGCGAGTGCCCTTCCTGGGCATGCCCGGCAACCACGACGCCCCCTTTCCCGGCTTCGAGGATGCCTCTGCCTTCTACGCCTACTGGTCCCTGCCCCTGAATGGGCCAGCCCTCAAGCCCGGCGACCCCGGGGCGGCCCCAGTCAAGGCCGGGGTCCACGACGCCATGGTGGCCGCCGCCGGTTCGGCCTTCCCCCGCATGGCCAGCTTCAGCTTCGACTGGGGCCCGGTGCACTGGACGGTGCTTGACTCCAACACCTACACGGACTGGGACAGCCCCGTGCTGAAGGCCTGGCTGGAGGCGGACCTCGCTGCCGCCAAGGGCGCCGCCTGGCGCATCGTGGCCCTCCACCACCCCCTGTTCCAGAGCTCCAAGTCCCACTTCGATGACCAGTGGATGCGCCCCCTTGCGCCCATCCTCCAGAAGCACGGTGTGAGCCTGGTCTTCGCCGGCCATGTGCACAACTACCAGCGCACCGCACCGCTGCTGTTCAGCCCCACCAAGGTGGGCACCCGCCGTCAGCCCGTGGAGGGGACCTTTACCGTGGACGAGGCCTTCGACGGCCGCACCGTCACCCGCCCCAAGGGCATCATCCACATCGTCACCGGTGCCGGCGGGGCCGATCTCTATGACCCCAAGCAGACCCTGGACCGAGCCACCTGGCAGCCCTGGACCCGGACCTTCATCTCGGACCGCCACTCCTTCACCGTGCTGGATGTGGAAGCCGGCAAGCTGCGGCTCCGCCAGCTCGACGTCCAGGGCCGCGAGCTGGATGGAGTCACGCTGACGAAGTGAGTCAGCGGCTGAAGCTGATGCTGTAGGTCAGCGGCTTGGGCAGCTGGGGACTCTTCACCGTGGCGCTCATGGTGAGGGTCTTGCCGTCGGCGCTCAGCTTGAAGATGTTGGTGCGCTCGCCCTCGTCGTTCTTGAAGGTCTGGATCATCTGATCCTTGGAGACCTGGGCGGCCACCATGAACTTGTCGCCATCCTCACGCGTCCAGGGGCCGGGCCGACCGCCAGGAGGCATGGGGATCACGTCCCGGTCGTCGAACTTCACCAGGGTCTCCTTGTCGGAGATGGCGATGATCACCTTCTTGTAGACCGGATTGAGGCGGACCAGCTTGGCGCGGGCGATCGGCCGCTTGATGAAGTTCATGTCGGCCACGGTGGCGTTCACCGCCGCCGCCACGTCATCAGCCCGGCTCTGGGTCCAGGTGCCGGACAGGGGGGTCTCCTGGGCGGCAAGGGAGAGGGTGGCAAGGATGGGGATGACGAGCAGCCGAAGCATGCGCATGGGGAACTCCTTGGGTTGGGGTGGTCCCACCATAGCATTTCACAAAGAGAATTGGCCCCAGTTGGGGCCAATTCTCTTCTCTGGACAAACCTAGACCAGCGTCGCTACCAGCACCGCCTTGATGGTGTGCATGCGGTTCTCGGCCTGATCGAAGACCACGCTGTGGGCGCTGCGGAAGGCCTCGTCGGTGACCTCCCGGATGTCGTGGCCCAGGGCCATCTGCTCCCGGGCCAGCTTGGTCTCGAAGTCGTGGAAGGCCGGCAGGCAGTGGAGGAACTTCACGGCGGGGTTGCCGGTCTGCTGCAGCATGCCCAGGGTGACCTGGAAGGGGGTGAGCAGTCGCACCCGCTCGGGGATCTGGTCCTCCTCGCCCATGCTGGCCCAGACATCCGTGTAGAGGGCATCGGCCCCCGCCACGGCCGCCGCCACATCGTCCGTCACCTCGATGACCGCACCGGTCTCCTGGCCCGCGGCCCGGGCCGCCGCCAGCACGGCCGGGTCCGGTGCCAGCTCTTTCGGTCCCAGGACCACCAGGTGCAGGCCGGTCTTGGCGGCGCCGTACATCAGGGCGTAGCTCATGTTGTTGCGGATGTCGCCGCAGAAGACCAGCTTCATGGCCGAGAGGGGCTTGGCGACGTGCTCCTCCAGGGTGAGGAAGTCCGCCAGGATCTGGGTGGGGTGGTCCGTGTCCGTGAGCCCGTTCCACACGGGCACACCGCCGTGGCGGGCCAGGGCTTCAACGACTTCTTGCTTGTAGCCTCGGTACTCAATGCCGTCGTAGAAGCGGCCCAGCACCTTGGCACTGTCCTCGAGGGACTCCTTCTTCCCCACCTGGGAGCTGGCGGAGTCCAGGAAGGTCACGTGGGCGCCCTCGTCCAGGGCCGCCACCTCGAAGGCACAGCGGGTCCGGGTGCTGGTCTTTTCGAACAGCAGGACGATGTTCTTCCCCTGCAGCAGAGGGCTGTAGCTGCCCTGGCGCTTCTTGGCCTTCAGGTCCCGGGCCAGGTCCAGCAGGTGGCGCACCTCGGCCGGGCTGAAGTCCATGAGGGTGAGGAGGCTGCGGCCCTTCAGGTTGACGGTCATGGCGTTCTCCCCTGGCAATCCAGGGCCCCAGGTTAACGCTGGGTGCTCCAGGGGCGGCTTCGAAAGCCCTTGTGGGGCCTCAACCTTGACACTCTGTCAGGGGTACCCCGGTGGTTCCGCTGTGCGCATTGGTGGTTCCATTTCCGGGGCTTGGCCGTATAGTCATCTCCACGGAATCCCCATTCCCCACCGGCAACCAGTCAAGGGAGGCAGTCATGCGGCCACTACAGCAGCTCATCGAGGAAAAGCCCGCCACGGTCTCCGTGGGACCGGATGACTCGGTGCTGGTGGCGCTGGAGCTCCTGGCCGCCCACGGCATCGGCGCCCTCCCTGTGCTCGACCAGGGCCGCCTGGTGGGCATCTTCTCCGAGCGGGACTATGCCCGGAAGGTGATCCTCAAGGGCAAGGCCTCCAAGGACACCTCGGTGCGCGACATCATGAGCGACAAGCTCAGCTGCGTGACCCTGGCCCAGTCCGTAGAAGAGTGCATGGCCCTCATGACGGACAAGCGGGTGCGTCACCTCCCGGTGATTGCCGCCGACCAGACCCTCATCGGCATCCTGTCCATCGGCGACCTGGTGAAAGAGGTCATCTCCCACCAGAAGTTCACCATCGACCAGCTCGTGAGCTACATCCAGAACTAGGTCACTCCACCGATACCGGCCCGGCCCCGAAGAAACGCTGGATCTCGTCCTTCTGGTGCATCGCATCGCTGTAGCCCAGGGCGATGAGCTCCCGGGTGTAGCCCGCCTCGAAGAGCAGGTAGCTGAGGACGGCGGAGCCGGTCCGGGAGGTGATGCCCGCCCGGCGGAAGAAGAACCGCACGATGGCCGGGAGGGCCTTGGCGTGCTTGCCAGCGAGGGAGGCCAGGTCCCGGCTGGGCGAGATGACCAGGGTCTCAATGGGCCGCAGCCCGAGGTCCAGGCTTGCTCGCAGGTCTGCGGGGATTCGCTCGAGGGTCTGATTCACGCGCTGCAGCTGCTCCAGGTCACTGTTGAGACTGTCCACGAACACGCTGTCCAGGACCTGCCCGGCGATGTCGGCGATGGTGGGATAGCGGCTGCCGTCGAGGGACTTTCGCGCTTCCCGCTCGGTCCCGGCGACGCCGATGATCATCACCCGGTCGGCACCCAGGTGCAGGGCCGGGCTCACGGGAGCGAGAAAGCGGACGGAGCCGTCCCCGAAATATTCCCGGTGAACCTTGACCGCTGGGAAGAGCATGGGGATGGCGCTGGAGGCGAGGAGGTGGTTGAGGCCGATCTTCGTCCGGGCCCCAGCGCGTCGGAACCGCTGCCAGGAGCTGAGCTCGGGATGGCCTTCGAAAAAGCTCACCGACTCGCCAGAGCTATAGCCCGAGCAGGTCACGGACAGGGCGTATAGATGACCCCGCCCCAGGGCGGACCCGATGCGGTCGAAGTGGATGATCCGGGTCAGCAGGTGCCGCAATGGCGTGTTGTCCAGCAGGGAGCGGCGGGAGGGGTGGAGCTGCCGGGGGCGGAACAGGGAGGTGAACCAGCGGAGGCTGTTCCAGGTCATGCCCCAGGGATCGGTGCTGTAGATCTGATCGCTGCTGAAGTTGGCCCAGACCTGCTCCAGTCGGCGGACGCCCACCTTGAACCTGGAGGCGTGGCACGCAAGCACCGCAGCATTGATAGCCCCGGCAGAGGAGCCGCACAGGATGGTGAAGGGGTTGGCCTTCGCCTTCGGCAGCAGCTCGGCCATGGCCTTGAGGACGCCCACCTGATAGGCGCCGCGGGCGCCCCCTCCGGAGAGCACCAGGGCCGTGCGACTGGGGGTGGCGGTCATGGTCCTAGCGTGGGCCCAAGACCGGGTCCAGGCCAGGGCAATGTGCCCCCGAATCTAGCCCTTCGCCTTGCCTGCGGCCCGCCAGGCGGCGATGAGCTCGCTCTCCCGCTGGGGGGTGGGGCCGTCCAGCTTGGTGCGGCCCTTCTCGGCCTTCTCCTGGGTCTTGAACCAGGCGAGGGTGTCCCGCACGGTGTCGGCGGCGGGGCGGAAGCGCAGGCCCGCCTTCACGGCGCGGTCGTTGCGCCAGGTGTGGAAGCCCTTGGTCTCGCCCACGAAGGGCGCCCAGATGGGGAACTCCAGGTCCTTCTGGGTGAGGAGGAAGTCCGTGGGGATCCACACCGGCTTGCTGGTGGGGCTCCCCGCCTTCAGGCAGGCCTCCACCACGGAGCCCCAGGCCAGACGCTTCTCCGGGCCGCAGGCGTTGAAGACGCCCAGCGTGCCCTGCTCCACCAGGAGCACCAGCCAGGCCGCCAGATCCCGCACATCGATGATCTCCAGGGGATCGCTGGGGGCGCCAGGCACCGCCACCTCGCCGCCCCGGTCGAAGCGGGCGGGCCAGTAGGTGAAGCGGCCGGAAGGGTCATCCGGCCCCACGATGTAGCCCGGCCGGATCACCGTGCTGCGGCCGGGCATGGCCTTCTGGGCGGCCTGCTCGCAGAGGCCCTTGAGGGCGCCGTAGTTCTCGAAGCTCTTGCCCATGTCCTCCAGAGTGGGGTCCATCATTGTGGACAGCGGCGCGTCCTCGGTGCCGTTCTCGGGGTTGGGCTCCTTGTAGGCGCTGATGCTGGAGATGATCAGGTACTGGCGGACCCGGGGGGCCAAGAGGCTCGCCGAGGCCGTCACCATGCGGGGGTAGTAGGCGCTGTTGTCGATGACGGCGTCCCAGGTGCCCTTCTCCAGGGCTTTGAGGCCGTCGCCCTTCTTGGGATCCCGGTCCCCCAGCAGCTTCTCCACCCCAGGGAAGAGCTCTGGCCGGGTCTTGCCACGGTTGAACATCGTCACGTGGTGGCCCCGGGCCTGGGCGATCTCGATGGTGGCGGGGCCCAGGAAGCCCGTGCCGCCGAGGATGAGGATGCGCTTGCCAGTCTTGGCAGGGACCGCAGAGAGCCCCGTGGCAGCCAGGGCGGCGCCCGCAGCGGAACACTGGAGGAAGGTGCGGCGGGTGAGGGTCATGGGGCCTCCAGGGCGGTGCAGGCTGAACCGGGTGGCCTGCCTTGGCGTGTTCCACCATACTCCACCGGCAGACGGCTCGGCTGACCGGACCGGTCGCGGGGTTGACTTTCCCGACATCTCCCTGGAAAAATAGGGACATGCACCGAGCGATGGTCAAGGATTCCCGGGAGCCGCGGAACACCGCCGGCCGGGGTCTGTCCGCGATTACCACCAACGGGACCATTACGAACTCCGCACCTCGGGGCGTCTGACTGAAACCACCCTTCAGAATCGGCCCCGCGGTGATCCCGCGGGGCCGGTTCATTCCACAGGACCGGAGCCATCCATGCAGCCCAGCCCCATTCGCGTCATGAAGTTCGGCGGTACCAGCGTGGCTGGCGCCACCCGCATCCGCGCCGTGGCCGACCTGGTGGCCACGGCCCGCCAGACCCACCGCGTCTGTGTGGTGGCCTCGGCCATGTCCGGCATCACCAACCTGCTCCTCCACGGCGGCCGGGTGCCGGATCGGGAGGAGGCTGACCGCCTGCTGCTGGCCTACCGGGAGCGCCATGCCGCTGTGGTGGCCGACCTGGCCGAGGAGCTGGGCGCCGAAGCCGCCACCCTGCGGGCCGAGCTGGACGCCCTCGAGACCCTGGGCCGCCGTCTCCTGCACGGCATGGCCCTGCTGGAGGAGGGTCCGCCCTCCGTGCTGGCCCAGGTCTCCAGCCTCGGCGAGCGGGCTTCCTGCGCCATCCTCATGGCCCTGCTCAGGGCCCGAGGCCTGGCGCCCTGCTACCTGGACCCCGTGACCCACATCCGGGTGGAGGGCGACCCCCTCCAGGCCCGGCCCCGCATGGCCGACATCGACGCCGCCTTCGCCACCGTCAAGGCCGGACCGGACAGCCTCTGGCTGCTGCCCGGGTTCTTTGGCGGGGACGCCCAGGGCCGGATCCTCAGCCTGGGCCGGGGTGGCTCGGACCACAGCGCCGCCCTGGCGGCGGCCGCCCTCGGAGCAGACCTGCTGGAGATCTGGACCGACGTGGCGGGCCTCTACAGCGCCGACCCGGGCCTGGTGCCCGAAGCCTTCCCCCTGCCGGAAGCCAGCTTCGAGGAGGCCATGGAGCTCTCCTTCTTCGGCGCCAAGGTGCTCCACCCCAAGACCATCCCCCCGGTGCGGGAGCGGGGCATCCCCGTGCGGGTCTGCAGCAGCTTCGACCCCGCCCACCCGGGCACGGTGATCCGCGAGCAGGTGCCGCCGCCGCCCAGCGGCGTGCGCGGCCTCTCCTTCCTGCGGGACCTGTCCGTGGTGAACCTCACGGGCCCCGGCCTGCCCGGCGTCCCCGGCACCGCCGGGCGCGTGTTCAGCGCTCTCGCCCGGAAGGGCATCTCGGTGGTGCTCATCACCCAGAGCTCCTCTGAGCTGTCCATCTGCTTCGCCGTGCGGCGGGCGGACGGCCCGGCGGCCGTGGCGGCCATCGAGGACATCTTCCCGGCGGAGCTGTCCGCGGGCTTCATCGATCCCGTGGTCCTGCTCTCGAACCTGGCGGTGTTCAGCATCGTCGGTGACGGCATGCGCACCCGCACCGGCGTGGCCGGCACCTTCTTCGACGCCCTGGCGGAAGTGGGCTGCAACGTGGTGGCCATCGCCCAGGGCGCCAGCGAGCGCATCATCTCCGCCGTGGTGGCCGAGGCCGACGGCGCCCGGGCCATGACCCACATCCACCGCCGCTTCTTCCAGGCCAAGGTGGTGGTGGACCTCCATCTGCTGGGACCCGGCAATGTGGGTGGCACCCTCCTGGGGCAGATCGCGCGGCAGCACGACCACCTGCTGGCTCAGGGCCTGGACCTGCGGGTGGTGACCATTGCCAACAGCCGGCACATGCTCACCCAGGCCGGGGGCGTGGACCTCTCCCGCTGGCGCACGGACCTGCCCGAGGCCGGACCGACGGATCTGGACGGCCTCGTGGAGAGCGTCCGCAGCGGACCCCCGGCCCTGCCGGTGCTGGTGGACTGCACCACCAGCGGGGACCTGGCCCAGCGCTACCTGGAGCTCTTCGCCGCGGGCTTCCATGTGGTCACCGCCAACAAGAAGGCCAACAGCCACACCCAGGCCTACTACCGGGAGCTGCGCCGCTGCTCGGCCCGCCGGGGCCTGCGCTTCCTCTACGAAGCCAATGTGGGCGCCGGTCTGCCCATCATCGACACCGTGAAGAACCTGGTGCTCACTGGCGACCGTGTGCTCCGGGGCGAGGGCATCCTCTCGGGGTCCATGTCCTACATCCTGGGCCTGCTGGGGGACGGCGTGCCCCTCTCCGAGGCCGTGCGCAAAGCCAAGGACAGCGGCTTCACCGAGCCCGATCCCCGGGACGACCTGAGCGGCATGGATGTGGCCCGCAAGCTCATCATCCTGGCCCGGGAGTGCGGCATGGAGCTGGAGCTGGCGGACGTGGTGGTGGAGGGCCTCCTCCCCGCCGACTTCGACGCCACCGGCGACATCCCCTCCTTCATGGACCGCCTGCCCTCCCTGGACGAGACCTTCCGCCAGCGCCTGGCCGCCCTCAAGGCCGAGGGCAAGACCCTCCGCTATGTGGGCAGCCTGTCTGAGGCAGGCTGTCGCGTGGGCCTGCTGGCCGTCGACGCGGACCATCCCTTTGTCCCCATCAAGGGTGGCGAGAACGCCCTGGCCCTGCTGACCGAGCGCTACCAGCCCCATCCCATGGTCATCCGCGGGTACGGCGCCGGGGCCGAGGTCACCGCCGCCGGCGTGCTGGCCGACATCCTGCGTCTGGTGCCCCCGGGCGCCCGCCCGGCCCGGAGGCTCTGATGGCCACCTGCCCGCCCCTTCCCGCCGCTGGCGTGGTGGCCTACGCCCCCGCCAGCATCGGCAACATGGCTGCGGGCTTTGACCTGCTGGGAGCGGCCCTGGCGCCCCTGGACGGCAGCCTGCTGGGCGATCTGGTGCGGATTGTCCCCGCCTCTGCGGATTCGTTCCAGATGACGGGTCCCCACGCCGGGGCCCTCACTGGCGATGGCCGGCCCAACCTGGTGCTGCGGGCCCGGGACCTGTTCCTGGAGGCCCTCGCCGCCCGGGATCTGACCTCGCCTCCCCTGGCCATCACCCTGGACAAGCGCCTGCCAGTCTCCAGCGGCCTGGGCTCCAGTGCCAGCTCCATCGTGGCCACCATCGTGGGCCTTCAGGCCCTCTTCGGAGAGCCCCTGGAGACCGCTGAGCTGGTGGACCTGGCGGGTCGCGCCGAGGGCAGCACCAGCGGCAGCATCCACCTCGACAACGTCGTGCCCTCCCTGCTGGGGGGCCTCCAGCTGGTGGTACCCGGGCGGGGCGGCCGGTCCACCCCCCGGCGCCTGCCCTGGCCCGGGGACCTTCTGCTGGCGGTGGTGCATCCGGATGTGTCCCTGCCCACGGCCCAGAGTCGCAAGGCCCTGCCGGAGCGACCCCTCTGGTCCGAGACCATCGCGTTCGCGGGCAACCTGGCGGGCCTGGTCCACGCTCTCCACACCGGCGACCGGGCCCTGCTGGGTCGCTGCCTGCGCGACCCCATCGTCGAGGGCTACCGCGCCCCGCTGGTACCCGCCTTCCGCGCGGCTCAGGCGGCGGCCATGGCCGCGGGTGCCCTGGGCTGCAGCCTGTCCGGTTCCGGCCCCTCCATCTTCGCCGTGGTGCCCAATGAGGAGACCGCCGCCGTGGCCATCCACGGCATCCGGCAGGCCTTCGGCAGTGACGGCGTGGCCAGCCGCGCCTGGGTCTGCGCCCTCGACCCCGAAGGCGCCCGCATCCTGCCTTCTGAGTCGTTCAGGTTTGAAGTTTAAAAAACAAAGATCACCGCCAAGGCGCCAAGACGCCGAGTAAAACAACAGAAATTCCTTCTGCAGTTCTTGGCTTCTTGGCGCCTTGGCGGTGCAAAGTTTTTTCTGTTGTCGTACCCGAAAAATTTCTGATTGAGGACCCCCATGAAGCTGGTCAGCACGCGCAATGCCACCCTTGAGAACACCTTCCTGGGGGCGGTCCAGGCCGGTCTCGCGCCGGACGGCGGGCTCTACGTGCCCACGACGATCCCGCGCTTCCCCGATGTGGCCAACCTGCTGACGGCGGACTTCCAGGACCGCTCCACGGAGATCCTCCACCGCTTCATCGGCGACGAGATCCCCCGGGCCGAGCTGGAGGCCCTGGTGGGCCGCACCTTTACCTTCCCCGCCCCCGTGGTGCCCGTGGCGGACCACCTCGCCGCCCTGGAGCTGTGGCATGGGCCCACCCTGGCCTTCAAGGACTTCGGCGCCCGCTTCCTGGCCCAGGTGATGGCCTACTCCGCCACGGGCACCCGCCGCACGGTGCTCACTGCCACCTCCGGCGACACCGGCGCCGCCGTGGCCCAGGCCTTCTGGGGCCTGCCCGGCGTGCAGGTGGTGGTGCTCTATCCCAAGGGCCGGGTCTCGCCCCTGCAGGAGCGCCAGTTTGCGACCTGCGGTGGCAACGTGCTGGCCCTGGCCGTGGAGGGTGCCTTCGACGACTGTCAGCGGCTGGTGAAGGCCGCCTTCGAGGACCCGGAGCTGGTGTCGGGGCTGGGCCTCACCTCCGCCAACAGCATCAACATCGCCCGCCTGCTGGCCCAGACCCTGTACTACTGGGAAGCGGCGGCGCAGCTGCAAGGCGCGGGCCCCCTGGTGGTCTCCGTGCCCAGCGGCAACTTCGGCAACCTCTACGCGGGCCTGCTGGCCCAGCGCTGCGGCGCACCCATCGGCCAGCTGGTGGTGGCCACCAACGCCAACCGCGTGGTGCCTGAGTACCTGGACTCCGGCACCTACACGCCGCGGTCCTCCGTGGCCACGGTGTCCAACGCCATGGATGTGGGCGCCCCCAGCAACTGGGAGCGCATCCACGCCCTCTTCGGCGGCGACCACGACGCCATGGCCTCGGCCCTGCGCTGGGGCAGCCGCACGGATGCCGAGACCGTTCGCACCCTGGCGGAGCTGTACGCCCTGGGCTACCAGGCCGACCCCCACGGGGCCGTGGCCTGTGCGGTCCTCCAAAGCTGCCTGAAGCCGGGGGAGCAGGGCCTCTTCCTGGCCACCGCCCACCCCGCCAAGTTTGGCGAGGTGCTGGAGCGCGACCTGAGCATCCAGGTGCCCCTGCCCGAGGCCCTGCTGGCCGTCCAGAACCGCCCCGTCCTTGCCGAGCCCCTCAGCGCCGACATGGCCGCCCTCAAGGCCAAGCTCCTGGCTTGGAGCCCGCAGGCGTGACCACGAGCCGCAATTAGAAGAAGACAAAAAGCATTCACCGCCAAGGCGCCAAGACGCCAAGAAAATCAGGGCTTCTTGAGCGGGGACATCGGGCTTGCGACAACAGGGAGCAGCTACCCGTTATGCACGGGTTGTATCTAAATCGCTTGGCGTTCTTGGCGTCTAGGCGGTGAGCTTTTTCTTTGAATGCCAGCCTGGGTTATCCGCAGGAGAGGAGGAAGCAGAGGTTCGGGTAGGCCTGCTTACCAGACCAGGCTGCGTCGCACGATCTGCACGTCGGTGTAGGGATCGACGGGGGCGGGCATCAGGCCGGCGGGGCGCGGGGGTGTGCCCGTGGGCAGGCCCGGCAGGATCATCTCCAGCGTGAGGCGGGTGCCGGCCGGTGCGTCCAGGGTGAGGGTGAAGGCCTCTGCCGGGGCGAACCAGAGCATGGGGCCGCTGGTGGGCAGGGGGTGGCCATCCAGGCTGAGGGCGGTCGGCACATCGCTGCTGAGGGACACCGCCAGCGCCTTTTTTGGAAGGGTGATCCGCAGCTCGCGGCCTGTACGGAGCAGCTCCGGGACCGGCAGGCGCAGGGCCGGCGCGGGGCCGGCGAAGGCACTGCGGCCGCCCAGGCGGGTGGGCGTCGGGGCCAGTCCCAGCAGGGTGCGGGTCCAGAGGTCGGGCTGCTGGAAGCTCACCCACTGGGCCGTCCCTGCATCTGCGTCCTGGACGAAGGCGAGGGTGCTGAGGTGCGGTCCCGTCTGCCGGGTGCCTACGGCGAAGCAGAGCACGCCAATGGCCGCCAGCAGGGCCGGGGGCAGCCACGCTCGGGTGGGGAGGGCGCGGCGCAGCAGGGGCAGCAGGGGCACCAGGCCGAAGGCCGCCAGCGCACCCAGGAAGGGGGGCAGGCTGAAGCCCAGCAGCAGAGCCAGGTTGTGCCACAGAGGGGGGAAGAGCAGCAGCAGCGGCAGGGCCGCCAGCCAGGGGCGCTCCCACCAGAGTCCCGCCAGGGCGAACAGCAGGGGCCAGAGGAAGAAGTAGGAGGCGGCAGGCAGCAGGGCCGTGGTGGCCACCAGGGCCGCCAGCCACCAGGCCAGGGCGCCCAGGGCCAGGCCCCGGCCCTCGGTCCGTCGGAGGGCCCGGTTCCAGGCCAGCACCGCCGCCGCCAGCGCCAGGAGCGCCAGGGCCGCCTCGAACCAGGTGACGCCGTAGGGATCGTGGTTGGGGACCGCCTGGCGGAAGGGGTCGGCCAGGCGACCCAAGCCCCAGCCCACCAGGGCGCCCAGCACCAGGGTGCCGAGGCTCAGACCCAGGCCCAGGAAGAAGCCCTGCACCAGGCCCGCCTCTCGCCGGGCTCGCCAGAGCAGGGCCGCAAAGGCCACCAGGGCCAGCAGGGTCAGGGGCCACACCAGGGTGGCGGGGTACCAGAGCAGGACCCGGCCCAGAAGGTCGAAGTAGATGGCGTCGCCTTTGCCCTGCATGAGGGTGGCGAGGTCGGTGGCGAGGAAGTGGCGGCCCAGGGCCAGCACGGTGGCGCCCTCCTGCTGGAGGCTGCGCAGGTCCAGGGCTTCCGGTGTGTCGAGGGCCGTGTGGTAGTGGGACCAGCGGTCCACGAAGGCGAAGTTGAGGCCCACCATGCCGGCCTTCTTGAACACGGTGAGGTCCGTGTCGTTGGGGAGCAACTTGTACAGCGCATACATCAGGGAGGAGGCGTGGGGCGAAGGCGCGGCGGCGGCGAAGGTGCGGATCAGCGGCAGGTTGCGGTCGCTGGTCTCGAACATGAAGACCGGGCCGCCGCCCCCCCGGGCCTCCAGGTTCAGTACCAGGGTCGGGGTCTGCTGGTCCAGGCTGGCCACGTAGGCCCGGGCACCCAGCAGGCCCACCTCCTCGGCATCGGTGATGAGGATGCGGAGGGTGTTCCGGCCCGTGCCCAGGGCCCGGGCGGCCTCCAGCAGCGTCGCCACGCCCGCGCCATCATCGGCTGCCCCCGGCCCGGTCCCATGGGTGTCGTAGTGGGCCGCCAGCAGGAGGGTCCCCGTGGGGTTGGTGCCCGGCCGCTCGGCGATGATGTTCTCCACCGTGGCCAGCACCAGCCTTCCCCGGCCTTGCGAGCCGTGTACCACGTCCTTCTGGATGCGGGTGCTGAAGCCCAGCTGCTGGAGGGCGGCCACCAGGTGGTCCCGCACCCGGTCGTGTTCGGCCGAGCCCAGCGGATGGGGGGCACGAGAGATGGCCAGCACCTGAACCAGGGCCCGCTCAGCCGAAAAGACCTCAGCGGGCGCACTGGCCGGAACCGGTGCCGGCGGGGCCTGCAGCCAGAGCACCGAGGCCGTGGCCAAAAGGAGGATCAGCCAGATGCCCAGGGGTCGCTGGAGGGATCTCATGGCTGGCCTCCGAGGGGTTCAGGGACGTCGGCTCAGAGCCCATCCACGATGAGCACGGCAGGCGTGAAGGGCAGGCCGGCGGCCTCAGCGGGGGTCTTCATGCCCCAGAGGGCCAGGCGGTCAGCGTAGGGCGCCCACAGCCCAGGGCGGGCCAGCACGGCCTTGAGGGGCGGGTGCAGCCAGAGGGCCTCGGGCAGGTCGGCCAGCTCCTCGGCGCTCAGGTCCAGAGCTTCGTCCGTCTCCCACAGGAAGCCGCAGCGGGCGGTGAGGCAGGCAGCCCACAGCTGCAGGACCTCGCTGTGCTCGAAGCTGCTGAAGAGCACCCGGTCCAGGGCTTCCGCAGCCTCCACCGTGGCCAGGGCCTGCTGCCAGCCGGGCTCGCCCTTCAGCTCCACGTTGATGAGGCGGGCGGGCAGGTCGAGCGCATCCGCCAGGCGGGGCAGGGGCTCGCCGTTCTTGAGGGCCGGTAGCTCACCCACCTTCATCTGCCGCAGGATGCCGCCGCCGTTGGCCGTGCGGTGCAGGTCCTCGTCATGCAGGATCACGCTGACGCCGTCCCGGGTGGGCTGCACGTCCAGCTCAAAGCCGTCCATGCCCGCCGCCAGCGCCGCGCTGAAGGCCTCCAGGGAGTTCTCCAGGTGCGAAGCAGACAGGCCGCGGTGGCCAAGAATAAGCGAGCGAGAGGCGACCACAGCAGCTCCAGGAAGTGGTCCCAGCATAGCGGTTCAGATGACCTTGCCCGGGTTGAAGATGTTGGCGGGGTCGAGGGCTTTCTTGATGGCGCGAAGGGTCTGGAGCTCGGCGGGGTCGGTGAGGGCCAGGAAGGCGTCCCGCTTGGCCAGGCCGATGCCGTGCTCGCCGCTGAGGGCACCCCCCAGCCTGAGGGCCAGGCGGAAGAGGGCCAGCAGCTGGGCCTCCAGGGCTTCGGGCTCCGTCGCTCCGGCGGCCAGCAGGTTCACGTGGAGGTTGCCGTCCCCCAGGTGGCCATAGGTGACGGCGGGGATGGCCAGGCGCTCCAGGCCGGCGAAGAACTCCGGCAGGCGGCTGCGGGGCACCACGAGGTCCTCGCTGACCTTCTCCGGGTGGCGCTCCTTGAGGAAGGCGCTGGTGAGGCGGCGCAGGGCCCAGATGTTCTCCCGCTGGCGGCCCTCGGAGGCCACCTCCAGGCCGTCGGCCAGGGGACCCAGGAGGTCCAGCAGGCCCGCCAGGAAGGGCTCGGCGCTGCAGCCCCGCTCGTCGAACTCCAGGATGGCCAGGGCCTCGCCGGGGAGGCGCCGGGCCGCTTCGGGGCCGTGGGCCCGCAGCTCTGCCAGCACCGCCGGGTCAAAGAACTCGAAGGCGCTGGGCAGGAAACCCGCCGCGCCCAGGCGCCCAGGCAATTCCAACAGGTCCTCCCAGCGGCGGGCTGGCAGCAGCAGGGTGGTGTGCTCCCGGGGCTGAGGGAGGAGGCGCAGCGAGGCCCCCACCAGGAAGCCGAAGATGCCCTCGCTGCCCACCAGCAGCTGCGCCAGGTTGGGGCCGGCGTTGGCCTTCACGCCGTCGATGCCGAAGCGGTGGATGCCGCCGTCATCCATGAGGGCGTCCACGGCCAGCACCCAGTGGCGCGTCATGCCGTACTTGCAGGCGTTAGGCCCACCCGCATTGGTGGCCAGGGTGCCCCCCAGAGCGCAGCTCTCCCAGGAGTTGGGATCCGGCGGATAGAACAGGCCAGCAGCCTCGGCGGCGGCCTTCACGTCCCGCAGGGGCGCACTGGCGGGGGCGCTGAGGCAGAGGTCCCGGGGCGAGACGGCGATGGTGCCGGGCCACTCGGAGAGGTCCACCACCACAGTACGAGCGGTGGGCACGCAGCCCCCGGCTTTGCCGGTGCCGGCGCCCCGGGGGACCAGGCCGAAGCCCTCGCCCTTGGCCCGCTTCACCAGCTCCCGCAGGGCCGCGGGGCCGTGGGGCTTGACCACCGCCAGGGGGGCCACGCCGCGCACATGGGACTCATCCCGGAGCCAGGGCTCCAGCGCAGCCGGGTCCCGAATGACCGTGGCCTCGGGGAGGCCCTTGAGGGGGTCCATGGTTTCAGTGTGACGGAAGCGGCGCCTGGCCGGAATGTGAGCCCGGCTCAGCCGACCATGGTGCCGACAGCTTCGCCCCGCACGGCGGCCAGCAGGTTGCCCGGCTTGTTCATGTCGAAGACCAGGATGGGCATCTTGTTTTCCATGCACAGGGCGATGGCGGCGGCGTCCATGACCCGCAGGCCCTTCTCCAGAACCTCCTGGAAGCTGATGCGATCAAAGCGGGTGGCCGTGGGGTCCAGCTTGGGGTCGGCGGAGTAGATGCCGTCCACGTTGGTGGCCTTCATGACCACCTCGGCGCAGACCTCATTGGCGCGCAGGGCGGCGGCGGTGTCCGTGCTGAAGTAGGGGTTCCCGGTGCCGGCGCCGAAGATGACAACGCGGCCCTTCTCCAGGTGGCGGATGGCGCGGCGGCGGATGTAGGTCTCGGTGACCCGGGGCATCTCCAGGCCCGACAGGGTCCGGGTGAAGACGCCCTTGTGCTCCAGGGCGTCCTGGAGGGCCAGGGCATTGATCATGGTGGCCAGCATGCCCATGTGGTCGGCCGTGGTGCGGTCCATGCCCTTGGTGGCGCCCGCCACGCCGCGGAAGATGTTCCCGCCGCCGATGACGAGGCTGACCTCCACGCCGGACTCCCGGATGGCCTTCACCTGGTCAGCGATCATGGAGACCACGGCGGGATCGATGCCGTTCTTCTGGTCGCCCATGAGGGCCTCGCCCGAGAGCTTGAGGAGGATGCGCTTGTATTTCATGGGGACTCCCGGCTTTTGATCCAGAGGATGTCGTTCCAGACTACAAAAAGGGCGGCCGAAACGGCCGCCCTTTTTGTAGCAATGAGAAAGCTACTTGGCGGCGGCAACTTCCGCGGCGAAGTTCTCGCTGCGCTTCTCCAGGCCC
The DNA here is from genome assembly GCA_903840385.1 of uncultured Holophagaceae bacterium. Lineage (GTDB taxonomy): Bacteria > Acidobacteriota > Holophagae > Holophagales > Holophagaceae > Geothrix. Next base: position 39,099 of record CAIMFT010000181.1, read on the forward strand.
TCGCCCATGATGTACTTCGTGAAGCGGCGGATGCTGAGCTTCTCGCCGATCTCCGCAGTCTTCGTGGACAGGTACTGCTGGACCGTGACATCGGGGTTCATGATGAACGGCTGCTCGAGGAGGCAGACCTCCTTGAAGATGCTGTTCATCTTGCCCTCGACGATGCGCTCGACGATGTTGGCCGGCTTGCCGGTGGCCAGGGCCTGTTCGGTGGCAATGCGCTTCTCGGTCTCCAGGAAGTCCGGGGTGATCTCTTCCTTGGTGACGAAGCGGGGCGCGGGATCGGCGGCCGCGATGTGCATCGCGATCTCCCTGACCATGCGCTGGAAGCCCTCGGTGCGGGCCACGAAGTCGGTCTCCGAGTTCACCTCGACCAGCACGCCAACGCGGCCGCCGGGGTGGATGTAGGCCTCAACGATGCCTTCGGCAGCGATGCGGTCGGCCTTCTTGGCGGAGGCCGCCAGGCCCTTCTTGCGGAGCCACTCGTTGGCCTGCTCCATGTCCCCATTGTTCTCTTCCAGGGCCTTCTTGCAGTCCATCATGCCGAGGCCGGTCTTGTCCCTCAGTGCCTTCACGTCCTGTGCGGTGTAAGCCATGTCGTCTCCTAGCCTTCCACTTCCATTTTTTCGGCCATCATCTGCTTCATGTCGTCGGTCTCGCCCTTGTCCTGGAAGGCGTGGCGGCCCTCGAGGATGGAGTCGGCCACACGCTCGCTGAAGAGCAGGATGGAGCGGATCGCATCATCGTTGGCGGGGATCACGTAGTCCACCATGTCGGGGTCGCAGTTGGTGTCGACAATGCCCACCACCTTGATGCCCAGCTTCTTGGCCTCGGTGACGGCGATGTCCTCGCGGTGCGGATCGATGACGAAGATGACGTCAGGCAGGGAGCGCATGTCGCGGATGCCGAGGAAGGAGGCCTCCAGCTTCAGGCGGGTGCGGTTCAGGGTGAGCAGCTCCTTCTTGGAGAGCAGGGCCGTGCGGGCGGGGTCCGCCAGCGTGGCTTCGACTTCCCGGAACTTCTCGAGGCTCTTCTTGATGGTGGAGAAGTTGGTCAGCATGCCGCCGAGCCAGCGGTTGTTCACGTAGTAGGCGCCGCAGCGGGCGGCCTGCTCGGCGATGAGCTCCTGGGCCTGGGGCTTGGTGGCCACGAAGAGGAAGTTCTTCCCCTCGCCGGCGCACTTGGTCAGGTAGTTGGCGGCCGTGTTCCAGAGGCGCAGGGTCTTCTGGAGGTCGATGATGTAGATGCTGTTGCGCGCCCCGAAGATGTACTGCTTCATCTTGGGGTTCCAACGCTTGGTCTGGTGTCCGAAGTGGGCACCGGCCTCGAGAAGTTCCTTCATCTGGATGGCAGCCATGCTGGCCTCCCTGTTCAAGCGGCGAAGGTGCCGCGGGTGGGATGAAAGGCGTCGGGTTGATCCCCTCCGCCCGAATCGCCCGACGCTGAGAGACCAGCGCGGACCGGGAAAACAGAAGGGGGATCCGAGGATCCCCCTTCCAGAGAAATGACTAGCGCTTGCTGAACTGGAAGCGGCGACGAGCGCCCTTGCGACCGGGCTTCTTGCGCTCCTTCATGCGGGGATCGCGGGTCAGGAGACCGGCGCCGCGCAGGAGGGACTTGAGCTGGTCGTTGTAGCCCAGCAGCGCACGGCTGATGCCCATGCGGATGGCCGAGGCCTGGCCGGCAGGTCCGCCGCCGGTCACGGTGATGATCATGTCGAACTTGCCGTCGAGCTCGGCCAGCACCAGGGGCTGGTGGACCATCATGCGCAGCACGGCATTGGGGAAGTAGTGCTCAAGGGTGCGACCGTTGACCGTGATCTTGCCACTGCCAGGGCGGAGGAAAGCGCGGGCTGCCGCGCTCTTGCGCCGGCCGGTTCCGTAGTTCTGAGTGATAGCCATGGACGCCTCGCCTCTACTTCTTGATGGTCAGGATCTGGGGCTGCTGGGCGGCGTGCTCATGAACCGAGCCCGCGTAGACCTTCAGCTTGCGGTACATCGCCCGGCCCAGGGGGCCCTTGGGGAGCATGCCCTTGACGGCGCTCTCGATGATCCGCTCGGGGAAGGTGGCCCTCATCACTTCGGCGCGGACCTCCTTCATGGAGCCGGGCTGGGTGGTGGTGCGGCGGTACATCTTCTGCACCCCCTTCTTCCCGGTGAGGACGGCCTTCTCGGCATTGATGACGATCACGTGGTCGCCGGTGTCGAGGAAGGGGGTCCAGGTCGGCTTGTTCTTGCCAGACAGGACATCTGCAACCGTCGTGCTCAGGCGGCCCACGGTGACACCCTCGGCGTCGACCACGAACCACTGGCGCTTGAGTTCATTGGCTTTAGGGAAGTACGTGCTCATGGCCTGCTCCGGAATCATCATCGGGCTGCGAAGACACCACCCCAGAGGTGGCGAGTCCACAGAAGGAAAAGCTTATCGCTGGAGGCCCGGGGGGTCAAGCCGTGATTTCCCGGGTAGGGGCTCAGCCTGCGGGTGTGGCCAGCTGCAGCAGCTCTTTGGCGATGCGGGAGGCCGCCATGCCATCCACCAGGTCCATGCCGTCCTTGACTTGCTCCTGGCGGTTGTCCTGGCCTTCGGGACCCAGCCACTGGGCCAGGGCTCCCCGCACGATGGCGGCGTCGGCGCCGGGGCCAAGGCCAAGGTCGAAGCAGCCGTTCGCCAGGGCCAGATCGGACAAGATGCCGTGCTGGCGGTCGTTCTGACCCCAGACAGCACAGGGCACGCCGAGGCAGAGGGCCTCCGCCAGGGTGACCCCGGCTGAGCACCAGAGGGCATCGAAGGCGGGCAGGCGACTCGTGAGGCCTGGCAACCCCCGCAGGACCGTGCAGCCCAGGAAGGGGTCTCCCTGAATGCCGTTGGGGGCCAGCAGGGTGCAGGTCCCCCGCCAGAGGTCTTCGCTGGCCAGCCGGGCCAGGATGTCGAAGGCCTTCTGGGCCAGGTTGGGGCCATCGCTGCCGCCGAAGGTGACCAGCAGCTTGTGCACCGCCAGAGGCTGCAGGGGCATCCGCTTGGGGCGCAGCTCCAGGGCGGTCTTGTCCACCACGATGAAGTGGGAGCCCCGCAGCACCCGGCAGGCCCCGGAGCGGGTCTCGAAGGGGCGCACCTTGCGGCCGTCCACCACCTTCACGGGGTGGTCGGCCCAGCGCACACCCTCCAGGAAGGGCTGGAAGAGGAGGTCGGCACCTTCGTGGGCATCCGTGTCGTCCTCCATGATGGCTATCGGCAGGGGGCGCAGGGCCTGGAGGAAGGCTGGTGTGGTATCCCACTGATCCACCAGCACGACAGCCGCGCGAGCCTGCAAGCTGTCCGGCAGAGGCGCCTGGAGGTCCTCGCCCAGGTAGACGGCCTCGCAGGGCAGGGGCTGGTCCAGAAAGGGATGGGTGCCGCCGCCCACCCGGCGGGCGCGGTCATCCCCGGAGACGGCGAGGCAGGCGAGGCCGCCCAGGGCCCGCCAGGCCTCCTGGAGGGCGAGGGCCCGGGCCACATGGCCCAGTCCAAGACGCAGGTCAGCGTGGACGCGAAGGATCAGAAGGGGGGACATGGTGCAGAAAGTCTACCCTTCCCGGCACGCCGTGGGGAGGGGGAACCCAGCCCACCCGGAGGTTGTCTGGTAAAAACCAATTTTTTTACGGCGTCCGTCAAGGGTAGGGGTGCCCCTCGGCGAAGCCCGGCTGGGGGTGCTCGATGACCGGGGCTGCCGCAGGGGCCCAGCCGTCCTGGAAGTAGGCCTCCTTGTAGCGGACGTAGCGGGCCCAGACGCTGCTGGTCAGCGCCCGCTGTGCCTCCGCCAGGGGGCCCTTCACCACCGCCGGCCAGCCCGCCACCAGGCTGTGGGGCGGGGCCTTGAAGTTCTCGCGCACCAGGCTGCCGGCGGCCACCAGGCAGCCCTCCCCGATCTCGGCGCCGTCCATGATGGTGGTGCTCATGCCGATGAGGGCGCCTCGGCGGATGGTGCAGCCGTGCAGCATGACGTTGTGCGCAATGCTGACCTCCTCCTCGATGAGCAGGGGCCACTTCTGGTTGGTGACGTGCAGGCAGCAGCCGTCCTGGATGTTGGTGCGGGCGCCGATGGCGATCCAGTTCACATCGCCCCGGATGGCACAGTTGAACCAGATGCTGGCGTCATCGCCGACGGTCACATCACCCAGGACCAGGGCACTGTCCGGGAGGAACACCCGGCTGCCGATCCTGGGGACCATGCCTTGGAAGGGACGGATCATGGCAAGCCTCCAGGGGCCGAGTCTACCTCAGCCGAGGGTGGGCTTCAGTCCCACTTGCGCAGGTCCTCAATGACCTTGCCGTCGTCCGGAAGGGTCCCCGCAGCGACCCACTCCACCTCGGCGCCGATGGTGAGGATCTCCCGGAGGCGCTCCTCGATGCGGGCCTTGAGGCCGGCGTCCGGGGCGGTAGCCTCGGTGCGGACCGTGAGCACATCCCGGTTGTCGGCGCGGGTGGCCACGGCGCGGAAGCGGGTCACCTCCGGGAAGGCCCGCATGGCCCCCTGGAGCGTGCCCGGGTGGAGGAACATGCCCTTCACCTTCACCAGCTGATCGCAGCGCCCCAGCCAGCCTCGCAGCTTGGGGGAGCGGCGACCGCAGGCACAGTCGCCGTGGTCCACCGCCGAGAGGTCGCCCGTACCGAAGCGGATGAGGGGGTAGGCCCGGTTGAAGAGGGTGACGACCACCTCGCCCACCTGGCCGGGGCCCAGGGGCTGGCCGGTCTCGGGATCGGCGATCTCCACGATGGCCCGGCTGGCCAGGTGCATGCCGCCCTTGGCGTGGCATTCGTAGGCCAGGCAGCCGCAGTCAGCGGTGCCGAAGCCCTGGCGGACCGTGGCTCCGAAGAGTGTCTCCACCGAGCTCCGCAGTGTGTCGGGGAGGGGCTCGGCAGTGGTGAAGGCCACCTTCAGGCCGAAGTCCCTGGCGGGGTCCAGGCCCTGCTCCTTGGCCCGCTCACCGATCTGGAGGAGGAAGGAGGCCATGCCCACAAACCCGGCGACGCCGAGGTTGCGGAGGATCTCGATCTGCACCTCGCGGTCCCCGACTCCCGTGGGCACCAGCGGGCAGCCCAGGGTGCCGAGGGCGTCGTCGAACATCATCCCGGCCGGAGTCATCTGGTAGCCGAAGGTGTTGATGCACATGTCGCCGCGCCGGAAGCCCGCGGCGAAGAGGGCCTCCTCCCAGCCCCAGCCCTCGTCCAGGCCCTGGGGATCGTAGATGGGACCGGGCGAGCGGAAGACCCGGCGGACCTGGTCCAGAGGCACAGCGAGGAGGCCCCCGAAGGGCGGGTTCTCCCGCTGCATGTCCACCAGCTTGGCCTTGGGAGTCACCGGCAGCTTGGCCAGATCCTCCAGGCTGCGGATGTCGCCCGGCGCCACGCCAGAGGCCTTGAGGAGGGCCCCGATGGCGGGGGCATTGGCGGCGGCGTGGGCGATGACGCCCTGGAGCCGTCGGGCCTGCTCGTCTCGCTGCTCATCCCAGCTGCGCTGCTCCAGGTCCTGGTGCAGGAATCCTGTGGTCCGGTCCATGGGGTGCCTCTCTCGGGAAACTAGGACAGCCAGCGCTTGCGCCGCTTGTAGTGCTTGGCGTTCTTGAAGGAGCGCTTGCTGCCACTCTCGCCGATGCCCAGGTAGAACTCCTTGACGTCCTGGTTCTCCCGCAGCTTCTCGCAGGGGCCGTCCAGCACGACCTTGCCCATCTCCATGATGTAGCCGTAGCTCGCCACCTGCAGGGCCAGAGAAGCGTTCTGCTCCACCAGGAGGATGGTGGTCTTCTCTTCTTCATTGATCTTGGCGATGATGCGGAAGATCTCCTGCACCAGCAGCGGCGCCAGGCCCAGGCTGGGCTCGTCCAGGAGCAGCAGCTTGGGGCGGGCCATGAGGGCGCGGCCGATGGCCAGCATCTGCTGCTCACCGCCGGAGAGGTAGCCGGACAGCTGATTCCGGCGCTCCTTGAGGATGGGGAAATAGTCGAACACAAGGTCGATGTCGCGCTTCACGCCGGCCCGGTCGTTGCGGGTGTAGGCGCCGCAGCGGAGGTTCTCCACGATGTCCAGGTCCTCGAAGACCCGGCGCCCTTCCATGACCTGGAAGATGCCCTTGCGGACGATCTTCTCCGGGTCCATGCCGTTGATCTTTTCCCCCATGAACTCGATGGTGCCCTTGGTCACCTCGCCCTCCTCGCTCTTGAGGAGCCCGGAGATGGCCTTGAGGGTGGTGGACTTCCCGGCCCCATTGGCGCCGAGGAGGGTGGTGATCTTCCCTTCCTCGCAGCGGAGGGACAGCCCCTTGAGGACCAGGATCACGTCGTTGTAGACGACCTCGATGTTGTTGACGGTCAGCATGGGTTGGGCTCTTGGCTCCCTGGTGGTGCGGAGGAGGTCGGACCGGCAGGCCCGGGAGAAGGGCGGGGGAGGACGATGCCCTCCCCCGTCTTCAGTTCAAAGGACTACAGACCGAGCCACTCCTGCTTGCGCGGAAGCTCGATGGTGGCCTTCTTGACCATCTTCCCGCCCACGAACTGGGCCAGGATGACGGACATGAAGGGCCGGTGGTCGGTGCTGCTGTAGGTGATGGGGGCGGTGAGGCCCTGGGTGTCGAAGTTCTTGAGCTGCTCGGCGTACTTGCGGATGCCAGGGCCGGTCAGCTCTTTGTTCTTGTCGGCGATCTTGAGGACTTCGCACATGGTCATCATGGAGACCCAGCCGCGGATCCAGTGGCTCACCTGGGGCTGTCCGCCGGTGACCTTCTCGATGGTCTTCATGCCGGGCACCTTGTCGCCGTAGAGCGCGGCCCCGATGACGACCATGTAGCCTTCCTCGGCGCCGGCGGCGAGCTTGGGCATGCCCTCGTCCGCACTCCAGATGTTGCCGAAGAACTTGGTGGTGAGGCCGAGCTTCTTGGCGTCCTTGAGGATGACGGAGGTGGACACCTTGGTGCCGCCGATCCAGGCGAAGTCCGGGGCCTTCTTCTTGATGTTGAGGAGCTGGGTGGTGGCCTCGAGGGCCTTCAGGTCCACGTTCTCTTCACCGACGATCTCGAAGCCGAGCTCGGTGGCGTAGGCCTTGCCGCCGGGGATGGGGGCCTTGCCGTAGCCGACGTCGGGATAGATGAAGGCGACCTTCGGCTTGCGCTTCTCCTTCCAGTTGTCCTTGATGTACTTCAGGCCGGCCCGCAGGGCGGTGGAGTAGTCAGGGGCGCAGAAGAAGTTGTAGGGGGACTTGGTGGGGTCCGTCAGGTGGGCCGAGTAGGAGGCCGACCAGTAGGGGATCTGGTCCTTGGCGACCTGCTCTTTGAGGGCCTCGGTGTCGCCGCTGCCCCAGCCCTGGATGGCCACGACCTTGTCCTGGTCCTTGAACTTCTTGTACAGGGCCAGGGCCTCGGGGATCTTGTAGGCGTAGTCCTGCTGGAGGAGCTTGATCTTCTTGCCGTTGATGCCACCGGCCGAGTTGATGTAGTCGGTGTAGGCCTTGATGCCGTCGGCGTAGGGCTTGCCGACATCGCCGGTGCCGCCCGTGATGTCGGCGAGATTCCCGATGACGATGTCCTGGGCGGAGAGGGGTCCCGCCAGGAGGGCCATGGCTGCGAGAGCGATGGACGCGGTGAAACGTTTCATTTCGATCTCCTTTCTGAGATGGAAGTGAGTGGTGCGGGATGGTGCAGGGGTAAAGCGGGAGCGGGCCGGGTCAATAGCTGAAGGGGTAGAGCTTCCAGTAGGCCTTGATCATTCGCCAGCGGTGGGCGAGGCCGTCCGGCTCGAAGATCAAAAAGAGGATGATGATGATGCCGAAGACACCGTCCTTGAAGCTCATGATCAGGAAGCCGATCTTGGGGAAGATGCTGGCCAGGGCGCCCGTGCCCACCGTCAGGGCCTGGGGCAGGAGCGTCATGAAGATGGCACCCAGGATGGAGCCGATGACGCTGCCCAGGCCGCCGATGATGATCATGGCGAGGTACTTGATGGACTCGTCAATCATGAAGTGCTCAGCGGAGATGTAGCCCGTGTACACCCCCCACAGGCTGCCGGCGATGCCCGCATAGAAGGCGCTCACGGAGAAGGAGATCAGGCGGTACTTGAAGAGGTTCACGCCCATGATCTCGGCGGAGAGGTGATGGTCACGAACGGCGATGAAGGCGCGCCCATTGCGGGAGCGGAGCAGGTTCGTGGTGAAGGCCACGGCGCCGATGGCCATGGTGAGGGTCAGGTAGTACTTGGAGCGGTCACCGTCGAAGGCGAAGGAGCCGATCTCCGGGGGCGGGGAGGGGATGCCGTTGCTGCCGCCGGTGACGGCGTCGAGGTGCATGAAGACGTACTGGAGGATGAACTGTGCTGCCAGGGTGGCGATGGCCAGATAGAGGCCCTTGAGCCGGGCGCTGGGCAGGCCGAAGATCATGCCGATGGCGGCTGCCGTGAGGCCGGCGGCGGGCATGGCCACCCAGAAGGGCAGGTGGGCCACCCGCATGAAGTAGGAGCAGGAGAAGGCGCCGACCCCCATGAAGGCGCCCTGCCCCAGGGAGATCTGGCCCGTGAAGCCAGTGACGATGTTGATGCCCAGGGCCCCGATCACGGCGATGGCGATGGTCGTCATCGTGCTGGTGACGTAGTTGGACGAGAAGAGGGGCGTCGTATACAGGAGCAGGACGAAGAGACCCACCGCCACCCGGACAAAGGGCGTCTGGAAGACCTTCATGTCATCCCGGTAGGTTTCCTTGAAGTCGCCACAGTGGGAAACGCTCATGATTCCATCCCATTCAAGGCTTGCAGTTCGGCGCTCATACCCGCTCGATCTCTTTCTTCCCGAAGAGGCCGTAGGGCTTGATCATCAGGATGATGACGAGGAAGACAAAGGGGGCGACTTCCTTGATGCCCTGGAGGCCGAAGACGCTCTTGAGGACGCCATCCGAGAGGTTCTCCAGCACCCCCACGATGAGCCCGCCGAGGGCCGCCCCGGGGATCGAGTCGAGCCCCCCGAGGATGACCGCCGGGAACACCTTGAGGCCGAAGTGGCCGAGCTGGACGTTGATGCCGTTGATGCTGCCGATGAGGATGCCGCCGATGGCCGAGACCACCGAGGCGATGCACCAGGCCAGGGCGAAGATGTTCTTCACGGGGATGCCCATGGAGAGGGCCACCTGGTTGGAGAAGGCGGTGGCCCGCATGGCCACGCCGGCCTTGGAGTACTTGAAGAAGAGGGCGAAGAGGGCGAGGAGCACCGCCGAGAGCCCGAAGCTCCAGAGGTACACCTGGCTGGTGGGGAGCCCCATGATGTTGACGTCCGTCGGGGGGAAGAGGGGGGGGTCATAGACCTGGATCTGGGTGCCCCAGATGGCCGTGACGATGCTGCGCAGGACCGAGGACAGGCCGATGGTCACCATGATGATGGAGATGACGGGCTCGCCAATCATGGGCCGCAGGATGAGGCGCTCGACGATGAGGGCCAGGATGACGGAGAAGACGAGGGTCATGAGGAAGGCCCAGAACCAGGGCACCTTGTACTGCACCACCATGGAGTAGCAGAAGTAGGCCCCGAACATCATCAGCTCGCCCTGGGCGAAGTTCACGACGCTGGTGGACTTGAAGATGATGGCGAAGCCCAGGGCCACCAGGGCATAGATCGAGCCGAGCACGAGTCCCGAGATGACGAGCTGGAGGTAGAACTCCATGGATTCTCCTGGTTGCCTCTGGCGTCCTGCGTCTAGGTGGCGGCGGGTGTCGATCCATCCGGGTGGATGAGGTCGCGGACAAGGATGGTGGTCTTGAGCTGCGAGGTCTTGCCATCCTGGTACTTGATGACGGCATCGACGGGGATCTGGGCCTTGCCGGCGTAGATGCCCTCGATGATGTCGGCGTACTTCTGGTCCACGAAGCCCCGCCGGACCTTGCGGGTGCGGGTGAGCTCGTCATCATCGGCGTCCAGCTCCTTGTAGAGCAGGGCGAACTTGCGGATCCGCTGGGACTCCACGAGGGTGTCGTTGACCTTCCGGACTTCCTTCTCGAGGAGGTCATAGATCTCAGCCTTGGCGGAGAGGTCCGTGTAGGTGGTGTAGCCGATGCGGTGGTCCTCGGCCCACTTCCCGACGATGCTGAAGTCGACGCAGAGGAGCGCAATGACGAACTCCCGGCCCTGGCCGATGCAGACGGCCTCCTTGGCGTAGGGGCTGAACTTGAGCTTGTTCTCGATGAACTGCGGGCTGAACCGCTCGCTGCTCTGAAGGGTCATGATGTCCTTCATGCGGTCGATGATCACCAGGTGCCCATTGGGATCGAAGTAGCCGGCGTCCCCGGAGCGGAGCCAGCCGTCCACGATGGTCTCGGCCGTGGCGGCCTCCGCCTTGTAGTAGCCCTGGAAGAGGGCCGCGCTGCGGGAGATGACCTCGCCCACGCCCTGCGGATCCGGATTGTCGATGCGGATCTCGGTCTCGGGGATGGGGATGCCCACGGAGTCGAAGTTGATGTCCCCGTCCCGGTGGATGCTGGAGATGCCGAAGATCTCCGTCTGGCCATAGATCTGCTTGAGGTTGACGCCCAGCGCATGGAAGAAGCGGAAGGTGTCCGGACCGAGGGCGGCGCCGCCGGTGGAGGCCGAGCGGATGCGGGAGAAGCCGATGCGGTCCTTCAGGGCCCGGAAGATCAGCACGTAGGCCAGGCCGTAGCGCAGCTTCTGCAGCAACGTGGGGGTCTTCTTCTGGAACTTCAGGTCGGCCCACTCGTACCCGATGGGCAGGCACCAGTGGTAGAGGAAGCGCTTGAGGGGGGAGGCGTCGAGGATCTTCACCTGTACGGTGGCGGCGAGGTTCTCCCAGACCCGGGGGGGGCTGAACAGCAGGTTGGGCCCGATCTCCCGGATGTTCTCGGTGGTGGTCTCGGGGCCCTCGGGGAAGTTCACGGTGAAGCCGAAGAGCATGCCGCTGGCGACGCTCATCATCTGCTCACCCACCCAGGGGAGCGGGAGGAAGCTGACGAACTCGTCGGTCTCCAGCTTGGGATCCACCTTCCCGAGGTTGGTGGCCATGGAGAGCATGTTGCGGTGGGAGAGGACCGCCAGCTTGGGGTGGCCCGTGGTGCCGGAGGTGATGCAGATGTGGGCGGGATCCTCGGCCTGGGTGGCGTTCACCAGGGCGTCGTAGGCGCCGGGGTGGGCCTGCTCGTGCTCCTTGCCCAGGGCCTCGACCTCCTGGAAGGAGATGAGCCGGGCATCGTCGTACTTCCGCATGCCCCGGGGGTCCGTGTAGACGATGTGCTTCACGGTGGTGAGCTCGTCGCCCATGTCGAGGACCTTGTCCACCTGCTCCTGGTCCTCGGCCACGATGAACTTGGACTCCGCCAGGTTGATGATGTAGGACACTTCCTTGAGGATGGCATCCTGGTAGATGCCGATGCCGATGGCGCCCGCACTCTGGGCCGACAGCTCCGCAAAGAGCCACTCCGGGCGGTTGTCGCCGATGATGGAGATGGTGTCGCCCTTGACCAGTCCGAGGGCCACCAGGCCCAGGGTGAAGTCCCGGACATGCTCGAAGTAGTCCTGCCAGGAGTAGGGCTGCCAGATGCCGAACTCCTTCTCCCGCAGGGCCACCTTGCCGGTGCCGTACTTGGCCGCATTGCTCCGCAGCAGGCGGGGCAGTGTGTCGTTCATGGGCGCGTCAGTCATCCCCAACTCCCTATCGACCAAGGAAGACGGACTGCTCGCCGCCGAGGTAGGCCTTGATGACCTCGGGTGCGGCCTGCACTTCCTCGGGCGTTCCCTCGCCGATCTTCTCGCCGAAGTTCAGCACGACGAGGCGGTCGGAGATGTCCATCACCACGCCCATGTCGTGCTCCACCAGAATCACGGTGATGCCCCGCTCCTGGTTGATGTCCATGATGAAGCGCACCATGTCCTCGGTCTCCTCGAGGTTCATGCCGGCCATGGGCTCGTCCAGGAGGATCAGCTTGGGGTTGAGGGCCAGGGCTCGGGCCAGCTCCACCCGCTTTTGAAGGCCGTAGGCCAGGGTGCCCACGATGCGCTTCCGGATGTGCTCGATCTCCAGGAAGTCCACGATGTCCTCGACGAACCGCCGGTGCTCGATCTCCTCCTTCTGGCAGGGGCCAAAGTAGAGACCACCGCGGAAGAGGCCGCTCTTCATGTGGATGTGCCGGCCGATGAGGATGTTGTCCAGGACGGTCATCCCCTTGTAGAGGGCGATGTTCTGGAAGGTCCGGGCGATGCCCAGGCGGGCCCGGGCCGCAGAGGGGCGGTGGGTGACGTCGTGGCCCTCGAAGGTGATGGTCCCCCGCTGGGGCTGGTACCGGCCGCTGATGCAGTTGAGCATGCTGGTCTTGCCGGCGCCGTTCGGGCCGATGATCGAAAAGATCTCCCCCTGGTGCACCGAAAAGCCGAGGCCACCGAGGGCCATGACCCCACCAAAGCGCAGGTTGATGTTCTCCACTGCGAGTTGGATGGGCCGATCTGCGGAACCCGTCATGCGGAACCCCGAGGGAATTTGCTGTCGTTGTAGGAAGTGTGGTGTTGATTCTATATCAGAAAATTTGGAGGAAGGAAAACATTCCTTGACCTCCCTGTCTCCAATTCTTTCCAGGCGCAGGAATGGTGGGCTCGATACCTTTCAGCCCACTGTCAGCAGGCCAACCTTCACGGCGCCGAGACCGAGGATGCCCACCAGCACCCACAGCAGCAGACCCTGGAGGAAGGGGCGGAAGCCCACGCTCCGCAGGGCCTCCCGGCTGAGCCCCGCACCGATGAGGAAGAGAGTGAGCACCAGCACTCGGCGAGCGGCGACGGCCACCAGGTGACCCGGGGCCTGCAGGGCGGGTAGGTAGGTCACCAGCGCCGCCATGAGCAGGAAGCCGGCGATGAACCAGGGCTTCTTCATGGGCGGGGCGTCGGGGGCCGCGTCGCCCCGCCGACCCACCCACCAGCCGATGACCAGGGTCAGGGGCACGATCCAGAGGGCCCGGGCCAGCTTCACCGTGGTGGCCACCTCGAGGGCCCGGGGCCCGAAGGCCAGACCGGCACCGACCACGGAGCTGGTGTCGTGGATGGCCAGGGCCGCCCAGAGGCCGAAGGCGTCCTGGCTCAGGTGACTCAGGTGCCCCAGGGGTGGAAAGATCACCAGTGCGGCCGCATTCAGCAGGAACACCGTGGCCAGGGCCACGGAGACCTCCTGCTCCCGGGCCCGGAGCACCGGGGCCACGGCGGCGATGGCACTGCCCCCACAGATGGCCGTGCCCACGGCGATGAGCAGGCCCGCATCCCGCTCCACCTTGAGCAGCCGGGCCAGCCACCAGCCTAGGGCCAGCACCAGCACCAGGCTGAGGGCCGTGATGCCGAGCCCATGCAGGCCCGCCCGGGCCACCGCCCGCAGGTTCATGTCGGCCCCCAGGCCCACCACGGCCAGCGGCAGCAGTTGCTGGCTCCAGGCCCGCGTCCGGGAGACCAGGGGGTTCCCCAGGGTGAGGCCCAGCAGGGCACCGCCTGCCAGGGCTGCGGCGGCGGGCGTGAAGGGGGCGAGGGCGAGCGCAGCCCCGAGGTACAGGGGCAGCAGCGCCAGCGGGGAGACCTGGGTGGGGATACGCATGCCTCCAGCCTAGCTCCTGGGGATCGGTCTCCGGATCGTCCCCGGAATGATCCATAATTTGCCATGACCGCTCAGCTCATCCCCTCCCGGCGTGCCTTTCCTTCGGACGATCCGATCTTCGCCCTGAACGCCGAGGCCCAGGCCTGCAAGTCCGCCGGGGGCTCGGTCCTCAATGCGACGGTGGGCGCCCTGCTGGATGACCAGGGGCAGCTCGTGGTGCTGGAGACCGTCATGGAACTCTGGCGGGAGCTGGGGGCCCTGGATGTCGCCCCCTATGCGCCCATCGCCGGCGACCCCGCCTTCCTGAAGGTACTGGTGCAGCGCCACTGGCCGACCCTCGCCAGCCCCGGCGCCGCCTGCGCCACCCCCGGGGGCAGCGGGGCCCTGGGCCTGTCCCTGCGGAACTTCCTGGAGCGCGGCCAGTCTGTCCTCACCACAGCGCCCTTCTGGGGGCCCTACGCCACCCTGGCTGCGGAGAATGGCATGGGCGTGGCGACGGCCCCCTGGCCCTCCCCAGGCCGCCCCCTGAACGCCGAGGCCTGGCATGGGGCCATCCAGCGCCTGATGCAGACCCAGGGCCGGGTGCTGGTCTGGCTCAACGATCCCTGCCACAACCCCACGGGCCGCAGCCTCAGCGCTGCCGATCGGGCCGTGCTGGCGGGCCTCCTGCGGGAGGCCGCGGCCCTCGGTCCCGTGACCCTCCTGCTGGACTTTGCCTACCTGGACTACACCCGGGAGCCCGCCGCCGTGGCCGCCGCACTGGCAGACTACGCCGCCCTCGGCGCCGAGGGCTCTGTGCTGGTGGGGGCCTGCATGTCGCTCTCCAAGTCCCTGACCCTCTATGGGGCCCGGGGCGGGGCCATCGCCTTCCCCTGGTCCCGCGACCCCGCCCTGCAGGCCGCCCTCACCCAGTCCTGCCGGGGCACCTGGTCCAACTGCGCCAAGGCTCCCCAGGCCCTCCTGCTCAGGCTGGCGGCGGACGGCAAGGCCCAGGCCCACCTGGCGGCGGAGCACCAGCACTGGTCGGAGGTGCTGGCGGACCGGGCCCGGGCCCTGGATGCAGCCCTCGCCGAGGCCCGGCTGGAGCCCGTCCACTGGCAGGGTGGCTTCTTCGTCACCGTCCCGGCCGTGCAGCCCGACGCCGCCTGCGGGCGCCTCAAGGCTGAAGGGGTGTTCACGGTGCCCCTGCCCGAGGGCCTGCGCCTTGGCCTCTGTGGCATGAAGGCCGCCGAGGCCCCGCGCCTGGCCCAGGCCCTGCGGCGGGCGGTCCAGTCGGCCTGATTGGGGATTGGAAACAGCCTTTCCCTGAGGTATTCTGATCGGCCGCGGGCGTATAACTCAGCGGTAGAGTGCTACCTTCACACGGTAGAAGTCCCAGGTTCGAATCCTGGTATGCCCACCAAAAACCCCTCGCTGGGATCCTGGCGAGGGGTTTTTGAACGGAAGTGATGCGCCCGACCTTCCTCTCACGGAGTTCCCATGCCACTGATCCTCGCCACCCAGGTCCGCGCCGGGATGATCGTCAACTTCGAGAACGAGCTCTGCCGCGTCATCAGCACCGAGCACCAGACCCCCGGCAACCTGCCGGCCCGGGTCCAGGTGAAGATGAAGCGCCTCAAGGACGGCATCAACCGGGAGAACCGCTTCGGCAGCTCCGACAAGGTGGAGAAGGCCAGCCTCGAGCAGCACATGCTGGAGTACCTCTACGAGGACGGCGACAGCCTGATCTTCATGAACAACGAGACCTACGAGCAGATCGAGGTCAGCAAGGACATCCTGGGCGACGACCTGGTCTTCCTCGAGCCCAACATGGAAGTGGAGATCGAGTTCTACGAGGGCCAGCCCATGGGGGCCACCCTGCCCCCCAGCGTGGTCCTGGAGATCGTCGAGACCGATCCCGTCATGAAAAACGCCAACGCCACCGGCTCCTACAAGCCGGCCAAGCTCAGCAACGGCATCACCGTCGGCGTGCCTCCCTACATGGAGGCGCCTTCCAAGATCCGGGTGAACACCGTGGACCGCACCTTCATGGAGCGGGTGAAGTAGCAGCCGGTCCTTACACCTCGTAAGGCCTACCGACCCACCTATTGGGTGGGCAGGTTTCGCCTGGGTGCTTGGCAAATATAGGAATACTTTCGAACGAACTTCCAACCTCGGGGTAAAGTAATGGTCCCCCTGTTCCCAGCGGGCGTGACCTGGGTCACAATGCCTTTGGAAGTGTTCGTCAACTTTCTCCTGCATCTCGTGGAGTCCCATGCCGCAAGCTGTCCTCAACCTGAGACGGATCGAGTTCCTGGCGGGCCTCCCCATTGATGCCGCTGAAGAACTGGCCGGCATTGCGGAGCTGCGCCGCTTCCCCAACGGCGCCCGGATCTTCACCCAGGGAGACACCCCGCCGGGGGTCTTCGTGGTGGTCAAGGGCGGCCTCAAGGTCTTCCGCACCGATGGCCGGGGCCGCGTCCAGGTCCTCCAGTTCCTCAAGGTGGGCGACTGCGTAGGCGAGGTGGCCGTGTTTGATGGCGCCCCCATCGCCTCCAGCGCCGAGTCCCATGGCGAGACCGAGTGCTGGCTGATCCCCCCCGCACCCCTGCGGCAGATCGTCCACCGGCATCCCGAAGTGGCTGAGATGCTCATCCACCACTTTTCCGCCAAGGTCCGCCACCTCGTCACCCTGGTGGAGACCCTCAGCCTGCACAGCGTGCCCGAGCGCGTCGCCCAGCTGCTGCTGGAAGCCCATGAGACCAATCCCATTCGGTCCCTGGTGGAGTTCCAGGAGACCCAGGAGGACCTGGCCCAGTGCATCGGCGCCAGCCGCGAGGCCTTCAGCCGCGCCCTGCGCCTCCTCACCGACCTGGGCCTCATCCAGAGCACCTTCCCGGTGGTGCGCATCCTGGATTTGGGGAAGCTGCAGCGGTATGCGAAGGGCTGAAGGCTTTGGCTGTCGGCTATCAGCTGTCGGCTATCAGCCAAAGCCAAAAGGGCTGTCGGCTATCAGCTGTCGGCTATCAGCCAAAGCCAACTACGAGGGGCGCCGGCACACTTCGAGTGGGTCGGCGCCCAATCTTTAGCCGACAGCTGATAGCTGATAGCTGATAGCTGACAGCTATACAACGCCAATCCACCGCGTCTTCACCCCCGCCTCCATCCCCCCCGGCTCAATCCACGCCAGCGCATCGGCGTGGGCCAGGGTCACGAGGTCGGCGGAGCCCTTGCCGGGCAGGGGGAGGAGCTGGCCGTCCACAAGGCGGCAGGGATGCAGCAGGGGGCGGTCGCCCTTGTGCTTCATGGGGGCGGCCAGGCGGGCTTGGCGCCAGGGGTCTGGGCAGGCGCGGCCCTCCAGGCGGGCCAGGGCCACCGGCAGGAAGAGCAGGGCGTTGACGTAGGCCGACACCGGGTTCCCCGGGAGGCCCAGCACCAGCAGGTCGCCCAGCAGGGCGGCCAGCATGGGCTTGCCCGGCTTGAGGCGGATGCGGTGGAAGAGGATCCGGGCCCCCAGGTCCGCCAGCACCCGGGGCAGGTGGTCGTGCTCGCCCATGCTCACGCCGCCAGAGGTGAGGAGGATGCGGAGGTCCCCCGGCTGCAGGAGGGCCGCCGCCAGGGCGGGCGGATCATCCGGCAAGGCCGGTCGCAGCAGGGGCTCGGCGCCCAGGGCCCGGGCCAGGGCCGCCAGCATGGGGCCGTTGGAGTCGCGGATCTGGTGGGGCGCGGGATGGGGCACCAGCTCATCGCCGGTGGAGGCCACGCCTACGCGGATGCGCTGCAGGGAGGGTACGGGCCGGCCCTCCTGGGCCAGGAGCGCTTCCCGGGCCACGTTGAGGGGCGTGCCCGCTGGCAAGAGCAGGTCCCCACCCCGGGCCTGGGCGCCCCGGCGTCGCACATGGTCGCCCACCTCGGGCCGGGCCGTGGGCTGGATGCCGTCAGCGACCTCCACCAGCTGCTCCACGGGCACGATGGCATCGGCGCCTGGGGGCAGCGCCGCTCCAGTCATGATGCGCACGGCGGTGCCCGGCCCCACGGTGAAGGTCGCTGGATCGTCGCCGGCAAACAGGGTGCCGAGCAGGCGGCGGGGGGCCACGCCGTCGGCGGCGCGAAGGGCCACACCATCCATGGCGGCGCGATCCGTGGCGGGATCGTCGCGCTCCGCCCGGACCTCCGCCAGCACCGGGGCGGGCAGAGCCTCCCAGAGGATGCGCAGAGCCTCGTCCAGGGGTAGCAGGTCGGGGTGGTCGCAGCTCATGGCCATGCCACGATCCTACCTTGGGGCTGGCCTACCCGCTCCTTCGGGCCCCCGGAAACCCTCAGGCCGGGCGCTCCTGGGTGCGCTCCTGGGCCTCGCGCTGGTGCCGCAGGTCCATGAGCTGCAGGTCCCGGATGGTGGCCTCGGTCATGGAGGTCGTCACCTGATCCTTCACGGCGCCCCAGGCATCGTGCAGGGGGCAGGGGTGGTCCCCGCCGCAGGTGGGAAAGCCCATGATGCAGCCCTCCATGGAGTCAGCCCCCTCCATGGCCGTAACCACCTCGCCCACGGTGATGTGGTGGGAGGCTCGGGTGAGGCGGAAGCCGCCCCGGGGGCCACGCACGGACTCGAGAATGCCGGACTGCACCAGGCCCTGCAGGATCTTCGCCAGGTAGGGGCCGGGCAGGGTCAGGTCGGTAGCCAGGTCCTTGGCGAGACAGTAGCTGCCGTCCTCGGGGAGGGCGGCGAGGGCGCGGAGGGCGTAGCCAGTTGCGGTGCTGAATAGCATTTTTGGGTCCTTTACTCTTTAACTCAGCATCCGGGGGCGGGATTTCGGAGTCCAGGCAAAAAATCTAGACAAATGCAATCTCAGGGGGCCAGCGCCCGCCAAAGGAGCAACAAGCTGCCCACGCTGAGGCCCCCCTCGCGCCAGCCCAGGGTGCGGGCGGGGAGGGGCCGCCAGGGCTGCACTGCCCGCAGGTAGAGGAGGCCTGTCCAGGCCGTCCACAGGAGGCCGGCCGGTCCCCGGGGCAGCAGGAGGAGGGCCGAAGTGCCCGCCAGCAGGAGGTGGAGGACATGAACCGGGAGGGCCCGGCGGCGGAGCTCCGCTGCGGAAAGGCCATGGGCATGGCCCAGGAAGCGCCGCACGTGGGCCAGGTTGGCACCTCCCACGAGGGTCGCCAGGGCCCAGACCCGGAGGGCCTCGGGCTGGGAAGCTCCCCCTGCGACGACCATGGCCGCCGCCAGTCCGGCAAAGGCGCCCTGGGCTGCCAGCTCCACATCCAGGGAGCGCACCGCTCGCCGGGTGTCGGCCCACAGCGCCAGACCCACCAGGGGGGCGATGGCGGCGAGGGGCACCAGAAACCGCGGCCCGGCCAGGCCCAGGGCTGCGGAGCCTCCTGCCGTGGCCAGGGCCAGGAAGAGGAGGAGGGCCCGCACCTGGGCTGCATCCCGCTGCCCCAGGAAGACCCGCCGCAGGGGGGGGCGGGCCAGGAACAGGGCCAGCGCCGCCAGGGCCAGGCAGAGCGCGGCCGCCGCGGGGCGCAGCAGCAGGCCCAGGAGCATGGGCAGGCCCAGCATGAACCAGCTCCCATGCTCAGCCGGGAGGAGGGTGCGCCAGGGAGGGAGGATGCGGGTCATTTCGGTAGTTTTAGTCCGAAATCAGTTTGCACCAGGGAGGCCCTCAAGACCAGAGGGGATAGCCCGAGCCTCAGGCCTCGCTGCTGATGAGCCGCAGCCCCTTGAGGGCTTCTTCCATGGTGAGGAAGACGGGCAGGCCGGCGGCGCGCAGGGCGGTGCGGTAGGGGTCGTAGACGGCACCGCCCTCCACGGCCACGCCCAGCCACTTGCCGCTGGTCTGGGCCAGGGCGGCCAGGGCCTCGGCGAAGGGGCCGTAGACCGTGGGGTCCGTGGTGTCCAGGCGCTGGGTCAGGGGCACCAGGCCTACCACCACACCGTCGGCCCCGGTGGCCAGCAGCAGGCGGGCGCAGGCCAGGTAGGCAGCCTCATCGGCCATGGGCGTGAGGTCCAGGGGCAGGCGCGCACTCACCAGGCCTGTCAGGCCCTGGGCCGCCAGGGTGGCTTCCAGAGCGGTGGTCTCGGCGGGCGTCAGGGTGAGGCCCGCACAGGTTCCGTCCAGGCGGTCGGCGGCCACCACGGATTCGAAGCCCGCGTTGGTCATCACAGCCACGGATTCGACCCGCAGTTGCGGGTGGCACGCGAGCCAGGCTAGGGCCGCATCGAAGGCCTCCAGGTCCTCGGCGAGCATGGCTCCGGCCCGGTGGAGGAGGCTGGCCTGCAGGGCGTGGTCCCCTGCCAGAGCGCCCGTGTGGCTGCTGGCGGCGGCCATGCCTGCCTGGCTGCGCCCGCCCTTGTAGAGCAGCACCCGGCGACCGGCGGCACGAAGGGTGCGGATGGCCATGGCCGTGGAGGGCAGGTCGCCGGGGGCGAAGCCCTCCAGGTAAGCGCCGACCACGGCCACGGCGGGATCGGTGGCGAAGCCCCGCAGGAAGTCCGAGCAGCGCAGGTCCAGCTGGTTGCCGATGGCCACCGCCGCCCGCAGGCCCAGCTCACGCCTGCGGCTCAGGCGGGTGATGAGGAAGGCGCCGCTCTGGCTCACCAGGGCCACCGGGCCGGGGCGGGCCGCCAGGGGCAGCTTGGCCTCCGGGATGAAGAGCGTGTTCAGCGCCAGGTCGGGACTGAACAGCCCCAGGCCGTTGGGCCCCACCAGGGCCGGGGTCCACCTGCCGCTGCGGCGGTACTCGGTGAGACAGGCCAGCAGCCGCGCGCCGAGGCCCTCGGTGTCGGCACCGTCGCCCAGGCCGCCCGCCACCAGATAGACCACGGTGGCGCCGCCCCCCTGCTGGCAGAGCTGCTCCACCAGCGCGAGGGTCTGGGAGGCTGGCAGGGCCACGATGAGCTGATCCGTGGGTGCGCTGGCGAGGTCAGCCACCGAGGCCACGCAGGGCAGGCCCAGGAACTCGGTGGACCCGGGCTTGAGGATGCGCAGCGCACCCTCCGGCAGGCGGGACCGGCGCACATTTTCAAGGATGATCCGGCCCACGGTGCCCGGGCGGCTGGAGACCCCGGCGAGCACCAGGCTGCGGGGACTCAGGAGGGCCTGGTACCAGGCGGGGTCCGGCGCAGCGCCGGTGGCCTGCGGGGCCTCGTCCATGGTGCCTACGCCATCCAGGGCGGTCGGCCGACCCAGGTCGTCCAGCACCACGGGGTTCAGCTCCAGCAGCGTCACGCCGGCGCCTGCCAGACCCTCGGTGGCGCGCCACAGGCCCTGCAGGAAGGCCAACAGCTTGGCCTCGTCCGTGAGGGCAGTGGTGCCCCGCTGGCGGCCCAGCCAGGTACGGCCCAGCCAGTGCTCCCGCAGCTCCGCCAGGGCCTGCTCGGGGGTGGTGAAGGCCAGGGGCCAGATGAGTGGCGGGGCCAGGGCCGCCCAGGCATCGGCCTGGAGGCCGCCCACGCCGAGCACCACCAGCCAGCCGGCTTCGGGGTCGCGCTTGAGGGAGACCAGGGCCTCGGTGGGCAGGCCCGGCAGGCGCTGGAAGGCCACCCGCTCGCAGACCAGGCCGCCGACCCAGGGGAGCTCCGCCACCCGCTGCCGCATGGCTTCGGCTTCGCTGCTGAGGGCTTCCTCATCGAAGGGACCGAAGTGCACCGCCCCCCGGTCCGACTTGTGCCAGAGCCCCTCGGCGATGCCCTTGAGCACCACGGCCTCGCCCGGGGCGAAAGGCAACGCCTCCGCACCCAGAAAGCCGTGGCGGGGCACCCTCAGGCCGGCGGCGGCCAGGAGGGCGTAGGCCCGACCTTCGTGGAGGAAGCCTGCCGCCGAGGTCACCTCAGGCCTCAGCCCGGGCGGGGACCAAGCCCTGCCCGGCGGCGAAGGCCTCCAGGTTCTTGGTGATGACGCGCTCGCCCTTGGCGGCGAAGCGCTCCGTGATGACGGCCTGCCACACGGCCTCGGGCACGGGCAGGTGGCGGGAGGCCATGCCCAGCAGGGCCATGCCCCCGGCCTGGGGATGGCGCAGGCGTCGGGCCAGGTCCTCAGTGTCCAGCAGGCAGGCCCCCCGCACGGCCTTCAGGGCCCGGTAGATGTCCTCCAGGGGCGGGTAGCCCGCCATGTCGGCAGAGGGCTCCTCGGAGGCCACCAGGTGGCCGTCCGGGCGCAGCATGGCCACGTGCCGCAGGGCCTCCAGGGGCTCCAGGGCGATGAGGAGATCGGCGCTGCCCTCATCCAGGATGGGGGAGGTGAGCGGCACCTCGGCGAAGCAGACCTGCGCCTGCACGCTGCCTCCCCGCTGGCTCATGCCGTGGATCTCGGACTGGAGGGCGTGGAAGCCGCTGCGGCGCAGGGCCTCCAGCACGATCTGGGCGAGGGAGAGGACGCCCTGGCCGCCGACGCCAGAGAGCACGATGCCGTGGATGCGAAGGGCGCTCATGGCTGGACCTCCAGGGTGCAGCAAGCCGAGGCCCGCTCCGCCTTCTCGTTGCGGTCGTGCTCCCGCAGCACACCGCGGCGCAGGGACTGGATGCACTCCCGCCGGAACACCAGCACGGAGGGGCCGGGCTGCTGCAGGGCCGCTGCCACAGCCTTCACATTGGCCTCATGGTGCCGGGGCAGGGGCGTCAGCACCTGCAAGCTGGCCTCGGGGATGCCCATGCCCAGAACCATGCGCTCCACCTGATCCAGGGCCTGGCTGGGCTGCTGGCCCGTCATGCCCACCACGCGGTTGTCGAGGATGAGAATGGTGACATCGGCGCCAGCGTCCATGGCGGTGAGCAGGGCCGGCAGGCCGCTGTGGCCGAAGGTGGAGTCGCCGATGACCGCCACCGCAGGGTGCAGGCCCGCCAGGGCAGCGCCCACGGCCATGCTGATGCTGGCGCCCATCTCCACCACCGCATGGAGGGCGCTGAGGGGCTCCTGGGCGGCCAGGGTGTAGCAGCCGATGTCGCCGAAGACCCGGGCCTGGGCCGTCGCCCCCAGGTTGCCGAGGGCCTCCTGCAGGGCCTCGAAGGCATCCACATGGCCGCAGCCATCGCAGAAGCGCGGCGCACGCACCGGCAGGTCCAGCTCAGCGGGCGTGCCCATGCTGGGAGCCAGTCCCAGCGCGGCCTTCAGGAGGCGCGGGGAGAGTTCGCCGACCCGGGGGAGGGCGCCGTCCATGCGGCCGTGCACCTTGACCCGGGCCCGCAGGCCGAGCCGCGTCTCCACCAGCGGGTAGTCCTCCTCGAAGACCAGCACCTCGTCCACCGTGGCCAGGAAGGCCGCCTCCAGGTCCGGGTCCACGGGCTGGGCGGCCAGCTCCAGGCGGGGCAGGTCGCGCAGCTCGGGATGCTCCAGGGCCAGCTGATGGAAGTAGGCCCGGCCCATGCCCGCCAGGGCCACGCCCCGGCGACTGGGCCCGGGCACGCTGCGGTTGAGGTCCGCCAGGGCCGCCAGCAGGCGGGGCTGCTTGGCCAGCAGGTCCTCGTAGCGGCGGCGGGCGTTCGATGGGATGAGCACCCAGTCCTGCGCCTGCGCTGCGGGCACCGGGCCCAGTCCGGTGGGGGCCAGAGCCTCCCGGCGGTCCAGCGGCGCACGGCAGTGGGCCAGGCGGGTGACCAGGCGCACCATCACCGGCACCTGCAGGGCCTCGGAGAGGTCGAAGGCCCGGAGCGTGAAGTCATAACATTCCTGCACGGTGCTGGGTTCCAGGCAGGGCAGCCAGGCGAAGCTGGCTAGGCTGCGGCTGTCCTGCTCGTTCTGGCTGCTGTGCATGCCGGGGTCGTCGGCCACCAGGAGCACCAGGCCACCGTGCACGCCGGTGAGGGCGGAGTTGGCGTAGGCGTCCAGGGCCACATTCAGGCCCACATGCTTCATGGTCACCAGGGTGCGGAAGCCCGCAAAGCTCACCCCCAGGGCCAGGTCGTAGGCCACCTTCTCATTGGCCGCCCACTGGGCCACCCGGCCGTCGGCGGCGGCGTGGATGAGGGCCTCTACGCACTCGAAGCCTTCGGTGGAGGGCGTGCCGGGGTAGCCGAAGGCCCCCTTGATGCCGGCATCGAAGCCCGCGCATCCCACCGCCTCGACCCCCAATGCCAGGGTGCTCTGAGCCATGCCTGCCTCCGCCTCGAATGAACCGGGGAGTATGCGGCGACCCCCCGGTGTCGGGCGTCACAGGGGCCCGAATCCCAGGCTGGGGAGACAAAAAACGCAGACCGCCCCCGCTGGGTATCTGCTTCGGCCGCACTCTAGTCAGAAAAAAACGCCGATGAATGGCCCCGATTCCTACACCTGGGGGGAACCGGGGACACGCAGTGCCAAAGGTCACAAGTTTGTCGGGATTGCTTGTCACTTCAGCCTTGACAGGGTCGGATGCACCTATTTTTTTACTATTTTAGTGCTATTCAAAGCATAGATTTTACAGCTATTTAAAACGAATCAAGACTTGTCACGAGATTGTGTGTCAATGCAACCAAACAACCATAACGGCATAATTGGTCGAACCATTTGCTCTCTTGAGGTGTTCTAAGGCCTGGGCATAATTTCGTTGCTGACTCTGGTATCACCTAACTCGGTTCAGTGTCTCTTTGCACTCCGTAGTTCCGAAAGGTTCCGCTCCCCGTCGCACCGTCAGTTCAGGGGACCAGGAAACCGGCTAACACCCTTCATGCGTCATTACCTGTACGGCCCCAACGCACCGCGCATTGCGAGATGAGGCGAAACATGAAACGACATACCCACGTGGCCCTGCTTGCCACCCTGATGTCCGCCACAGCCTGGGGCCAGGAGGTGAGCCTCTACGGCACCACCATGGCCGAGATGTGGAAGTCGGAGACCCCCGGCTTTAAGAAGGACACCTACACGCCGGCGACGCAGTTCCTGGGCATCGACGCCACCAAGCTCGGCAGTGACAACCTGTCCCTGCACCTGTTTGGCTGGGGCCGGGGCGACCTGAGCGACCTGAGCCAGACCGAGCCCAACCGGGCGGGTGGCTACCTGAGCTTCGGCTACCTGCAGTACCGCTTCAACCAGGCCAATGCTGAGCTGAAGGCGGGCCGCTTCACCATCTCCCAGAGCACCGGGATCGAGCAGGTGGATGGCGTCAGCGGTCGCACGGACCTGATCGGCGGCTTCACGGTGTCCGGCTTCGTCGGCAAGCCTGTCGCTGCGCAGGTGGTGGATCCCCGCAATCAGACCAACTACGAGTTCCAGCACGACTTCATCTACGGCGGCCGCCTCGGCTGGCGTGTGACCAACGGTGCCGAGGTCGGCGTCTCCTACCTGCAGGACGGCACCAAGGCCGCCAAGGACCTGAACCCGCCCTCTCTGGTGGACTACACCCGCAAGCAGATGGGTGCGGATGTGGTGCTCACGCCGCTCTCCATCCTCAGTGTCCGCGGCCGCACGGTCTGGAATGTCGCCGAGAACCAGTTCGGTGTGGCTGAGCACGACTACACCGCGACTGTGAAGCTGGGCAGCCAGGTCACCGTCACCGGCAACTTCGCCGAGCGCGACTTCCTGTACCTCTTTGCCGGCACCAACCTGCCCTCCCTGTTCCGGCAGAACGAGAACGACCTCTACAAGGGCTGGGGCGGTAACATCACCTGGAACACCCCCTGGTCCGTGATCGCTGTGGCTGACTACCAGCACATGCACCGCGAAACCTACGGGGACGTGAGCAAGGCCGGCGGCGAGCTGCGCTGGGCCAACGCCGAGAAGACCTTCCAGATGGGCGCCGGTGGCCACATCGCCAACGCCGCCAAGACCAAGGTGGTGGACTCCGCGGTGCCCTTCCGCAGCCTCTCCTACGGCGAGGCCCGGGCCTGGGCGATGGCCTCCAAGGGTAAGTTCTCCCTGAGCGTCGACGGCATCCTGCAGCGCTACCGCAAGTCGAACCCATACCTGAACGGTCTGACCAATGTCTATGAGGCGGTGGGCTCGCTGGGCTACCAGGCGACCACCAACCTGAAGGTGTCCGGGGATCTCAGTTACGGCACCACCCCCGTCGCGAAGAACGAGACGCGGGGTCTTCTGCGCGCCGAGTACCGCTTCGGCATGGCTAGCAAGGGAGGTCGGTAATGGCCGGCAAAACCGTTCTCAAGGTCCTGGGCGCCGTGCTGGGTCTGGGCTTCCTCATGGCCTGCAGCCTGGTCTCTCCCGAGACGAGCTTCGCAGCCACCCACCCCCAGGAGACGGGCGCCGGGCGTCCCATCTGCTCGGAGTGCCACACCACCGACCTGTCCAAGGGCTCGCTCAAGCCGTACGCCGCCCTGGACCACACCAATGACTTCGTGAAGGACCACCGGTTCCAGGCGACCCAGGACCTCAACTCCTGCGCCTCCTGCCACGCTCCCGCCTTCTGCGGGGACTGCCACGCCGGGAAGGCGCCCATGAAGCCCGCCATCCGCCTGAGCGATCGGCCGGACCGCATGGCCCCCCACCGGGGCGACTACATGACCCTCCACCGCATGGAAGGGAAGATGGATCCGTCCAGCTGCTACACCTGCCATGGCCGGGCCAACAACGACAAGTGCCGCGTCTGTCACCGGTAGGGAACTGCTTGAGCGCCGAGGGGAACACAATGAGCCGAACGAGAATGATGATGGGCACCTGCTTCGCGATGCTCCTCGCGATCCTGGCCCTGGGCTGTGCCGGCACCGCCGGTACATCGACCCAGCTGGGTGAGGCCACCGCGCAGCACGCTGCTGGCTGGATCCCTAGCCACTACGCCGAATACGTCAAGGCCCCCGAGCAGTGCCGGACCTGCCACGGCTCCACGGCGGATCCGATCCTGGCCGGTGGCATCGCCAAGGTGAGCTGCTTCACCTGCCACACCAGCGGCGTGAACCATCCCGCCACCTGGGCCCTGCCCGGCCAGCACGGCCGCCTCGGCGCCCAGGCCGCCCCGGTGGCGACCACCGCCCCGGCCGTTCCGGTCATGGCGGGCTTTGCCCACTGCGCCAAGTGCCACGGCAGCACCTACGACAACGGCCTGGCAGTTTCCTGCAAGTCCTGCCACACCCGGGCCCCGCACCCCAACCGGCCCTGGACCGGGACCACCGTTGGTGCTCCCAGCCACGTCCAGACTAACCAGAGCAACGTGGGCCAGTGCGCCGTCTGCCATCTGGCCGGTGCCAACTCCCTCATGAAGCCCCTGATCACGCCCCCTGCGGGCACGGCCCCCGGGTGCTTCAATGAGACCCTCTGCCACGGCACCAACATCAAGCGCTAGGATCCGCTGCGGCCAACCCGCCCCGGGCCCATCCATCCAAGGAGGTGCGACATCCCGCGACATGAGACCAGCACTTCCACTTCCCCCTTCCAACCCCGCTTCACCACCTCAAATCAAGGAGAACGGAATATGAAGCACCGATCCCTGAAACAGCTCTGCGGCCTCGTTACCACCGCAGCCCTCGCACTCGTCCTCATCGGGTGTAACGGAAACACCGGCCCCGCCGGGGCTTCTGGCGCCAACGGCACCAACGGTACCAATGGCACCAACGGCACCAACGGCACCAACGGCACCAGCCCGACCCTCACGGTCAACGCTGCCACCCTCACGACCGACCAGTGGGCGAACCTGTCCCTCTCCGGCTCCGTCACGGGCGTCACCGTCACCGCAGCCGCCGGCAAGCCGGTGGTGAACTTCCGCGTCGTTGACCAGAACGGTACCCCCGTCTCCGGCCTCGGCTTCACCACGCGCTCCAGCACCGCCCTCGTGCCCAGCTACGCCAACTTCGCCTTCAGCGTTGCGAAGCTTGTCCCCGGCACCAACGGCAGCCCCAGCCGCTGGGTCAGCTACGTTGTTACTTCCATGCCCACCAACGTCGCCGGTAGCGTTGCTACCCCGTCCAAGCCCAGCACCGACAACACGGGCACCCTGGTGGACAACCTCGACGGCACCTACAAGTACACCTTCTACCGCGACATCACGGCCGCTCAGACCCTGCTGAACACCTTCACCTACACGGGCAACAACCTCCGTGCCGACCTTGACGACGTGACCTTCGATGCCACCCTCACCCACCGTGTGAGCGTGCAGATCGGCGGCAACGCCCGTGGCACCAGCACCAACACCCCCGACGCCGTCAGCCTTGGCATCGTGGGCGTGCCCGTCAAGAATCCCGCCAACATCGTCTACGACTTCGTGCCCAGCACGGGTGCCGTGGCCGCTGCCTCTGCCAGCCGCGACATCGTGAACATGGCCGCCTGCAACAGCTGCCACACGGAGCTCGTCGTCCACGGCGGCAGCCGCAAGGACCCCCGCTACTGCGTGATGTGCCACAACGACCAGCGCAAGTACGGCAGCGCCGAATCCACCACCACACCTGTGGTTGCCCTCACCAGCCCTTACGGTGGCTACTCCGGCAGCACCAACAAGATCAACGGTGCGGCCGCTGGCGACTTCACCCCCTTCATCCACCGCCTCCACATGGGCGAAGGCCTGAAGAAGACCGGCTACAACTACGGTGGCGTCCTCTTCAACGAAGTCGCCTACCCCCAGGATCCCCGCAACTGCGTCAAGTGCCACACTGCCTCCTATGCCGGCACCGCCGCCCTCGGCGACAACTGGAAGAACGTCCCCAGCCGTAAGGCTTGCGGCGCCTGCCATGACGCCGTGGACTTCGCCACCGGCACCAACCACGGCACCACCGCCATGGGTGGCCAGCAGCTTGACGACAAGCTCTGCACCTCCTGCCATGCCGCCGCCGCCGTCACCCAGGCCCACGTGCCTGTGGTTGCCCCCAACCCGCTCAACAGCTGGGCAGTGGGCGGCACCAACGCCAACACCAACGCCGCCTCTGTGGCGGCCTACACCAGCAACCTCCCGGCCGGCGCCATCACTCCGACCTGGAACCTGGTCTCTGCCACGATCAACAGCACCAACCAGCCCGTGTTGGTCTTCTCCTTCAAGCAGAACGGCACCAACGTGGCCTTCAACACGGCGCCTGCCACTGCTGATGCCACTGTTGAGCTCTGGCCCAACTTCGTGGGTGGCCCCAGCGTCTACCTGGCCTTCTCGGTTCCCCAGGATGGCATCGCCACCCCGGCCGACTGGAATGGCACGGTTAGCGGCTATGTCCGCAACATCTGGAACAAGACTGCCACGGGCACCGGCGCCGGCACCATGACTGGCCCCGACACCTCCGGCAACTACACGCTGACCCTCACGGGCGTGAAGATCCCCACGACCGCCACCAACCTGATCGCGGGCATCGGCTACACCTACGGCCTCTCCAGCACTCAGCCCCTGACCCAGACCAACGTCCCGGGCTTCGGCTACATCCCCCGCACCGCCGCAGCCGGCACCGGCCAGGGCGGCCTGAGCGTTCCTGCCCCCAACGTGACCAAGCTTCTGACTGGGACCCTGCCCACGGGCAACACCTCCACAGCCCGTCGCGCCATCGTCACCACCGCCAAGTGCAACGACTGTCATGCGGCCCTCGGCGTCTTCGCCGAGAAGGTCTACCACGCCGGTCAGCGCAACGACGCTCCCACCTGCACCTTCTGCCACAACGTCAACAAGGTCAATGCTGGCTGGGGCGTCAACATCAAGGAAGCCGTCCACGCCATCCATGCGGCCGGCAAGCGGGTGAACAAGTTCTCGTGGGAAGTCTCCGCTGGCGACTACTACTGGAACGTGACCTACCCGTCCGTCCTCAACAACTGCGAAATCTGCCACGTGACCGGTTCCTATGACTTCAGCAACAGCACCAACGCTGCTGCCGTCGACCGGCTCCTGTGGACCACCGTCGCCACCGGGACCACTCCCACCCCCGTCAACGTGGTTGTGACGGGTACCGAGACCCTGCCTGGCGCCTACTGGTCACCGTTCGCAGCCGCCTTCGGCCCTGCCTATGCCTTCGGCGCCGGCTTCGCCACGAACTTCGCCACCGCCAGCACCACGCCCTACACTGCTGCGGCCCCCACCACCCTGGTGAGCAGCCCCATCACTTCGGCTTGTGGCGCCTGCCACGACACCCCGACGGCCATTGCCCACTTCAAGGGCAACGGCGGCGCCTTCTACGAGGCCCGCAGCACCGCCCTTGCCAAGGTCGAGCAGTGCCTCATCTGCCACGGCGCAGGCAAGATCGCGGACATCCGTTCCGTCCACATCACCTTCTAACAGCCCAACCCAGGGGCCCGGCTTGCCGGGTCCCGCAGGTTGCGCCACGCTTCCCCAAGGGACCCGGCTGCCGCAAGGCCGCCGGGTCCCTTGCAATGGGCCCGCCTTGACAGGTCTCCGGGCAGGTTCCAAAATGGTACTCAGACGTGAGGTAATACATGATTAATAAGACGGTTAAAGCGATTGCAACGGTACTGCTGGTGGCTGCCTCCGCCCTCTGGGCTCCGGCCCAGGAAGAGCCCGAACGGCCCAAGAAGCCCGCCACCAAGATGGAGAAGGCCGCCAAGGAGGCCCGGGCCAAGGCTGCGGAGAAGAAGCGGCAGGCCAAGGCCAAGGCCGACACCGAGGCCAAGGCCAAGGCCCTGGACCTCAACCGGGCCTCCAAGGAGGAGCTGAAAAAGCTCCCTGGGGTCACGGACACCATGGCCGACGCCATCATCGCCAAGCGACCCCACCACTCCAAACTCGATCTGGTCACCAAGGGCATTGTGCCCGCCGGCCTCTACGAGGGCCTCAAGACCAAGGTCGCCGCCAAGTAGATCGATTTGCCCTGAAAAGGCCCTAGATGCTGGACAATTAATGGAAATGCTTCGTGATCAGTGATGTGGATCACAAGGGCGGTTGATTGTTCAACAGACCGACTGATCCTCAGTATAAGGCCTTGAAAAGATAGGCTTTTACCTGAGGTAGCCATGCTCCCCTTATCCCAGACCACGGGCTATGCCATCCGTGCCCTTCGGTGCCTGCAAGAACCCGGCGGCTATCCCGTCCTCGTCGAAGACATTGCCGATGCCACCGGCATTCCCCGCTCCTACCTGTCCAAGCTGATCCACCGACTCGCCAAGAAGGGCCTGGTGGTGGCCCGGCGGGGGCACCACGGCGGGGTTGTACTGGCCAAGCGCTCGGCCGAGATCACTCTGGAGGACCTCTCCGAGGCGGTCGAGGGGACGGCCTGGCAGCAGCGCTGCGTTATGGGCATGGTGGGGTGCACCGGCCAGACTCCTTGCAACATGCACGCCTTCTGGGAAGTGACCCTGGCTCAGATCCTGGCCAAGCTGCGCTCCGTGAGCCTGGCGGACCTGGACCAGTACCATGATCCCGGGGTGGAGAAGTTCCGCGCCAAGCACTGGGTCGCCGGAGCCCCAGCGGTCGCGCACTAGGTATCGCGGGCCTACCTAGGAGCTAGGGACTCGGCCACCAGCAGGCGGAAGAGCAGGTCGGGCTCACCGTCTGGGAAGAGCACCGTTCTGCCCGTCACCCAAAGCCGGTTGGCCGTTGGGCGGTCTCCCATGGCGAGGTTGGCAGCCATGCCGGAGGCCACCAGGAACTGCAGCACCTCCCTGGGGAGCCGCTGAGGGGTCTGCAGGACGGTCTGAACGTGGGTGGCCAGGGCCTTGGAGTCCCGTCGGCCCAGGGCCTTGAAGAGGTCCACCCAGGCCCGCTCCAGGGGAGGCAGACTGGCGGCGCCCGGGCCGGAGTCGAGCCTGGCCCAGACTGCCTCCAGCTCCTGGGGGCGCAGGTAGGGCACCAGCCTGGTCAGGCCGTTGTAGAGGCTGGCCTGGCGTGCCGCGGGATCCTGGCCAGCGGGGATCGGCTGGAAGGCCTGGACCAGCTGGATCGCCGCCTGCCGGAGGTCCGGCGGGTAGGCGGGGTCCCGGGGGTCGCCGCCCCCCAGGAGGCAGAGGTCCCGCAGGGCCATGGCCCGGCGGGCCGCCTGGGAGCGGGCCAGGTGGGGAGAGGCTGTGACCTGGGTGAAGGCCGAGGTGGAGGCCTCCCCGGAGAGCAGCTCCAGCAGGGGCCCCAGGCCCTGGAAGAGGTTGGGGAGGTCGTAGGCATTGGCCTCCATGAACCGGGTCCGGGCCGCATTCTGGTCCACGATGGGCAGGTAGTCCGAGTTGGCCTGGATCGCAGAGGAGGCCAGCAGTCTGCCCAGCAGGCGCTTGCTGCCGATCTTCCGGAGCTCGAAGTCCTGGGCTGAGTGCACGCCCACCCGGTCCAGGGCGGCGGCCACCTCGGGGAGGGTGAAGATCCCCGGATGGGGCTGGCCGATGGCGCCGTCCTTCCGGGCGACGATCATCATGTCCCGGTCATTGGTAGAGTAGATGGCGAAGTCCGAGAACTGGCTGGAGAGGGCCTTCAGGATGGACAGCACCAGGTCGCTGTCGATCTCGTAGAGCTGCACCCACTGGGCGAAGACGCCACCTGGGGCGAGGTGCTGGCCCGCCAGCTCGTAGAACTCCTCGGAGAAGAGGCTGGCGACGCCGCTCACCCAGGGGTTCGAGGGCTCCGACACGATGAGGTCGTACTTCTTCCGGTGGGTGGAGAAGTAGGTCTTGGCGTCATCAATGTGGATGTGGCTGCGGGGGTCCTGGTAGACCCGGGGGACCCGGGGCAGGAAGAAGGCCCCGGCCTCGACCACCGCCGGCTCGATCTCAACGGTGTCCACCTGGGTGAGCACCGGGTTGCCCAGCAGCACCTGGGTGGTCAGGCCCGAGCCTAGGCCGATGTTGGCGGCGGTGTGGGCCGCGGGGTTGAAGGCCATGGTGAGGGCCCCCAGGAGCACCATGGTGGACTCGTCGGGGGTGGCTGGCTCTGCGAGGTTCATGCCCACAGCTGCATCGGACTTGCCGTTGGTGGCGACGGCCACGACCCCGGTGGCCTTTTCCAGGTAGGTGCTGATGGTGGCGGTCTTCCCGTCCGTGTGGGAGGTAATCTCCGTGAGCTGGGGGTACAGGAACATGCCGGTGCGATAGACCCCGGAGGCCAGCTGGTAGGGATCGAAGGTCACCCCCAGCAGGACCGCAGCGATGGCCCCGGCCCCCACGGCGGCGGTGATGGCCAGCTGGCGCCGGGCAGGGCGGGCGTACCGGAACAGGAGCAGCAGGCCCAGGGCGATGTCGCAACCGGCGCCGAAGGTGATCAGGCCCTTCAGGCCAAAGGCGGGCATCCCCACGTGGATGGCAAAGAACACACCGAGGATGGCGCCCACGGTGTTGGCGCCGTAGACGGCCCCGATGGTCTGCTCCCCCCCATTGCGGCGTAGCAGGATGGCCGTGATGAGGGGCAGCGTCATGCCAGCGCAGAAGGTGGTGGGGAGCATGATGGCGAGGGCGATGCCGTTGCTGGCCAGGTTGAAGGCGAGGTAGCCGTCGGCGGTCTTGTCGATGTTCTGGAGCAGCCACTTCATCGCGCCGAAGGTGCCGCCATAGAGCACCAGGGTGGAGAGGGCCAGCAGGCCCATGGCCACCTGCACGAAGGCCAGGTAGCGCTCCGGCTGCTCGATGCGATCCACCAGGCGCTGAATCCAGAGCCCACCCAAGGCCAGGCCCAGGATGAAGGCACTGAGCATCAGCTCAAAGGCGTGGGTGCTGCTGCCGATGACCAGGCTCAGCATGCGGATCCAGCCAATCTCGTAGAGGAAGGACGAGGTCCCGGTGACCAGGGCCACCAGGAGCAGGGTGCGGTAGCGGCCCCGGCGACTGGCGTCGGGGTTGGAGCCTTCCGCGTGCTCCCGGAGAGGTGGGGCCTCGCCCCGCTCCCCAGCGAGGTAGAGCACGGCAAAGGCCAGGGCCAGGTTCAGCAGGCCGGCCACCCGGATGGTCCAGGGCAGGCCCAGCAGGCGGATCAGCACAAAGCCACTGGCGAGGACACCGATGGCCGCCCCCAGGCTGTTGGTGAAGTAGAGCAGGGCGATGGTGCGGCCGGGATTCTTCGGCGCCAGGCGCAGGATGCCGGCAGTCATCAGGGGGAAGGTCATTCCGAGCAGGATGGACTGGGGGAGGATCAGCAGCACCGACAGCAGCCACTTGAATGCGTAGGCCACAGCGGGCGAGCCCAGGTTCGGCAGGACGCTGGTCAGCGAGAACCGGATGCTCAGGTCGAACACCGAATGGAACAGCAGAGCCGAGAGGCCGATCAGGGCCTCGGCCAGGGCGTACTTCTGGAGCAGGTTCGGCCAGCGCTGGGAGTACCGGCTGGCGAGCCAGGACCCGATGGCCAGGCCGCCCATGAAGGTGGCCAGGACCAGGGACTGGGCATAGGCCGCATGGCCCAGGAAGAGCTTCAGGTAGTGGGTCCAGATCGACTCGTAGATGAGGCCGGAGAAGCCCGAGACCACGAAGATGAAGAGCAGGATGGGGAGGGTGTGCTTCCGCATATCGTCGGCCCTGGAAAGAGGATCATCCAGCAGGGTGGCTGGAAAGGGGGAAGATCGCCAGCGCCATCCCTGGTCGGGCCAGAGACCTCCCGGCCCCCTGAAGGGTCAGGCAAAAGGCAGGCTGAGCCGACTTCAGGCCTTCTTGGCGGGGGCCTTCTTCAGGGCGGGGCGACCGACCTTCTTGGCGGCGGGCTTGGCTCCGGGCTTGGCAGCCTTCTTCACCCTAGGCTTGGCCTTC
This sequence comes from uncultured Holophagaceae bacterium, assembly GCA_903840385.1. Classification (GTDB taxonomy): domain Bacteria; phylum Acidobacteriota; class Holophagae; order Holophagales; family Holophagaceae; genus Geothrix. The sequence continues at coordinate 73,152 of CAIMFT010000181.1, forward strand.
TTCTCGGGGAGAGCATCGGCCAGGCGCCAGGTGCGGCTCGCCTGCTCGAAGGTGCGGATCTCCTCGAGGGAGATGTCCTTCAGGCAGCGATGGATGTGGTCGCGCTCGGACTTCCAGAAGGTGTGACTGGGGCAGGCCCGCTCGTCAGAGCAGTCCTTGAAGCCCAGGAGGCACTGGTTGCGCCACTCGGAGCCATCCACGGCCTCGGCAATGAGGTCGAGGGTGATCTCCTTGGCGGCGAGCGCCAGGACCACGCCGCCCTTGTTGCCGCGCTTGGCCATCACCAGGCCCACCTTGGCGAGCTTGTGGATCATCTTGGATAGATAGGGCCGCGGGAAACCGGTGCGCGCCGCCACGTCCACCACGAGGGTGGGCTTGCCGCCGGGGTCCTGGAGGCAACTCATAGCCAGGACTGCATAACCAGAAGACTGGGAGAGAGGTAGCATGGTCACCTTCGCAGATGAGTGGGTCGTCTTAGATAATAGACGATAATGAGGTCAATCACCCCGAAAGCCTGTGATTAATTGCACAACGCAAAGAACCCCCGGAGGCCCGGGGGTTCTTAACGGATGAAGCGAAAAACTAGGCTTTCCAGCCGTTCAGGATCCGCATGTAGTTGGCGCGGGTGAAGGCCTGGGGGTTGGGGGACTTCAGCAGGCTCATGCTGCCCCGGGCCTGGGCCAGGGACTCGTACTCGTGCTCCTCCAGCCACTCGGCCAGGGTGGCGCGGGTCTGGGCGATCCGCTCCGGTCCGTGGATGAGGAGGGCGGAGACCATCTGCACCGCATCGGCCCCGGCCATGACGGCCTTCAGGGCCCCCATGCCATCGTGCACGCCGCCGGTGACGGCGAGGCTGCCCTTCACGTGGCCGTGGAGGACGGCCAGCCAGCGCAGCCGGAGCAGCAGGTCGGAGGGACCCGACAGCTGCAGGGTGGGCTCGGCGAGGAGCTCCTCGACGTTGATGTCGGGCTGGAAGAACCGGTTGAAGAGCACCAGACCGTCGGCACCCGCAGCTTCCAGTTCCACCGCGAAGTGGGCCAGGGAGCTGAAGAACGGGGAGAGCTTGACGGCGACCGGGATCTTCACCTGGGCCTTGACGGTGCGGACCACGTCGAGGGTGCGCTTTTCCACATCGGCGGCGGACTCTTTGGCATCCGTTGCGATGTAGTAGACGTTCAGCTCGAGGGCATCGGCCCCAGCTTGTTCCATGAGGCCGGCGTAGTGTAGCCAGCCTGCAGCGGTGGTGCCGTTCAGGGACGCGATGACCGGCACGGCCACGGCAGCCTTGATGCGGCGGATCTGCTCGAGGTAGTGCTCAGGACCGAGGCGGTAGTCCTCGGCCTGGGGGAAGTAGGAGATGGCCTCGGCGTTGGCGTTGGCGTGCAGCTCCAGGTCCATGAGGGTGCCCTGTTCCTCACGGGTGATCTGCTCCTCGAACAGCGAGTGCATGACGATGGCCGAGGCGCCGGCGTCTTCGAGGCGCTTGACCATGCCCATGTCATCGACCAGCGGGGAGGCCCCCGCCATCAGGGGATGGGCCAGCTGGAGTCCCAGGTAAGAAGTCTTGAGATCCATGGCTGCCTCAGCTTTCCTTGGGGGTCACGGTCAGCTTGGAGAGCTGCTCGTAGACGGAGTACCGGTTGGAGACTTCGTGCTGGGACTGGGCCAGCAGCTTCTTGAAGTGCTCGGGGTTCTGCTGCTCGATCATCCGGTAGCGGGTCTCGTTGCGGACGTACTCGCCCAGGGTGACCTTGGGGGCGCCGGAGTCC
>CAIMFT010000182.1 GCA_903840385.1 uncultured Holophagaceae bacterium
ATCCCGCTCCTCCCCGTCCATCCCCGGCTAAGAAGCTTTTCCGACCCAAGCACTCAGGCCGTTCTCCGCTCTCCTCAGCTCCTCGGTTTTCCTCCGCGTTCCTTCCTTTCTTTTCAGCCACCCCTTGCCTGTTTTCCTCTGCGTTCTCTGTGGTCCCGGTGAGACTTCCTTCCCTGAAATCCCGGAAGATCCCTAATTGTTGGAGCGCCACCGCCTCGCCCGTCATCATAGGGGGATGACCGAGCGCCGCCCCATGGAGATCCTCATCGTTACCGGCCCCCTGGGCGCCGGCAAGACCACGGCCGTGAACCGGCTGCTGAAGGCCGAGGTGGCGGCGGGCCACCGGGTGGCGGTGCTCATCAACGAGTTCGGTGCCGTGAGTGTGGACGGGGCCCTGGTGGATGCGGAGCGCCCAGAGCTGGCGGGCGTGGAGAACCTCGTGAACGGCTGCGCCTGCTGCAGCCTGCGGGACGATGTGGTGGAGACCCTGCGCTCCTGGTGCTTCGAGCCCGGCGGCCCGGAGCGGGTGGTGCTGGAGACCACGGGCCTGGCGGACCCCACGGACCTGCTGGACCTGGAGCTGGAGCCCGCCCTGGCCGGCCGCACCCGCCTGGCTGGCCTGCTCACGGTGGTGTCCTGCCTGTCCCCCGTGGATCACCTGCAGACCCGCCCCCTGCTCCGCCGGCAGGCGGCCCTGGCCAGCCTCATCCACCTCAGCAAGGCCGACCTGGACCCCTCCGCCGCCTTTGCCTGGGAGGGTGAGCTACGGGCCGCCTTCCGCCACATCCCCCTGGTGGCCACCCGCCACGGGGAAGCCCCCGCTGGCAGCCCGGACCCCTGGCAGGGGGATGTGCGCCCCCTGCCCGAGGGCTGGGCCCCCGTAGACGGCCCCAGCTTTGCCGCGGCCCGGGCCATCACCCTGGCCTTCGACCATCCGGTGGACCCAGCGGCCCTGGAGGCCCTCCTGCTGGCCCCCCCGGCCGAAGGGGAGCTCTTGCGGGCCAAGGGCGTGTGTGCTTTCGACGGCTGGGCCGCGCGCAATGACGGCAGCGACCGCTGGGCCTTTCAGCTGGCGGATGGCCGCCTGGAGCTGTCCCGCATGCCCCTCCTACCCAGCGGTCAGCCGCCGCCCTGCATGGCTGTGGCCATTGGCACAGGGCTGGATGCGGCCCACTGGCGGAAGGCCCTCCGGGGCCTGGAGCGACCTCCGGCGGGTACTCGGCGGAAGGTGGTCCTGGACCGATAGACCAGTGCAGGGGGCGGGAACCCCCCGGCCTTGGTATCATCCCCTTTCCCGGATTCCCGGGGTGCAAGGAGCAAGTGTGGATCAGGTGCTTGACCTCATGGCCTCGGAGCTCAAGCTCCCCCGCTCAGGCGTTGCTGCCATTGCGGCGCTGCTGCAGGAGGGCAACACCGTGCCCTTCATCGCCCGGTACCGGAAGGAAGCCACCGGCTCCCTGGACGAAGTGGCCATCCGGGCCGTGGAGGACCGCCTTGCCTACTTCAAGGACCTGCTGGACCGCCGGAAGACGATCCTGAAGAGCATCGGGGAGCAGGGCAAGCTGACCCCGGAGCTGCAGGCGAAGATCGAGCGCACCTGGGTGAAGGCCGAGATGGAGGACCTCTACCTGCCCTACAAGCCCCGAAAGCGCACCAAGGCCACGGCGGCCCGGGAGCGCGGCCTGGAGCCCTTGCTGGACTCCCTGCTGGCGGATGCCACGGGCGCCGAGCCCATGCTCATCGCCGAGCCCTTCATCAAGGACGAGGACGGCTTGCGGGCTCCCTCCGAGTGCCTGGAGGGTGCGGGTCATATCCTGGCTGAGCGCCTCTCCGAGGACGCCGCCATCCGGGCCTGGCTGCGCCAGACCTTCCACGAGCACGGCATCCTCCAGTCCGTGGCCCGGGAAGAGCGCAAGGCGGACCAGGCAGCCCTGCGCTTCAAGCCCTACTTCGAGTTCTCCGAGCCCATCAAGAAGATCCCCAGCCACCGCCTGCTGGCCCTCCGGCGCGGCGAGAAGGAGGACATCCTCACGGTGAAGCTGCTGGTCACCCGGGAGCCCCTGGTGGCCCAGCTGGAGGCCCGCATTGAGGCCGACCCCGGTGCCGCCTACCGCCGCCACTTCCCCGAGGTGGCCGCCGACGCCTTCGACCGCCTGCTGGCCCCCGCCATCGAGTCCGAGGTGCGCTACGAGGCCAAGCGCAAGGCCGACGGCGAGGCCATCAAGGTCTTCCAGATCAACATGGACCACCTGCTCCTCGCCCCGCCCGCTGGCCAGCGCTGCACCCTGGGCGTGGACCCGGGCATCCGCACCGGTTGCAAGCTGGTGGTCATCAACCGCCTGGGTCAGCTGGTGCAGAACGATGTCATCTACCCCCTGGAGCCCAAGCGGGACCTGGACGGCGCCCGCGCCATCCTCGAGAAGCTCTGCGGCGACAACCCCGTGGAAGCCATCGCCATCGGCAACGGCACCGGCGGCCGCGAGGTGGAGGCCTTCATCCGCACCTGGCTCAAGGAGACGGACCGCACGAGCCTCATCTGCGTCACCGTCAGCGAGGCCGGCGCCTCGGTCTACTCCGCCAGCGACATCGCCCGGGAGGAGTTCCCGGAGCATGACGTCACCGTGCGCGGTGCCGTGAGCATCGCCCGCCGCTTCCAGGACCCCCTGGCAGAGCTGGTGAAAGTGGATCCCAAGAGCATCGGCGTGGGCCAGTACCAGCACGACGTGAACCAGACCGCCCTGAAGAAGGGCCTGGATGATACGGTGGAGAGCTGCGTGAACCGCGTGGGCGTGGACCTCAACAGCGCCTCCTACAAGCTGCTGGCCTACGTGGCTGGCATCGGCGAGAGCCTGGCCAAGAGCATCGTCGCCCACCGCTTCGAGCACGGCGCCTTCCGCCGCCGCACCCAGCTCCTGGAGATCGGGCGCTTCGGGGCCAAGGCCTTCCAGCAGGCCGCAGGCTTCCTCCGCATCCGGGACGGTGAGGATCCTCTGGACGCCTCCGCCGTGCACCCTGAGAGCTACCCTGTGGTGGAGCGCATCTGCCAGCTCACCGGGCGCACCGTGCCCGAGCTCCTCGGCGCCGACGACGTCATCAACGCCCTCGACCCCCAGCAGCTGGTGGACGAGCAGTGCGGCATGGAGACCGTGCGGGACATCCTGGCGGAGCTGAGGAAGCCCGGCCGCGATCCCCGCCAGACCTTCGAGATCGTGGAGTTCCGCGAGGGCGTCCACAAGCCCTCGGACCTGGAAGTGGGCATGGAGCTGCAGGGCATCGTCACCAACGTGACGGACTTCGGCGCCTTCGTGGATGTGGGCGTCCACCAGGACGGCCTGGTGCACCTCTCCGAGATCGCCTACCGCTACGTGAAGAACCCGGCGGACGCTCTCAGCGTGGGGCAGGCCGTGAAGGTCAAGGTGCTCACCGTGGACCTCCAGTCCAAGCGCATCGCCCTCTCCATCAAGGCCCTGCTCCCACCCCAGCCCCAGGCCGGTCGCCCCCCCCGGCAGCCCCGCCCCGAGGGTCAGGCTCGCCCGCCCCGGCCCGAAGGTGCTCGGCCGCCCAGGCCTGAAGGTGCGCGGCCGCCCCGCCCTGAGGGTCCCCGCCCACCTCGACCGGAAGGCCCCCGGCCGCCTCGGCCGGAGGGCGCCCGACCGCCCCGACCCGAAGGTCCTCGGCCACCCCGGCCCGAGGGTCCTCGCCCACCTCGTCCTGAAGGCGCACGACCGCCCCGGCCTGAGGGTGCACGGCCGCCTCGGCCCGAAGGCCCGCGTCCGCCCCGGCCTGATCGGGGCCCCCGCCCGGTCCGGCCTGAGACCGAGTCCCGGGTCTTCTCCGCCCCAGCCCAGCCGGCCCCCGAGCCCGGCGCCTCCCTGACCGATCTGGTGGCCAGGTTCAACCGGGGCCACCGCTGATGGGCCGGAGGGGGCTGCTCCTGGGCTCCGCCGCCCTTCTGCTGGCCCTGGCCTGCCAGCCCCGCCAGGCGGCGGTCTATGCCCCCTGGGAAGAGGGCCTGACCCTGGCCTACGAGAATCCCTCCCTGCCCCAGCCTGTCCGCTCCAACGGCCGCCTGCAGATGCGGGTGGCCCGCGCACCCATCGCCCCCGGCGGCCCCAGCGCCGTTCAGCTGGACCTCACCAGCACCCAGGGGCGCACCACCCTCAACCTGCTCTGCCGGGCGGGGGGCGTGAGCCTCGTGGCGCCCGACGGCCAGAGCCAGACCCGCCTGCTGCCCGAGGGCTTCCCGGCCAGCGAGAGCTGGACCGAGCGAGGCATCACCTTCCGGGTGGTGGGCCGCGGGGCCTGGCAGGGCGCCCGCCTGCTGGCCCCGGGCACGGACCCCATCGGTATCTGGGTCGAGGGCACCCCCACCCAGGGCCCCCGCTTCCGGACCCTCTACCTGCCGGACCTGGGCGAGGTGGAGTCGCTGGAAGAGCGCGCCGGCGGCTGGACCCCCGTGAACCTCCTGGTGGCCCGCGGCTTCACGGACCTGCCCTCCCTCACCCGACCCTGATCCCCTCCGGAGCCCCCATGGCCGAGACCACTGCCGAAGACCAGGACATCATTCTCCCGCCAGGCGCCGAGAAGGGCATGGTCCGGGACAACATTGAAGTCATCTGCTTCGCCATGGTGCTCATCCTGTTCTTCAAGGCCTTCGTGGGGCAGCAGTTCAAGATCCCCACCGCCTCCATGCGCAACACGCTGATGATCGGGGACCACCTGCTGGCCAACAAGTTCATCTTCGCCCGGCCCCAGTGGGCCTGGGAGGAGGCCCTGTTCCCCATGCGCAGCGTGCGGCGGGGCGACATCATCGTGTTCCGCTACCCCCTGGACCGCGACCAGGACTATGTGAAGCGCTGCGTGGCCCTGCCCGGCGACACCCTGGAGATGCGGGACAAGCGCCTCTACGTGAACGGCAAGCAGGTCACCGGCGCCTTCGAGCACATGTTCGGCCGCACCCCTGAAGGTCCCACCCCCGGTCCCTGGCCCATCACGCGCACCGCCGGCGAGGCGGAGCGCCCGCAGGGCCTCTGGCGTCATGCGGATCCCGAAGTGCTGTCGCTCCACACCCGGAACCAGATGCAGGCCATGAACAGCCTTGTTCAGGACGGCTTCAAGGACAACCTCGGGCCCGTCAAGGTCCCTGCAGGCCACATCTTTGCCATGGGTGACAACCGGGACAACAGCCAGGACAGCCGCTACTGGGGCTTCCTGCCCATGGACCACCTGCGGGGCCGCCCCTTCATGGTGTGGTGGAGCTTCCGCGAGGGGGACACGGACAACGACAACGGCCGGGTGCCCGAAGGCCCGGGGGATGTGGCCGGGGACTTCATCGACGCCGCCCGCCACTTCTTCACCCGCACCCGCTGGGAGCGCTCCGGCACCATCCCGGAATAGGTGGCGGCAAGACAGGATGCAGTTTGCTTATCAAGATTTGCCGCCAAGGCGGCGAATCTTGATTTTTGTGAATGCTGAGACAAGGGAATCCAATGCGCTTTGTTGTCCTGTTCCTGCTCCTGGCCGCCCCGCCCCTCGGGGCCTGGGGGGACAAGGGGCATCGCACGGTGTCGGCGCTGGCCCTCACCACCCTGCCCCCGGCGCCCCGGGCCTGGTTTGCGGGCCAGGAGGGGGTCCTCGTGGACCACGCCTCGGACCCGGATCACTGGAAGACGGACAAGAAGGAAGGCCCGCGCCACTACATGAACCTGGAGGCCTTCGGGGGCGCCGGCCATCTGCCCCTCACCCTGGAGCAGGCCCGGGAAGCGGCTGGGGCTGACTACTACCGCAAGGGCGTGGTGCCCTGGGTCATCCAGGACCGCTGGCGGGACCTGGTGGCGGCCTTCCGCAGCGGTGATCCCGCCCAGGTGGCCCTGGCTTCGGCAATCCTCGGCCACTACATCGGCGATGCCCATGTGCCCCTGCACACCACCCTGGACCACGACGGCAAGACCACGGACCAGACGGGCGTTCATAGCCGGTGGGAGACGGGTCTGGTGGGCCGCCTGGTGAGCCTCGAAGCCCTGCACGCCGCCCCAGCCAAGCCCGACCCCGCCCTCCTGAGCTGCCCCTGGGAGTGGCTGGAGCAGGCCCACAGCCTGGTACCCAAGCTGCTGGCAGATGACCAAGCCGCCGACCGCACCACCCCCCGCACCACCCGCGGCAAGACCCGCGGCTTTGCCTACTGGGCGATCTTCGAAGCCAGCCAGGGCCCCATGGTGAAGCAACAGCTCGAGCGCGCCGCCCAGCACCTCGGCGACGCCATCCTCAACGCCTGGATCGAAGCGGGTAGCCCTGCTTTCCCCAAAAAATAAAAGATCACCACGAAGGACACGAAGAAAAAACCACAAGAAAAGAAAAAAAATGCTTTTTTGCTTTTCTTCGTGGTCTTTCTGTCTTCGTGGTTAATTCTTTTTTCGCTTTTCTTAGTGCCCTTCGTGGAGCGTTTTTAACTCACTGCGGCGCTTCCCATTTTTTGCGGTCGAGCCAGACCTGTTCTTCTTTGCCTTTGAGGTCTCTGCCTTTCCAGGTCAGCTTTACGGGGCCTTGGGCGTCTTGCTTGGTCACGGTGATGCCGGGGCCTGCGCCGGTGCGGAGGAGGCGGTCCAGCTGCTCGACGCTGGCCACCTGGGGCAGGAAGGGCAGCGGCAGGGCGGCGAGGTTGCCCGCACGCTGGTCCACGTTCTGGCGGGGCACCTGCAGGCGATAGCCAGAGGCCCGGTCCCCCTCCAGCAGCAGCAGCCGCTCACCCGGGGCGTGGAGCTCCAGCACCAGGCGACCGGTGTTCAGGTCCAGCAGCAGGCTGAGGGTGCCCACGCCTTCCCCGCCAGGGCCGGCGTAGCCCCAGCCGTACTGGGCCCGCAGGGGGGCGGCCGGGGCGGGCTGGACAAGGGCCGGGGGCGCCAGGTACAGCATCAGAGCTGGTCCTCATCCTCGTCGTCATCGGGGACGGTGGTCTTCGCCGGAGCTGGCTCGGCCGCCTCGGGAGTGGACGCCTGTGCCCGGGCGATGCGAGCCCGCAGCTCGGACAGGCGCTTGGCCAGCGCCGCCCGCTCCGGGAACACGAAGGCCAGGGCCCGCTCCCACTGCTCAGCGGCCTCCGGCAGACGCTCCAGCTTCACCAGGACCTCCCCCAGGTGCTTCCGCACCTCGGGGCTGTAGGGCGTCAGCTCGGTAGCCCGGCGCAGGGTGGCTTCGGCCTCCTTGAAGCGCCCCAGCTTGAACTGGGCCCAGCCCAGGCTGTCCACCACGCTGCCACTGTTCGGGGTGGCCTTGACGCTCTTTTCGATGAGGGCGGCGGCCTCCTCCAGGTTCTGATCCTGCTCCAGCAGGAGGTAGCCAATGTTGTTCTGGACGAGGGGGTTGTTCGGCTCCAGGGCCTGGGCCTCGCGGAGCACGGTCAGGGCCTCGGCGTGGCGGTCCAGCTGATCGTAGGCCTGGCTCTGCATCACCAGCAGGTCCACGCTGGTCACAGGCGCCAGGCGCCGGGCGCGCTCCAGGGTCTCGAGGCACTTGTCCCAGCGGCCAAACTCCTGCCACAGGGCCGCCATGCCCTCCAGGTGCAGCTGCTCCAGGGCGGCCTCCGCCTCCGTGCGGGAGAACAGGTGGTAGGCCAGCTGGGCCTCGGGCAGCCGGGCCGCCTGGCGGAAGAAGGCGTTCTTCGGGTGGCTGACCACGCCGTCGCGGATGACCGCCAGGGCGCTGCGCCAGTCCTTCTGGGCGATGAAGGCCTGGGCCTTGAAGGCCAGAGCCTCAGCATCGGTGCGTGGGCTGGCCGGGCGCTGGCGCAGGAAGTCCAGCAGGGCCTCCGTCCGGCCCTGGGCCAGCAGAGACTCGGCATACAGCATCTGGGCGCCATCCTCGATCCAGTCCACGCCGGCGGGCGCAGTGACTAGGGCGGCAAGCCGCCGCTCGGCCTCGGCGAAGCGGCCCAGGTTCATGAGGGCGCGGGCCGCATGGAAGGTCAGGGTGGGGCTCGGCTTCAGGGCCTCGGCCCGGGCCAGGGTCTCCAGGGACTCCGAGTAGCGGGCGGTCTGGAGACGGATGAGGGACACGTTCTCCCACAGGCCCGCTTCCGTCGGCAGGTGGCGGGCCAGGAGGAGGAAGCTCTCCTCCGCATGGGCCAGGTAGCCGACCTTGATCTGCTCCCGGGCCAGCTCTTCCAGCAGGCGCAGGTTCCGGTCTTCGGGGTTGCGGGCATTGAGGGCCAGCAGGGCCTCCCGCTTGCCGTCGTAGTCCTGGATGGCGCGGGAGTGGATGAGGGCGCGCTCCCAGGCCGGGGTGAACGAGGGGCGCAGGCGGCCCAGCCGGATCCAGGCCCGCAGGGCGCCTGCGCTGTCCTTGGTCTGCTCGCAGACCTCGCCCAGGCGGGCCCACAGCTCCGGGTCCTGGGGCAGGCGGGCAGCGGCGGCCCGCAGGGCCTGGGCGGCCAGGGGTGCCACCTCGGGGTTCTTCTGGGCCCGCTGGTAGTGAAGCAGGCCCAGGTGGGCCTGGGCCTCGGCATTCTGGGGGGCCAGGGCCACGGCCTTCTCGGCGGGGGCCACGGCGGCCTCGGGATCCTCGGCCTCCTGCAGGGACTCGGACAGGCGGAGGTGAGCCTCGGCGCTGTCCGGCACCAGGGTGATCACCTTCCGGTACAGGAGCACGGCCGTCTTGGGATCCTCGCCGCCGCCTCGGAACTGGAGGGAGCGGGCCGTGAGCATGAGGGCGCGGGGGTCCTCGGCAGCGGGAGCCGTCAGAGCTGCCCCCGCCAGCAGCATCGCCAGGATGGCCCTGCGGCACTCAGGCATCGGAGCCCTCCCCTTCCTGGAGCATGGCCAAGAGGCGCTCGTGGGTAAGCTGCCAGGCCTCGGGCGGCAGGGTCCGCTGGATGGCGGTTTCCCCCAGCCGGGGCAGGATGCAGTGAATCATGACGGCCGCCGCCTGGGCGCCTGGGGCCGAAGTCCGCTGGGCCTTCTTGTCCCGGGCCAGCAGGGGCAGGCAGGCCTCCCAGGGGGCGACCCAGGACGCCAAGGGAGCCAGTCGGTGCGCCAGGGTGGCCAGCAGGGCTGCAGGCAGGGGCTTCAGGCCCTGTTCCTCCGCCAGCAGACAGGCGCCCAGCAAGCCCAGACCCACGGACTCGCCGTGGAGCAGCTCATAGCCGGAGGCCGCCTCGAGGGCATGGCCCAGGGTGTGGCCCAGGTTCAGGAGACGCCGCTCACCGGACTCCCGGGGATCCCGGTGGACCACGCCGGCCTTGAAGGCCAGGGCCCGCTCCACCCAGCTGAACTTCACGGGACCATCCTGCAGCATCTCGTCGGCCCAGACCAGGTCGCCCAGGATGAGGGCGGTCTTGATGAGCTCCCAGCGTCCGTTCTCCACCTGCCGGGTGGGCAGCGAGGCGAGAAAGCCCGTGCAGGCCACCAGGCGGCGGGGGGGATGGAAGGCCCCCACCAGGTTCTTGCCGGCCTCCAGGTCCGCACCGGTCTTGCCACCCAGGGCCGCATCGGCCATGGCCAGCACGGTGGTGGGCCAGGCCTGCCAGGCCACGCCCCGGAGGTAGAGGGCCGCAGCCAGACCAGCGAGGTCCGTGAGGACACCCCCGCCCACAGCCACCACCGTGAGGTCCCGGTGGAAGGGCACCTGCGCCCAGTGCTCCAGCCAGGGGATCACCGCCGCCAGGCGTTTCTCTTCTTCGGGCAGGGACACCCAGAGGGCCCCCTCGGGCTCCGGCAGGCCTGCGGCCAGCCAGGCTTCCCGGAGGCAGCGGTCGCCCACCAGGGTCCAGGGACCGGCCGGCAACAGCTCCGCATCCGGGTGCTCCAGGAGGAACACCTCGGTGGGAAAGCCGGAGGGGGTGGCCAGCCTCATGAGCGGCCCTTGAGGACGGCTTCGGCCTTCATGAGCGTGTCCCCGCGCAGCCACTGGATCACGGCCTTGTCCCCGGCCTTGAAGGCACCCAGGGCTCCCATGTAGTCGTAGATGCTCTTCACGGGCCGGTCCCCGAACTGCACCATGATATCCCCGGCCTGCATGCCGATGGCCTCGGCGGTGGAGCCCTTGGTCACGCCGGTGATGCGGAAGCCCTTGGGGTTCTCGCTGTAGTCCGGCAGGGTCCCGAAGGAGATGCGCATGGGGCCGCCATCGCCCTTCATGGGCACCTTGGCGGTCTCGGGGTCGAAGGCCGGGACGGTCTCGCCATTGGCCAGGTCCAGCGCCACGGTCTTGCCGTAGGCCGCCAGCTGCGCCATGCCCTTGAAGTTGATGCGGTCAGAGGTGTCCGTGGGCCGGTGGTACTCGCCATGGACACCGGTGAAGAAGAAGAAGGTGGGGACCTTGGCCTGGCTGAAGCTCATGTGGTCCGAGCCGCCGACGCTGGCACCCACGTCCCCGGACACGGAGAAGCCCTTGGGCACCAGCTTCTGGGCCGCTTCCAGCGCTGCCTTGGAGGCCCCGAGGCCGCCCATGAGCAGCTTGGGGGCCTGGTCATCCAGGCGACCCACCATGTCGAAGTTGAGCATGAACTTCACGGACTCCAGCGGGTGGGTGGGGTGCTGCACCCAGTACTGCGAGCCCAGCAGGCCCTCCTCCTCGCCGCCGAAGTGGAGCACCAGGATGGAGCGGCGGGGCCGCTCCTTGTTCAGCTGGCGGGCCAGCTCCAGCACCAGAGCGGTGCCGGAAGCGTTGTCGTCGGCCCCGGGGTGCACCTTCCCGACCGCCTCGGCACCGCCGAGGCTGTGGCGTTCGCCCATGCCCAGGTGGTCCATGTGCGCGCCCAGGACGATGATCTCCTTCTTCAGGATGGGGTCCCGACCCGGGATGAAGCCCACCACATTGGGAATCTGCCCCTCTTCCCGCTTGAGCTTCAGCTCGAGGCTCAGGACGGACCAGGGCGCCAGGATGAAGTCCTTGCTGGCGGGCTTGCCGGTCTCCTTGATGGTCTTGAGGCGCGCCAGGAGGTCCCCACAGGCCGGGGCCAGGGCCTCGGCGGTGATGCCCACCACCGGGAGGTCCATCTTCACCGGACCCTCTTCCCGCAGGAGGGGCCGCAGGCCTGTGTCCTCGAGGATGACCACGGCCGCCACCTTGGCCATCTCCAGGCGCTTCAGGCGGGCCAGCAGGCTGCGCTCGCCCTTGGGCAGGTGCGCGAAGACGTCGAGGTCCGGCACGCTCCGGGCAATCACCGCCACCCGGCCCTTCAGGTCGATGCCCGCCAGGTCGTCATAGCCGCCGGGGATCTGGAGGCCGTAGCCCAGGAAGGCCAGGGGCTTGTTGCGCAGGTCGGCATCGCCGCTGTAGCCCAGGGCCTCGATGTCCTTGCCCCAGACCAGGGTGCGGGCGGTCTCCCCCAGGGTGAGGGCGGCGGCCTGCTTCTCGCGGGCGACCTTGGCGATGAAGGGGAGGTGCTGCACCTGGGTGGCGATGCCGAGGCCCTTCAGCTCGGCCTCGAGGCGCCGGGCCACGGTCTCCAGCTCGGGATAGCCATTGCCTCGACCCTTCAGCTCAGGGGCGGCCATGTACGTCACATCGCGGCGGAGCCGGGCTTCCACCTCGGCATCCGGCACCGGCGGAGCCGGGGGGGCAAGGGCAAGCAGGGCGGCGGCAATGAGGGTCGGCGTCAGGGGTCCCATGGAGTCTCCGGCAAGAACCTCCAGTCTACAGTCCCGGCAGAAAAACGGATCCCGCCGTTCCTGTGGGAGAATGGACCTCATGTCTGAACAGGAAGCCTTTTTCCAGCCCGACCAGGTGGACCAGCGCCCCATGCGCCATGCGCTGCTGTGGCGGCTGGCGGGCTACCTCAAGCCCCAGTGGCGGGCCCTGGCCGCCCTGCTGGTGCTCATGGCGCTCGGGGCCTTCCTGGAGGTCCTCCCCTCTGAGCTGACCCTGCGCCTCATCAACCGCTTCATGGCCCAAGGCAGCCTCGCCGGGGCCGCCCCCCTGGTGGCTGGCTTCCTGGGCATCCTCGTGGCGGGCTTCTTCGTGAGCTTCGCCCGCTACTTCCTGCTGGCCAAGGTGGGGCAGCGGGCCATGCTGGACCTGCGGGTGCAGCTCTTTGGGCACCTCATGGGGCGCAGCACGGACTTCTTCCACCGCAACCCGGTGGGCCGACTCATGACCCGCGTCACCAGCGACGTCCAGAACCTCAACGAGATGTTCGCCTCGGGCTTCGTGGCCATCGTGGGGGATGCGCTATCCCTGCTGGCCATCGTGGGCTGGATGTTCTGGACGCACCCCGGCATGGCCACGGTGGCCCTGGGCATCCTGCCCTTCCTGCTGGTGGCCACGGAGGTCTTCCGCCGCCGGGCGGGCGAGGCCTTCCGCGAGACCCAGCGGCGCTACGCCGCCATCAATGCCTTCCTCCAGGAGCAGATCTCCGGCATGGGCCTGGTGCAGATCAACAGCCAGGAGGTCCGCAGCAGCCAGCAGTTCCGCACCCTCAACGAGGACTACTTCCAGGCCTTCCTCCGCACCATCTTTGCCTACGCCGTCTTCTTCCCCGTGGTGGAGTTCATCACCTCCGGCACCCTGGCCGCCCTGATCTTCTACGCCGGGTTCAAGCTGCAGGCCGGGGCCATCACCTGGGGCTTGCTGCTGGCCTTCGTGCAGCAGTCCGGCCGCTTCTTCCGCCCCATCCGGGAGCTGGCCGAGCGCTACAACGTGATGCAGACGGCTCTGGCCTCCAGCGAGCGGATCTTCCGCCTCCTGGACAACCGGGAGGAGATCCCCGAAGCCCCTGACGCCAAGCCCGCTGCTTTCACCCGGGAGCTCCGCTTCGAGGGGGTCACCTTCGCCTATGAGGCGGGCGGCCGCACGGTGGTCCGGGACCTCAGCGGCGTCATCCCCAAGGGTCGGCGGGTGGCCGTGGTGGGCCACACCGGGGCCGGCAAGAGCACCCTCATCAACCTGCTCATGCGCTTCTACGATGTCGGCGCGGGCCGCATCACCGTGGATGGCGAGGACCTGCGCAACCTGAAGCTGAAGGAGCTCCGCGCCCTCTTCGGCCTGGTGCTGCAGGATGTCTTCGTCTTCTCCGGCACCCTGCGGGACAACATTGTGCTGGACCGCCCCCTGGATGCCGACCGGCTGGCCTCGGTGCTGGAGCAGAGTCAGCTGCGGGACCTGGTGGACCGCCTGCCCGAGGGCCTGGCGACCCAGGTGGGCGAGCGGGGCCAGAAGCTCAGCGCCGGGGAGCGGCAGCTGCTGGCCTTTGCGCGGATGCTCTACCTGGAGCCCGCCGTGCTGCTGCTGGACGAGGCCACCGCCAACATCGACTCCGAGACCGAGGCCAAGATCCAGCGGGTCATCGAGCGCGTGAGCCACCGCCTCACCACCTTCACCATCGCCCACCGCCTCTCCACCATCCGGGATGCCGACGAGATCTGGGTGCTGGATCAAGGCGTCCTCGTCGAGCGCGGCACCCACGACAGCCTCATCGCCCAGGACGGCGTCTACGCCAAGCTCGTCCGCCTCCAGTTCGCCGACAGCGAAGCGGCATAGCGCTGTTGGGATTTGGAGAAAAAGAAAAAAGATCACCACGAAGATCTTCGTGGTGAATCAGTTGTTTTTCCCTTCCATGTTCTGGTGCTCGGGACCCTAGCGGTAGACTGGTGGGATGTTGCAGCTGCCACCGCTCTACCCGATCACGGAGGCCTCCCGGCCGGAGTCGCTGTCGGCGCAGGTGCGGGCGCTGGGCGAGGCGGGGTTTCCGCTGGTGCAGTTCCGGGGCAAGCCCCTGGACGCCAAGGCCCAGTGGCTGGAGCTCCGGGCGGCCCTGGCGGAGTCGGCCTCCCGGGGTGGCTGGCCCGCCATCGTCGTCAATGACCGCGCCGATCTGGCCCTGCTGGCAGCCCGGGAGGGCCTGACCCCCTGGGGCCTGCACCTGGGCCAGGATGACCTGCCCCCGGCCGAGGCCCGCCGCCTGCCGGGCCTCGGCCCCTGCCACCTGGGTACCTCCACCCATGGGCCCGACGAGTGGGACGCCGTGGACGCCACCTGCGACCACGCTGGCGTGGGGCCCTTCCGGGGCACCGCCACCAAGACTGACCACGCTGCCCCTGTAGGCCTGGAGGGCCTGGCTGAGGGCTGTCAGGCCCTCCGGGACCGGGGTCTGGCCCCCATAGCCATCGGCGGCCTGACGCTGGCCGATGGGCCCGCCTGCTTCGCGGCCGGGGCGGAGGCCCTGGCCATGGTGGGTGAGCTCCACCGCTCGGCGGACCCCGCCGCCCTGGGCTGGGCGGTCCAGGCCCAGCGCTGGCGCGTCCGTCCCCCCTTCCATCGGGGCCAGGGCCTTGTCCTGGTGGGGGGTAGCGGCGCCGGCAAGAGCACCCTGGGTCCGGCCCTGGCCACAGGCCTGGGCCTGCCCTTCCACGACCTGGACCAGGTCATCGAAGCCCATGGCGGGCGCCCTGTGGCCGAGATCTTCGCCGCCTCGGGGGAAGCCGCCTTCCGGGCCCTGGAAGCCGCCCTCCTGCCCACCCTCCTGGAGACCCCGGCCGTGGTGGCCGTGGGCGGGGGCGCCTGGGAAGCCCTGGCCAACCGGGCCACCGTGGCCGAAGCCAGGTTCGCGCCGCTGTGGCTGGCCGAGACCCCGGAGCGGGCCTGGGCTCGGGTTGGACGAGACCCCGCCAGGCCGCTGGCCCAGGACCGGGCCGGCTTCATGGCCCGCTATGCCACCCGGCGGGCGGCCTGGTCCCTGGCCCCCATGGCCATTCCTTTTGGTCATAGTTCCGAGGATCTGGCCTCAGCCTTGCTAAACTCCTAGCCATCCCCCGGACATCCTGTGGACTTGATCCTTTCCGATTTGCACGCGAACCTGCACGCCCTGCGGGCCGTGCTCCGGTTCACCCGTCGGAAGGCCATCCACCGCTTCGTCCTCCTGGGGGATCTGGTGGGCTACGGAGCGCACCCCAACCACCTGCTGGACAAGATCCGGGAGCTGAAGCCCCGCTTCCTGGTGCGGGGCAACCACGACAAGGCCTGCTCCGGGCTTGACGATGCCCGCTCCTTCAGCCTGCCGGCCCGCCATGCGGCCATCTGGACCCGGGACCGCCTCCGCCCTGAGAACCTGCGGATCCTCGCCGAGGCCCCCGAGGGCCCAGTCTGGGTGGGGGAGGACTACCTCATCGCCCATGGCTCCCCCGGGGACGAAGACGCCTACCTCATGCATGACCACGAGGTGGGCCTCGCCTTTGATGCCTTCGAGGGCCCCCTCTGCTTCTTCGGCCACACCCACCTGCCCGGCTGCTTCGAGCTGGACGAGGCCAAGGGCCGCCTGAACTGGATCAGCCTCGACCCGGGCGAGTGGTTCGAGCTCCAGCCCCAGTGCCGCTACCTGGTGAACCCCGGCTCGGTGGGTCAGCCCCGGGACCGGGACCCGCGGGTCTCCTTCATGACCTACGACCATCCCCGGCGCCGGCTCCGGCTGCATCGCCTCGAGTACGACACCAAGGGCGCCGCCAAGGCCATTCTGGCCGCAGGCCTGAACCCGATCCTGGCGGACCGCCTGGGCCAGGGCATCTGAAAGGCAGCATCACCATGACTCAGGAATCCTTCCTCTCCGCGCCCGTCCTGGAACAGTTCCTCCTCCAGGCCCGGTTCACCCGCGCCACGGCCAGCCTCCGCCTCCAGGAGGCCCATGCCCGCCTGCTGGGAGACCTGCGGGTGCATCGCTTCCGGGCTGGCATGGACCTGGAGCTATCGGGCCTGCACCCCAGGGACCATGTCCCAGAGGAAGGCACCTCCGTGACGCTCACCATCCTGCTGGGCGATGAGGTCCTCAGCCTGGACGCGACCCTCCTGGCCCCGACCGTGGATGCCGAGGGTACGGTCATCCTGCGCCTCCACTGGCCCATGGGGACCGCCCATCTGCACCGTCGCCGGGATATGCGGGTGGCCGGCCCGGACCAGTCCCCGCTGAAGGCCCGCATCACCCTGGGTGACCGCACCCTGGACGCTCTGGTGGTCAACCTCACCGAGACCGGGGTGGGCCTGGCCCTGGAGGAGTCCCTGCAGGTGGAGCTCCATGACCGGGTCGGCATCGACGCCACCCTGCCGGATGGGGCGCAGCTCAGCTGCCCCGGCGAGGTCCGCCACATCACCCATTTGGAGGACCTGGACCACCCCACCCGCCTGGGCGTGGTGCTGACGCCCCCGCCCGACATGGACATGGAGCCCATCCACCGCTTCATCCAGGCCCGCCGCACCGACCGCAGCCACACCCGGGCTCTTTGATAGTGCTTTGGCTTCAAGAAGAAAAGATCACCATCAAGATCCAACGTTGGCGTGACGGCGCGCAAGTTGGGACGAAAAAGCCCACCGCCAAGGCGCCAAGGACGCCAAGAGGTATCGACTCATCCCGCATGGGTCCGCCGTAGGCGGCTTCCGGCGCAGCCGGAAGCGATCCCGGTAGGTACGGAGCTGATTGCCCTGCCCAAGGGGCCGTGCATTTCTTGGCGCTCTTGGCGCCTTGGCGGTGATCAGTGTCGTTCCAGCGGGATGTGCGCCCATAGCCTAGCCGCCGCCGCGCTGGAAGCCTCGGTGGAAGCGGGCCAGGAAGGCCTCGACCGCGGCTGGGTCACGTCCCTGCAGGCGGATCTCCACCCGCAGGCGGGACATGGCCAGATGGCCGATGGGCAGGGGTGCCAGGGGCAGCAGGTCCAGGGTCCAGCCCTGGGCGGCGTCCCCCTGGGTGATGCGGTCGCCCTCCACCCGGTAGTCCCGGTCCGCCACGGCCCCCGGCAGCAGGCGGAAGAAGTCCGCCCGGTCGATGGTCATGTCGTAGCTCGCCTGGGGTTTCACTGAGCCTCAGCCGCCGGCCACGGGGGGCCAGACGGCCAGGACCTGGCCCTCCTGGAGGACCCGGCTCGACAGCTCGGCAACCGGCACCCACACGCCGTCCAGCAGCACGATGGCGCACTGGGCCGGGGGCACGCCCTGGCGCTGGAGGGCGTCCAGCAGGGTGGCACCCGGGGGCAGCTCCAGCTCCATCCAGAGCCGGGACCGGCACTCGGGAGGGAGGTGGACGCCCAGGGAGGCGAACAGCTTCAGGGTGATCTTCATCCCAGCTTCTGGGCCGCCCCAAGGTAGGCCTGCATGACCTGGGTGGGGTCCTGCATGAGGCGGGCCTTCCAGACGCCCAGCTGGACCCGGCCCTCGATGAGGCCGCGCAGGGCACCGACGTGGTTGGTGAAGCCCACACTGTTGGCCCCCACAAGCAGCTCGCCGTCGAACTGCAGGTTGAGGTAGCGCCAGTGGGTCGGATCCAGGACCTCGGTGGATTCGCCCCCGGGGACGCCCTCCCACAGGCCGAAGGAGGAGGACACCAGGCCCAGGGTGGTGAGCACGTTGAAGACGAGGCTGCCCTTGAAGGCGGCCGGTCGGCCGGCCATGTTGAGGGCGGCGATGCGGCCCTGCTCCACGGCATTGGGCTGGATGGCATTGACCCCGCGCTGGCCCGTGAGGCAGTCCACGGACTCAGCCACGTCCCCGGCCGCATACACGCCGGGCACGCTGCTCTGCTGGTTGGGGTCCACCACGATGCCCTGGCGGATCTCGATGCCACTGCCCGCAAGGAAGCCCAGGTTGGGATCCACGCCCACGGCGCTGAGGTAGAAGTCCGCCGGCAGGACGCGGCCTTCGCCCAGGTCCACCTGGAGGACACCGCCCACGGAGGTGAGGCCCTTGGGTTGGGTGTGGGTGAGGATCTTCACGCCCTTGGCCTCGCACCAGCTGCGCAGGAGGCCGCTGGCGGTGGGGTTCATCATGCGGCGCACCATGTAGCCGCTGCGCACCAGGATGGTGAGGTCCACGCCCCGGGAGAGCAGGCCCTCCATGATGATGCAGCCCACGAAGCCGGCGCCCATCTGGACCACGCGGGCCCCGGGCTTGGCTTTTTCAAGAATGGCCCGGGCATCCGCCAGGGTCCAGCAGGCGTGCACGCCCGGCAGGTCGATGCCAGGAATCTTTTCCAGACTGGGGCGGGAGCCGGTAGCGATGAGCAGGCGGTCATAGGGCAGGCTGCTGCCTGTGCTCAGGGCCACCGTGCGGGCGGTGGTATCCACGGACTGGGCTTGCGCCTTGACCAGCGCAATGCGGAGGCGGTCGTAGTGGCCGGGCTCCTTGCGCAGGTAGGTGCCCGCTTCGGGGATGTCCCCCTTCAGCAGGTAGGGGATGGCCATGCGGGAGTAGGGCGCCTCCCCTTCGCCGCAGAGGATGGTGATCTCTGCGGCAGGGTCGGCCTTCCGCAACGTCTCCGCGGCGACCACGCCCGCGGGACCGCTTCCAACAATGAGATGTCGCATGGATCAGAGGCCGAGGCGGGTGCGGGTCGCGTCGGTGGGAACGCCATCGGCGCTCCAGCCACGGACCTGGTAGTACTCCGGCATCATGATGTCCAGGCGGGCAACCGCACCCTTCTGGGGACCGCTGTTGGCGGGCTCATTGAGGAGGCGCGGTGGCAGGGTGTCGTCCTTGCCCGTGATGCCCGCGGCCAGGTTGAACTCGCGCTCCATGTTCCAGATGCGCTCGCCAATCAGGAGCAGGCGGTCGTCGGACCAGTCGCCCTCGCAGGCGGCCTGGATCTGGGGCTGGATGTCCTGGAGGCCCCAGGCAAAGGTGGTGAAGAGGCAGAGGCCGGAGGAATCCACCACGGCGGTCAGGTCCTGGAAGGCCTTCAGCATGGCGGCCTTCCCCTCGGTGGCCTGGGGCTCCATCTTCACGGGGATGCCGAGCACCTCGGGCGAGACCATGTAGCCGC
>CAIMFT010000183.1 GCA_903840385.1 uncultured Holophagaceae bacterium
CAGGATGGCCAGGCAGGTGTCCAGGCCGATGAAGTCTGCCAGGGTCAGGGGGCCCATGGGGTGGTTCATGCCCAGCTTCATGATCCCGTCGATGCTCTCTACGGTGGCCACGCCTTCAAAGAGGGTGTAGATGGCCTCGTTGATCATGGGCATCAGGATGCGGTTGGCCACGAAGCCCGGGAAGTCATTGCAGGAGATGGGGGTCTTGCCCAGGCGCACGGCCAGATCCATCACCGCCTGGTAGACGGCGTCGCTGGTGGCCAGGCCGCGGATGACCTCGATGAGCTGCATGACGGGCACGGGGTTCATGAAGTGCATGCCGATGACCACGTCGGGGCGCTTGGTGACAGCGGCCAGCTTGGTGATGGAGATGCTGCTGGTGTTGGAAGCCAGGATTGCCCCGGGCTTGCAGACCTTGTCGAGGGTCTCGAAGATCTGCTTCTTGATGACCCAGTTCTCCGTGGCGGCCTCCACCACGATGTCGCAGTCGGCCAGGTCTTCGAGCGCAGTGGTGGTGCGGATGCGGCCCAGGATGGCGGCCTTCTCCTCGGCGGTCAGCTTGCCCTTGTCCACGCCCCGCTGGAGGTTCTTGTCGATGTTGGCCACGCCCTTGGCAGCAAAGGCCTCGCTGATGTCCTGCATCACCACAGTGAGGCCCGCGTGGGCGGAGACGTGGGCAATGCCGTTGCCCATCTGGCCTGCGCCAATGACGCCGATCGTCAGGATGCTCATGGGGTCTCCTTGGGTGAGGTGGGGCGAAGCTGATGCTGAGGTCGTTAACCCCTCAATCTTAGCCGCCCGTCCCGAGGATTTTTGTCCGGATTTCTCCGCTTCCCCCGGGATCTCTGCGAGTGTAGTTTTGCGAACCAGGAGTCTGCCATGCTGCGTCCACCCCACCACCTGATCTTCGCCTTTGATGCCGAGTGGGTACCGGATCCCTCCACCGGTCGCCGGGTCCTGGACCTGCCCCTGGAGCTCTCGGACGAGGAGGTGATCGACCGCATGTGGGCCTACGGCGGGGCCACGGAGGCGGAACCTCGGCCCTACCTCAAGACCATCCTCTGCCGGGTGGTGTCCATTGCGGCCGTGATCCGCACCGTGAAGAGCGGCGAGGTCTCGCACCGCCTCTACGCCCTGCCGGATGGCCCGGAGCCCCTGCCCGAGGACGAGCTCCTGCGGCGCTTCCTGGTGGCCGTCGGGGACAAGAAGCCCCAGCTTGTGGGCTTCAACAGTCGGGACGCGGACCTCCCGATCCTGACCCAGCGGGCCATGGTGCATGGGCTCTCAATCCCGGGCCTGGGGCGGAGCGGGGAGAAGTGGGCCAAGGACGACTTCTATGACCGCTACGGCAGTCAACACGTTGACCTGCGGGAGGCCGTGGGCAGCTGGGGCAAGGCCTCCTCCACCCTCCACGAGCTGGCCACGGCCTGCGGCATTCCCGGCAAGCTGGGAACGGATGGGAAGAGCGTCATCGAGCTGTGGCGGGCCGGGGACATGGTCGGGATCGTCCGCTACAACCAGTTCGACGCCCTCACCACCTTCCTGGTCTGGCTGCGGGGCATGACCCTCTCAGGGCACCTGACTCCGGAGCAGATGCTGGCCGAGGAGGCCCAGATCAGGGCTCTGGTGGAAGCCAAGACCAAGCAGGATCCGGCCTTCGGCCTCTTCCTGGACGGCTGGCAGCGGCTGGCCTAGGGTTCCCCCCTCGCTGGTGCAACCCTCTGAATGCAAAGAGAAATGAACACCGCCAAGACGCCAAGACGCCAAGAATCTTCCCTTTAAGTGCTTCTTTAAGGGCGTCTGGGGGAAAGAGTACTTCAGTGCCTTTCTTGGCGCTCTTGGCGACTTGGCGGTGATGTCTTTTTCTCACCTAGACCCCTGCCTAGGGGACTCATTGAGCGGTGCGTTTGGCACGAATTGAGCAATTGGGGGAATGGGCCGATAGATTCTTGACCCAGGAGCCGCCATGACCCAGGAGATCCGACCCGAGGACCTGATCGTCACCGAGGAAGACGGAACCCGCCGCATCAACCACGATGTGATCGAGAGTTACGGCCTGTTCAACCTGCCGCGGGCCACCATGCGCCAAGCCCTGACGGTCTATTACGACAACGCCAGCCGCCTGGGCCGAGGCCCGGCCCACACCGTGCGGACCTTCATCTCCCTGGCCGGGTCCATCACCCGCTTCCCCCGCCAGGTGGCCATCAACTTCACCCGCGGCGCCGCCTACCGACGGAACATGCGGATGCTGCGGCGGTTTAGTCGCTGAAATCGCTGTGCGATTTCAGTTGTGAAAAGAGAAAGGCATCAAAGCGTCCTTAGGATGCGCTCGATGCTGGTGGCTCTGCGGCCGTCGGTGGTGACGAGGACGGCGTGGAGCTGGAAGTCGCCCTGGGCGACCTCGTAGCGGGGGCGTTGGACGTTGAGGAAGCGGCCCAGGCTGCACTCCTTCTTCATGCCGATGACGCCGTCGTAGGGCCCGGTCATGCCGATATCCGTCACGTAGGCCGTGCCCCCAGGCAGCACCTTGGCGTCCAGGGTGGGGACATGGGTGTGGGTGCCCAGCACGGCGGCGGCCCGGCCGTCCAGGTGCCAGCCCATGGCCTGGGCCTCGCTGGTGGCCTCGGCATGCATGTCCACGAGGACGAGGTCGGCGCGCTCCTTCTGGAGGATGCTGTCCACGCAGCGGAAGGGGCAGTCACAGGGGGACATGTGCACCCGGCCCATGAGGTTGATCACCAGCACCTCGGCGCCCGAGGGGGTGTGCAGCTTGATCCAGCCCTGGCCGGGGGTGCCCGGCGGGTGGTTGGCGGGCCGGATCAGGCGGGGCTCCTGCCGGTAGAAGGACTCGATGCCCTTCACGTCGAAGGAGTGGTTGCCGGTGGTGATGACATCCACGCCCACCTTGTCGAACCACTCCTTGGCGATGCACTCACTGATGCCGTGGCCGTGGGCGGCGTTCTCGCCGTTGACCACCACCAGGTCGGCCCCGGTCTCCCGGCGCAGAGCCGGGACATACTCCTCCACGAGCCGTCGGCCCGGTTCCCCCACCACATCGCCCAGCGCCAGAATCTTCATCCTATAAAGGTAAATGAAAAGGGCGGCCGAAGCCGCCCTTTCCTGGAGGTCGCTGGGCCTAGAAGGCGAAGCGGAGGCCCACCTGCACCTGCCGGGCGGAACCGGCCCACCGCTGGGTGGGGGTCAGCACGGGAGGCGCTGCATCCACCGCAGAGGGATTGGAGACGGAGGGGGTGGCGTAGGTCAGGTAGGTGTCCTGGCGGTTGGTGAGGTTGAACACATCGAGGGACAGGGTCAGCTTCGTCCCGCGAGTGACGGGAATGTCGCGGCGCAGGCCGAGGTCCAGGTAGAGGACCGAGCCATTGCGGTAGGCGTTGCGGCCGATGTCCTTGCCGCCGGGGTAGTAACGGTCGTTGCCGGTGTTACCGTCGCCGTTCACGTCCGTGCCGTAGGTGATGGTGTAGGGCGTGCCAGTCTGGTAGCGCATGGAGACCGAGGTCAGGATGCCCGTGATTTCACGGTCGATGAAGCTCATGTAGCCGGTGAGGACCTGGCGGCGGTCGGTATCAGCAAAGCCCCACTGGGCGCCTAGGCGGGAGTTGTCCTGGACGGTGACGCCGGAGTAGTTGCGCTCGTTGGAGTCGCTGTCCTTGTTGATGGAGTAGGTGTAGAACACCTGCGCATCAAAGGCGCTGCCATCCTTGTGGTACTTGAGGCTCAGGGTGTAGGCGTGGTAGAGGCTGGTGGCATCGGAGAGGTAGACGCCCATGGTGCCGTAGCCGGTGTTGGGACGGACCACCGTGTAGGCACCGCTGGTGCTGGTGGTGCTGGGGTAGATGAGGCGACCCGCAGCGTTGGCGGTGGGGGTGCCCAGGTTCACATCGGCGGTGCGCTCCAGCTGGTTGCCCTTGGCATAGGTGGCCGAAACGCCCAGGACCACATCCTTGAAGGTGCGCTCAGCGCCCACGTTCAGGCGGTCGGTGTAGGGGTTCTTGAAGTCGGGGCTGAAGGTCCAGATGTTAAAGGCTGGCAGGGCAACGCCGGTGGGGAAAGACGCGACCCAGTAGGGGTTAGCGTAGTTGAAGGCCGCCCCGATGGGGATGCCGTAAGTGGCGGCTTCACTGGGCTGGAAGTCCTTGCTACCCGTGCGGCGGCCGTTGGCAGCGAAGACCTGGTACAGGAACACGGCCGGGGTGGTGCTCACATAGCGGCCAGCGCTGCCACGCACCAGCGTTTTGCCCTGGTCGGCGGCGGGGGTCCAAGTGAAGGAGAAGCGGGGGGAGATCTGGCTGTCGTTGGGGATCTGGCCCGTCAGCGGCATGGTGCTGGCGAGTGGGTTGCTGAAGTTCAGGATCGGGTAGCTGGGGTTCTCCTGCTTGTCCCAGCGAACACCGAGGCCCACCTTGAGGGTGTCGGTCACGCGCCAGTCAGCCTGGATGAAGGCGGCTTCCTGCTTCATAGTGGCGGCGAACTGACCGGCCTGTGCGATGGGGCTGCTGAGGCCAAAGTTCTGGCGGTAGTAGCTCCAGTTGCCGGCCCGGTAGTTGGCGATGCTGGTGAAGTTGTAGACGCCCTGCCAGTTGCCGGCGAAGAACTCGGCAACGTCCATGGTGTTGTAGTCGAGGCCAGCCTTCACCTGGAGGGTGGGGGTGACATAGCTGATGTTGTCCTGGAACTGGGTCCGCTTGGTGTTGTAGGTGCGATCGAAGGGGTAGGCGCCGAAGTAGCCCACGCTGCTGATGGCGATCTCAGGGGTCTTGGAGTAGGGCACCCGGGGCATGTCGTCCTTGGTGAAGTTCACTCGGGCTTCGTTCAGCCAGTTGGCGTTGATCACCCAGTTCCACTGCATCACGAAGGCGTCGGTGGTGACGATGTCGCTGGAGAGGTTCTCGTAGGCGGCGGTGATACCGGCATTCACATCACCATTGAACTTGGAGTGGTTCACCCGCAGCTGAAGGGTCTGATCCGGGTTAATGTTCCAGTCGAAGCGGGCGAACATGGACTCGCTGTCGCCCTTGCTGAAGTAGGCGCCCTGCTTGGCGAGCAGGACTGCATCGGAGGGCAGGGCAGGGTTCAGTGGCAGGAGGCCCGAAACGCCACCGGGGTTGGCGCCGCCGAAGGCCATGTTGTAAGGCTGCTTCAGGCGCTGGGCGTCGTAGGCCACGAAGTAGAACAGCTTGTCCTTGACCAGCGGGCCGCCGGCACTGAAGCCGTACTGTTGCTGCTCAAAGGCCCCCACGGGGTTGGTGGTGGTGGAGCCAGAGGGCTGGATCATCGTCGGACCGGGCTCAACCCAGACGCGGGGGCGGGTGTAGTAGAAGAGGCTGCCACCGAAGTCGTTGCTGCCGTTCTTGGTGATGGCGTTCACGTAACCGCCGCCCATGCGCCCGAACTCGGCGCTGGCGCCGTCGGTGATCACCTGGTACTCGCGGATGGCTTCGATGGACACGGTGAAGGGGGTCTTGCCTTCCGCCGCACCGATCGCGCCACCGAAGAAGGGCTCGTTGTTGTCGCCGCCGTCGATGTTGATGGAGGTGTTGACACCACGCTGGCCGGCGATGGCGAGGTTGCCCCGGGAGCCTTCCACCACGGTCTGGGGCGTCAGGGTGGCCAGGTTCGTGAAGCTGCGGTTGAAGACCGGCAGGTTCGCGAGGTTGTCGGTGGAGACGATGGCCGCAGCGCTGGCGCGCTCCGTATCCATCTGGGGGGCATTGCTGGCGACCACTTCCACCACGGCGCCCGTCTCAGCCGCCAGCTTGACGGTGAGGGGAGCGGCGTCGCCGAGGTTGAGGTTCACCCGGATGTTGCTGGCGGACTGATAGCCCGCCTTGGTGACCGTCACGGAGTAGGGGCCCACAGGCAGCATGGTGGCCAGGTAGCGGCCCTCGGGACTGCTCTGCATGGTGCGGGTCAGGCCCGTCTCCTGGTTGCGGATGACCACGGTGGCTCCGGCCACCGCAGCGCCCTTGGCATCCAGCACGCGACCACCGAGCTGGGTGGACACCGTCTGGGCCATAAGGGGAGCGGCTGCGACAAGCAGGGCCGCAAGGGTCGAAGTGCTCAAATGCCGTGGACGCATGGGAAGTTCCTCCAGCTTTGAGGGTAGCGTCTGGGGGGGCTCAAATGGAAGGGGACCGATGGGTCCAGGAACGAAATTCACCCGGAAGACACCTCATGGTCACAGGGCCTCCTTCGGAGGCCCGTCTGTTAGGCTTCTTCATTCCCAGAGATCCCCATGAAACCGCTCCTCCTCGCTGTCTTCCTCTGCCTGGCCCCCCTGCTGGCCGAGGGCACAGCAACCCTCGGTGTGGGTGAGATTCGGGCAGGCATGAAAGGCTATGGCCGGACAGTGTTTCAGGGAGGAAAAATCGAGCGCTTCGAGTTTGAGGTGCTGGGCGTCCAGAAGAACGCCGCCCCTGGCCGGAGCCGCATCATGGTCCGGGCCTCGGGGGGACCCCTGGCGGAGACGGGCATCCTGGCAGGCATGAGCGGCAGTCCCTGTTACATCGATGGGAAGCTCATTGGCGCACTCAGCACGGGACTCCTCTTCGAGAAGGAGCCCATCGGGGGCATCACTCCCATTGCTGAAATGCTGGAACAGCTGCGTGATATCCCAGAAATTGCCCCCAGTCGGACCCCCCTGATCCTGCCCAAGCTGGAGCCCCCCAAGGTGCTCAAGGCGGCCCTCCTGGGCCAGATGCTGGACTTCCGCACCCTCATGGGGGACACCGACCCCCAGACCCTGCCCATGGCCCTGGCTGGCAGCGCCCTGGGGGCCGAGGCTCAGCGTGTGTGGTCCGGGTGGCCCGTGACCTTCACGGCCGTCCCCACCCTCTCCGGGGGGCGGGAGGAAGCCAGCCCGCTGGAGCCCGGCGGCATGGCGGCCATTGCCCTCATGCAGGGGGACCTGGACCTCGCCGCCTCCGGCACCATCACCTACGTCTCGGGCAAGCGGGTGCTCATGTTCGGCCACCAGCTGTTCAACCTGGGGCCCGTGGACCTGCCGCTCTGGTCCGCCACGGTGGCCACCAGCGTGGCCAGCTACCAGAACTCCTTCAAGCTGGCCATGCCCGTGGCGCCCATCGGGGCCCTCCGCCTGGACCGCAGCTCCGGCGTGGCGGGCATCCTGGGGGCCGAGGCCCACATGGTGCCCATGCGCATCGGCCTGAACCTGGGGGGCAAGCGCACTCTGGACTTCCGCTTCGAGCTCATGGATCACCCGGTGGCCACCGGCGCCCGGGCGGCCACGGCCGTGGCCCAGACGCTGGACGCCCACACCCGGGGCATCGGCTTCCAGAGCCTCTCCCTGCAGGGCAACATCAAGCTCGTCGGCCACCCCGCCATCCAGCTCGAGAACGTCATCGCCGATCTGAATCCCGGCCGCATGTCCCAGTACGTCGGCGCCATGGTGCAGGCCCTCTGCCTCAACCCCTTCGAGAAGCCGGTCATCGAGGGCATCTCGCTGACCATCAAGGCCGAGGAGCGCCTCGACCTCACCAGCATCGTCGCCGTGCGCCTGCTCAAGGCCCGGGCCCGGCGGGGTGAGGTGCTGCCGGTGCTGGTGACGCTGCAGAACATCCAGGGTGTCCGGGAGACCGCCACCTTCAACATCCAGGTGCCGTCCTCCGCCGCTAAGGGGAAGGCCGTGCTCATGGTGGGTGATGGCTACAGCCTCACCGCCGCCGACCCGGACGAGCGGGTGGTGGAAGTGGCGGCCCTGAGCGACATCGTGCGGATCCTGAATGGGGCCCTCCGCAACAACCACGCCTATGCCCTGCTGGTGCAGCTGCAGCCGGGCGCCGGCCTCCGGGGCAGCCGCATCGAGGGCATTCCTCCGACGGTGGCCAGCCTGGTGGGTGGGGACGGCGCCAGCAGCGACAACAAGCTGCAGCGGCGCATCGTGGGCCGGGCCGTCCTCCCCCTTGAGCGGGAGGTCCGCGGCCTCAGCCAGCTGGACGTGGAGATCGAGTAGATGCTGTTGCGACGAAAGGGAACCATGCGCCGGATGATCCTGCTGCTCACCGCTCTCCTCGGGGCCTCTGCCTTCGCGGAGCAGCCCTCTGCCACCTTCTCCGGGTTCAACGACTGGCTGGGCTCCGAGACCCGCGGCGTGCGCATTGGCGCCGATGGCCGGGTCCGCCTGGCTCCCGCCCTGCGGCGGGTCGCCCAGCTGCCCGAAGGGGTCATCTGGGCCGCCGTCCCGGATGGGGCGGGCGGGGCCTTCTTCTCGGCGGGAACAGACGGCAAGCTCTTCCACTTCACCGGGGGCCAGATGAAGCCCCTGGGCCAGGTGAAGGGCGGGATCGTCTTCGCCCTGGCCCGCCTGGGCTCGGACCTCATCGTTGCCCCCACAGGGGAGGGCAAGCTCTACCGCGTGTCCCCCTCGGGCGCTTCCAAGGTGTTTGCCGAGATCGACGCCCGCATCGTGTGGGGACTGGCGGTGGAAGGGGACGCCGTGATTGTTGCTGGCGGCTCCGAGAAGGGCGCCCTGCTCATCCAGGCCCGGGAGGGCTCCAGCCGCCGCCTGGCGGAGCTGGCGGATGAGACGGCCTTCACTGCGCTGACGTCGGATGGGCAGGGGGGCTGGTACCTGGGCAGCCATGGCCGGGGCCTGGTGCTGCGCTACAACCGCACCGGGGACCGCCTGGAGACCTTGATGGACACGCCCTTCGAGGAGGTGCGCGCCCTTGCTCTCGTGGATGGCGACCTCTACATCGGCGCCGACAATGGCCTCACCCCGAAGTTCAGCACGGGCCAGCTGGAGCGCCGCGAAGGCTACCTCCAGTCCGACACCACGGTGACCACCCGGTCGGCGGTCATCCGCCTGGACCGGGAGCGGGTCCCGGAGGTGCTGTGGCAGAGCGCCCAGAGCCAGGTCTATGCCCTGGCTGCCTGGAAGGGCCAGCTGCTGGTGGGCACGGGCAACCGCTCCCGCATCTTCGCCCTGCCCCTGGGCAAGGCGCGGCAGGCCGATCCCTTCGCTGTGGTGCAGGAACTGGGCACGGCCCAGGCCACCGCCTTCCTGCCCTCCGGCGGGGACCTCATGGTGGTGGGCTCGAACCCCGCTGAGCTGCACCTGCTCTCCGAAGCCCAGGCCACGGACGGCACCCTGGAGTCCCGCATCCTCAAGGGGGCGCCCATCGCCGACTGGGGCCGCGCCTACCTGGATGCGGAGACCCCCACCGGCACCACCGTGGAGCTGCAGTTCCGCATCGGCAACACCGAGTCTCCGGATGCCACCTGGACGCCCTGGACCCCGCCCCTGCGCAGCGGCGAGCGGCCGGCCCTGCCGGCAGCGCGCTTCGCCCAGTTCCGCCTCCGCCTCGCCAGCACCCGCGGCGGCGCCACACCCATCGTCGAGACCGTGGATGTCCACTGGGCGCACCGCAACCTGCCCCCGGTCTGGGAAGGCGTCGAGGTCATGCCGCCCGGCGTGGTGCTCATGCGCACCGCCCCGCAGGATGACATCGGCATCGAGCGGATCCCCCTGGAGGTCCAGAAGCTGATCCCGGCCCTGGGCTATATGGGCTCGGAGAAGCGCAGCTTCCGGCGCGGGGGCCAGAGCTTTACCTTCAAGGTGAACGACCCCAACGGCGACACCCTCCAGTTCGCCATCCGCCTCATCCCGGAGAAGGGCTCGCCTATCCTCATCGAGAAGGCCTGGAAGGAGAAGTTCTTCAGCTTTGACACCCTCCCCGTGCCGGACGGCCGCTACCGTCTGGAGGTGACCGCCTCGGACGCCCCCACGGCACCCTTCAATGCCGCTCTCACCAGCACCTGGCGCACGCCGCCCTTCCTCATCGACCACACCCCGCCGGTGCTGTCCGACCTGACCGCCGTACCCGAGGGGGACGGCCTCCGGGTGCGCTTCTCCAGCAAGGATGAGACGTCCCTGCTGAAGGAGGCCGCCATCAGCGCCGATGGCGAGCGCTGGCTGCAGGTGGTTCCCGAAGACCGCATCTTCGACCAGAAGGACGAGCGCTTTGACGTCCTCATTCCCCGGGAGTCCCTGCGGGGTGACCGCATCCTGGTGAGGGTCGTCGACCAGTTCAACAACGAGCAGACGGCAGCGGTGACGGTTTCGGTGCCCAAGAAGTAGCTGTTCTCTTGCTCCAAAAAGAAGCGGGCCTGGGGGCCCGCTTCTTTTTGGAGATGGGCAAAGACTGGGCCTGTTTTCAAAGTCGAAGCCAGGTAAGCACGGAGGATATGGCAACCACGGCCGAGTAATTCCACATGGTCTTGTCGTAGCGGGTTGAGAGGCTCCGATAGTGCCGCAGTTGAGTTGGATTCAGTTGGAACGGCCTGGATCCCGGTCGACCTCAGGGACGGTCGCTTCGGCCAACACCGCTGGGTTTTACCGACCGGGAATGTAGCTGTCGGGAGGCGTCCTTTTATCCTCCCTCCGGCTCTGCGCCCCAAGCGTCGTCGCCGCCGGGTCCAGGGAACCGTCTGGCTTCAGCCGGACGATGTCGCCCTCCTTGAAATTCCTTCCCTTGATCGTGCAGTCGCGGGCCACCCAACCTTGGGCGAGGTGACCGTTCTCGTGGAACCAGGCATTGGTATCAAGCCCGTAGAAGAGGGACCGCATCCCCATGCGGAACGGGTTGCTGGAACTGGTGCAAGGGACACCGTCGATGTCCTGGTCGCCCTCGAGCTTCACTGCCCGGATCCTTCCGCTGGGATAGAAGATGTGGCCGCATCCATCATTGAGGCTTTGACAGCGGATCC
>CAIMFT010000184.1 GCA_903840385.1 uncultured Holophagaceae bacterium
CCCCTGCAGCTGTCGTCACCAGGATCACCGAAGGTCGCGCCATCCCTCCATTCTAGGGGCGGGATGCCGAATTCGCACAGGCCACGGGAAGCCTAAATCACGTGCTTGTCGGTAGACTGGGAGTCTGAGGGGGGCCAGGTCCTGATCCGCGAACAGATCCGCTACAAGAGCCGCAAGGAGATCGACAAGCTGCGTGAGGCCGGCCGCGTGGCCGCCAACGCCCTCCGGATCGCCGCCCGGGCGGCCAGGCCGGGTGTCAGCCTCCTCGACCTGGACCGGGTTGCGGAGACCTACATCCGCCAGCAGGGGGCCACCCCCAGCTTCAAGGGTTACCACGGCTTTCCGGCCACCCTCTGCACCTCGGTGAACGACCGGGTCGTGCACGGCATCCCCTCGAAATACATCCTGCAGGAAGGCGACATCATCGCCATCGACTGCGGGGCCAAGCTGGACGGGTTCCACGGCGACACCTGCCTCACCGTGGGCGTCGGCAGGATCACCGAGGAAGCCCGGATGCTGATCCAGACGGCCCAGTTGGCCATGTTCCTGGGAATCGAGCACTGCCGACCCGGTCTCCGCATGGGCGACATGGCCACGGCCGTTCAGAAATTCGCCGAGGAGCGCGGCTACTCCGTCGTGCGTGAGTACATCGGCCACGGCCTCGGAAAGGACCTCCACGAGGATCCCCAGGTGCTCTTCGCGGACCAGAAGGCGGGCACCGGCTTCCGCATGGAACCCGGCATGACCATCACCATCGAGCCCATCCTGAACATCGGCACCCACAAGTGCCTGGTGGAAGCGGACGGCTGGACCGTGCGCACCCGGGACGGTGGTCTCTCGGCCCAGTTCGAGCACGACATCGCGATCACCCGGGACGGGCCGGAGATCCTCTCCGTGCCCGATGCGGAATACGAACTGGAAGATGGTTTCTGATTTTTCGACGGTTCCAGCGTGTGAACGGAACTTAAGGCCTGACAGCCTCCTGAGGTTGTGCTAACATCGGCCATGAGACGTCGTCCGCGCAAGGTTCTGGGCGTCCCGGCACGAGTCTTTGCCGGGAACATCACGCTGGGAACACCGCGCACCGAACCTTCGATTTAAGCCCGGGAGCCCACGATGGAGAGGCATCGCCCCATCCAGACCCAAGGTCTATACGATCCCACCCAGGAGCACGACGCCTGCGGCTTCGGGTTCGTGGCGGACACCAAGGGCCGTCCTTCCCATGACATCGTCCAGAAGGCCCTGAAGGTCCTCTGCAACCTGGTGCACCGCGGTGCCTCGGGCAGCGAGAAGTCCACGGGTGACGGGGCCGGCATCCTCACCCAGATCCCCCACGCCTTCCTGGCGTCCCGCTGCCGCTCCATGGGCATCGAGCTGCCTGCCCCCGGCGAGTACGGCGTTGGCATGTTCTACCTGCCCACAGACGACCGCAACCGCCACGCCTGCGAGAAGATCCTCGAAGAGGCCGCCACGGGCGAGGGCCAGGTGATCCTGGGCTGGC
The DNA here is from genome assembly GCA_903840385.1 of uncultured Holophagaceae bacterium. Lineage (GTDB taxonomy): Bacteria > Acidobacteriota > Holophagae > Holophagales > Holophagaceae > Geothrix. Next base: position 1,502 of record CAIMFT010000184.1, read on the forward strand.
GCGACGTCCCCACGGACAACGCCTCGCTGGGGCTCTCCGCCCGGGCCAGCCAGCCCGTCATCCGCCAGGTCTTCATCGGTCGGGGCCCCGCCACGCCTGCGGGCATGGACTTCGAGCGCAAGCTCTACGTGATCCGCCGCCTGGCCGAGAAGCGGGTGTCCCGCTCGGTGCTGCCGGGCCGCGGTCACTTCTACATCGCCAGCCTCTCCAGCCGGACCGTGGTCTACAAGGGCATGCTGAACTCCGAGCAGCTCGGCACCTTCTATCCGGATCTGGCCGAAGAGACCTTTGTGGCCGGCTTGGCCATGGTGCACTCCCGCTTCTCCACCAACACCTTCCCCAGCTGGTCCCGGTCCCATCCCTATCGCTACATTTCCCACAACGGCGAGATCAACACCCTCCGCGGCAATGTCAACTGGATGGAGGGCCGCCAGCGGCTCTTCGCGTCCCGCATCCTGGGCGCCGACCTGCAGAAGGTCCTGCCGGTCATCGACCTCGAGGGCTCGGACTCGTCCATGTTCGACAACGTCCTGGAGCTGCTCTACATGTCGGGCCGGTCCCTGCCCCATGCGCTGATGATGATGGTGCCCGAGCCCTGGAGCCGGCACGAGTCCATGAGCCCGCTGCGGAAGGCCTTCTACGAGTACCACTCCTGCCTCATGGAGCCCTGGGACGGTCCCGCCTCCATCGCCTTCACCGACGGCATTCGCATCGGCGCCATCCTGGACCGCAACGGTCTGCGTCCGGCCCGGTGGATCGCCACCAAGGACGGGCTGGTCGTGGTGGCGAGCGAGACCGGTGTCCTGGACATCCCCGTGGAGAAGATCGTCCAGAAGGGGCGCCTCCAGCCCGGACGCATGTTCCTGGTGGACACCGAGCTGGGCCGCATCGTCCCCGACGATGAGATCAAGGATCAGCTGGCCTCGGCGGAGCCCTATGCCGACTGGGTGAAGGAGAACCTGGTCCGCATCAACGACCTGCCCGAGCCGCCCCATGTCAACGAGCCGGACCACGAGACCGTGCTGCGCCGGCAGGAGACCTTCGGCTACACCCTGGAAGACGTGAACATGATCGTGAGCCCCATGGCCACGGACGGCGCCGAGCCCATCGGCAGCATGGGCACGGACATCCCGCTGGCGGTGCTCTCGGAGAACCCCCAGCTCCTCTACGACTACTTCAAGCAGCTCTTCGCCCAGGTCACCAACCCCCCGGTGGACGCCGACCGCGAGAGCATCGTGCTGGCCGTGGACACGGCCATCGGGCCGGAAGGCAACCTGCTGGAGCCCGTGGCGGAGTCCGCCCTGCACTTCGAGCTGCCCACCCCCGTGCTGCTCAACCGCGAGCTGGAAAAGATCCGCGGCCTCGATGGCCGACCCGGCTCCCGCGGCTTCCACTCCATCACCCTGCCCATGCTCTTCAAGGCCGAGGCCGGTGGCAAGGGCCTGCGCAAGGCCATCGAGGACCTGCGCCGTTCCTGCAGCGAGGCCATCGCCGAGGGCCACAACATCCTGATCCTCTCGGACCGGGGCCACGATGCCACGGACGCGCCCATCCCCGCCCTGCTTGGCATCGCGGCGGTCCAGCACCACCTGCTGCGGGCCGGCACCCGCGAGAAGGTCTGTCTCGTGCTGGAGACCGGCGAGCCCCGCGAGGTGCACCACTTCTGCACCCTCATCGGCTACGGTGCCAGCGCCGTGAACCCCTACCTGGCCTTCGAGACCATCCACGACCAGCTGCGCCAGGGCATGCTCAAGGGCGAATCGGCCAAGGCCGAGATGAAGTTCGTCAAGGCCGTCAACAAGGGCATCGTGAAGGTCATGTCCAAGATGGGCATCTCCGCGGTGCAGAGCTACCACGGCGCGCAGATCTTCGAGGCTCTGGGCCTCAGCCAGGACTTCGTGGACGAGTA
>CAIMFT010000185.1 GCA_903840385.1 uncultured Holophagaceae bacterium
CAGTCCTGGCCGCCCACCTGCTGGAAGTAGGTGAACTGGCTGATCTCCATGCCATCCAGCACCACCTGCCAGCCCACCCCCCAGGCGCCGAGGGAGGGGGACTCCCAGTTGTCCTCTTCGAAGCGGAGGTCGTGCTTGGAGAAGTCGATGCCCAGGGCCTCCAGGCTCTCGATGTAGAGGTCCTGCACCTTGGCGGGGCTGGGCTTGAGGATCACCTGGAACTGGAGGTGCTTGTAGACCCGGAAGGGGTTCTCGCCGTAGCGACCATCCGCCGGGCGCCGGGAGGGCTCCACGTAGGCCACATTCCAGGGCTTCGCGCCCAGGGCCCCGAAGAAGGTCAGCGGATTCATGGTGCCCGCACCCTTCTCGATGTCGTAGGGCTGCCCGATCAGGCAGCCTCGGTCGGCCCAGAAGCGCTGGAGGCGAAGGATCAGTTCCTGGATGTGCATGGAGGCTCGCCAAAACGAGTATTTTAGCCTGTTTCCACTACTTTGGTAACCTCTAGGCATGCTGATCCGCCGTGCCCTGCCCGCCGATGCTGACGCCCTCGCCGCCTTGGCCGAGCGCCTCTGGCGGAGCACCTACAGCGACCTGATCCCGGCCCCAGACCTGGAGGCCCACCTCGCGGAGGCCTTCGGTCCGGCCCAGCAGGCGGCGGAACTGGCCGATGCTGCCTGCCGGACCCTCCTGCTGGAAGGCGGCGGCAACCTCCTGGGCTATGCGCTGCTACACGCCCACGCCCCCCTACCCGGGACCTCGTCCACGCCCTTTTCGAAGCCCCTGGAGATCGCCCGGTTCTACCTGGAGCCGACCGTCCACGGCACCGGCGCCGCTCAGGAGCTCATGGAGGCGATCTTTGCAGAGGCCGCCACCGCCGGTCACGATGGCGTCTGGCTGCAGGTCTGGGAGCACAATCCCCGCGCCCGCCGGTTCTACACCAAGGTCGGCTTCGCACCCGTGGGCACCACCGTCTTCCAGGTTGGCACCCGGGAGTACCACGACCTCGTCCTGGCCTGCGGGGTGGAGCTCCCCTTCGTCTAGGGCTTCTCAGCGCAGGCCATTCATGTTCACCTGGGTCCTTTCCTGGAGCCCCCATGTACGCCCTGATGCTGGTTCGCTACCGCCGCCCCCTCCCCGAGATCGAGGCCATCACCGAGGCGCACCGGGCCTACCTGCGCGGGCTCAAGGAGCAGGGTCTCCTGCTGGCGGCCGGCCCCCTGGATCCCCGCACCGGGGGCATGTTCCTGCTGCGGGTGCAGGACGCAAGTCCCCTGACGGACATGGACGCTGTCCGCAACGGTGACCCCTTCTACCAGGCGGGCCTCGCCACCTACGAGCCCCTGCTGTGGAATGTCGTGACTGGCCGGGACGCGCTGGACAAGCTCTAGAGCAGTGCCTGCAGCCCCGCCAGCAGCTCCTCGGTGTGGAGCGGCTTGTGGATGATCAGGCTCACCTCACCGGACCCTAGCGCCGCCTCCAGGCCCGGGTCGTGGTCAGCGGTGAGGAGGATCACCGGCAGCCCCGCCTTGACGGTATGGGCCTGCCGAGCCAGGGTCAGGCCGTCACAGATGGGCATCAGGTAGTCGGTGATGAGCAGGTCGGGGTCCAGGGCCTGGATCCGGGCCGGGATGTCCTCCGCCGGTCCCTCCTCCCAGGCGTGGACCTCATGCCCCTGCTGCTCCAGGAACTGGCTGAGCAGGTGGCGCATCATCGCGCTGTCGTCGACCACTGTGATCCTGGCCATGCCCGGGTCTCCAGATCCTGTTTCGGTTCCGGCAGACAGCGGCATGAGTCGGGGGAAGTTCAGGGGGTTCCGGATAGGGTCTGGGAGAAGTTCAAGGTGCTGATCTTGTGCTGGAACTCCTTGAGACTGAAAGGCTTTCGAAGGCTGAAGACCTCCGACCGCCCCTCCATCAGCGGGGCCACCTCGTGGTCGCTGAAGCCGGTGGCCAGGATCACTCGTAAACCTGGACGAAGTTCGAGGATGCGCGGCAGGACCTCCGCCCCACCCATGCCGGGCATGTTCATGTCGAGGATGACCAGGTCCAGCGGCTCGCTCGACTCCAGGATCCGCAGGGCAGAGAGGCCGCCGGCGGCGGCAATGACGCGGTGGCCGAGCAGCTCCAGCATGGGGGGAACGGCCTCGCGGATGAGGTCATCATCGTCCACCAGCAGGACCCTCAGGGCCTGCTGGACCGGCTCCGCACTCGCTGGAGCGGCTGCCCGGAGCGCGGCCCGGGTGACGCGCGCCGCCGGGAAGCGCAGCACCACTTCGGTGCCGTGCCCCTTCAGGCTGTGCAGCTCAAGCTCACCCTCGTGGGCCTTCATGGTGCCGTAGACCATCGCCAGGCCCAGGCCTGTCCCCTTGCCCTGCGGCTTGGTGGTGAAGAAGGGCTCCATGGCCTTGGCCAGGACCTCGGGGGGCATGCCCTCGCCGGTGTCCCGCACCCGCAGGGAGACGCCACCATCCGCATCAGCCGAGGTGAGGATGTGGATGACCCCGCCCTCGGGCATGGCATCCATGGCGTTCACGCAGAGGTTCATGAGGGCGTGGCTGAGGGCGCCGCCGTCACCCCGCACCGTACCCAGGTCTTCCTCCAGGTCCATCTGGAGGTGGACCCGCTGCAGCATGGTGTGGCCCAGCAGGTGGCTCATCTCCCGCACCAGGTCGTTGAGGTCGATGGCGCGCTCCTCCTGCAGGTCCTTCCGGGCGAAGTAGAGCAGGCTCTTCACCACCCCTCGGCCCCGCATGCAGGCGCTGATGATGGTGTCGAGGTTCTTGGACTCCCTGGAGAAGGGGTCGGCCAGCTCCCGCAGGCTGGAGGCCAGGCTCAGGATGGCGCCCAGAACATTGTTCATGTCGTGGGCCACCCCGCCGGCCAGGCTCCCCACGCTCTCCAGCTTCTGGGCCTGGTGCAGCTGACCCTGGAGGCGCTTCCGTTCTTCCTCCCCCTCCCGGCGCTCGGTGATGTCCTGCATGATGCCCACCAGTGTGAACGGGGCACCAGCCTCGTTCCGCAGGACCTCGCCCCGCCCCTGGAGCCAGCGCAGGGCGCCGTCGGAGGGGCGGCAGATCGGGTACTCCAGCTCGAAGCGGTCGCTGCCGGAAAGGGCCGCCCGCACCTGGGCCGCCACCCCGCTGCGCAGGTCCGCAGGCACCAGCAGCATCCACCCCTTCAGGGTCCTTGGGTGCCGGGCGTCTGTGCCAAAGAGGGAATCCAGGGAGGCGCTGCCATGCCAGCGGTTCTGTCGGATGTCCCAGGTGAAGGTGCCGATGCCGCCCGCATCCTGGGCTTCCTTCAGGAACTGCTCACTTTCCCGGAGGGCTTCCTCGGTCTCCCGCCGCTGGGCCTGCTCAGCCAGATGATCCAGGGCTAGGGAGATGTCCCGGGCCGCCTCCTCCAGGAGGGTCACCTCGTGAGCGCCGAAGATGCCCTTCTCCCGGGCGTAGACCGCCAGGGCACCCTTCACCTGCCCCGCCATCCGGATGGGGAAGGCTGCGGTGGCCAGGAACCCGCTCACCGCCAGCGCCGACTGCCAGGGCACCACGCCAGGCGCTTCCGCAATGTCGTTCACCACGCAGGGGCGGCCCTCGCGGATGGCTCTCCCCAGGGCTCCCTGGCCCCCGGGAGTCTCATCGGTCCGGACTTCTGCGCTGCCCAGCAGGTCATCCTCATCACCAAAGCGGGCGGCCACAGTGACCCGGTGGGTCTGAGGCTCTTCCCAACCCACCCAGGCCATGGCGAACCCGCCGGACTGGACCATCACCCTGGCGACCCGGCCGAACAAGTCCTCCGGGGAATCGGACCGGGCAATGGCCTGGCCGACCTCGCCCATGGCCGCATAGAGCCGGGTCATTCTCTGGATCTCCCGATTCCGGGCCACCTGCTCGGTGGTGTCCCGGATGAAAGTGATCACCTGGAGACCGCCCTGGTCTGTCATAGCGCGGGCGCTCACCTCCACCGGGAAGAGGCTCCCATCCCGGCGCTGGTGAATGGTTTCGAAGCGCACTGCCCCCGTTTCCCTGGCCTGGGCGAACTGAGAGACGCCCAAGCTCTGGGTCTCCGGAGACCGGAGGTCCAGGACATTCATTCCCTTCAGCTCCTCCGCGCTGTAGCCGTACTGCTCTGCGGCCTGGACATTGGCCTCCAGGATCCGGCCCTCGCCATCGAGCAGCAGGATGATGTCGTTGGCCTCCCGCATCAGCCACTCGAAGCGCTGGAGCAGGCCCAGCTGGATGCGCTGGGCGTCCGTCTCCCGGTATCGGAGCACCAGGCCGATGCCCAGCGCCGCACACCCCATGAGGGCGAACAGGCCGACGGCACCGCCCCAGGCCCGGCTGCGCAGAGGGCCGTAGATCTCGGCCTCATCGACCTTGGCCACCAGCGACCAAGGGGTACCCTCTACGGGTCGAATCGCAGCCAGCACAGGCTCCTGCCGGTAGTCCAGGCCCGCCACCAGGTCGTGGGGATGGCCTCGAAGGGCCAGGGCCTCGGCTCCCGGTCGCGCTTGATTCAGCGGGGTGCGAAGGCTCAGAGGTGCGCCGGGACGGTGCCGGAGCTCATTCAGGTAGACCACGTGGTCCCCATCTTGGCGAACCAGCAGGGTCTCGGCAGTGGTGCTGGAGGTGGGTCTGGACTGGAGCAGGGGGAAGAGGAAGAGGCGGGGGTCCACCACCAGGAGCAAGACCCCGTAGGGCTGACCTTGTCCTTCAGGGCTGGAGAGCAGCGGGATCCAGAGGGTGAGGTGGGCATCGGGCTGGTCCGGGTCCCGATGAAGGTCCATCACCTGCCTGTCCCGGGACTGGAGTGCCCGGTTTACCAGCTCCCGATCCAGGTGCTCCCGGGCGAAGGGGGAGCCCTCCGGCGAGGCCAGCTGAACCTTGCCCTGGGCATCAAACAGGGCTGCGAAGGCCCAGTCCCCCCGCACCTGCTGAACCAACCAATCCGCCACCTCCGCCTGCAGGGCAGGCTCCCGAGCCCCCCCCAGGAAGCGGCTGAGACGCTCATGGACCAGGTGGCTCCGGGTCATGCGGGAGGCCCCATCCAGTCGGTCTCGGTGCCACTGGGAGATCTCCCTGGCCTTGAGCTCGGCGATATCCAACAGGCCGGCCTTGGCGCTCTGGCGGGCGTCGAGGAACTGCTGGCGGAGGAACAGGTGGCCCCCCAGCAGGATGATCACCACCGTGCCCAGGAACAGGGCCAGGGGGCCCCGGGTGGACGCCCGGGCCCCGAGGGCCTCGCTGCCGCCAGACACGGGTCGGAAGAGCGAGAGGGGCAGGACATCCCGGCCGGCCGACCGAACCAAGGCGGCCCCCAGCAAGAGGGCAGCCAGGCTGCTCGCCAGGGACATGGGTGGGCGCTGGGTGTCATAGAGACCGGGGGCGCCCACCACATGCCCGATGACGGCCATGGCCCCCAGGCTCAGGGTGCCCAGGGCGGCCCCGGCGGACCCCTGGCGCAGCGACCAGGAGGGGGGGCTCCAGGCCCACCGAAGGCCGAGGGCGAGCACAGCCAGCAGGCCCGCCAGGGCCGAGGGCGGCGTGAAGGGGGCATCCCTGCTGGTGGTGAGCAGGGCCGGCGGATGCAACACGGCCACCTGGCCGGCCAGGCCCAGGCCGATGGCCACCACTGCCAGGCTCCCCAGGACCAGCGTCACCCGCCGACCCCGGGTGCTGGACAGGGTGGGGGCCAGCGTTGCTCCGGCCAGCAGCAGCATCACCAGGGCCGATGGAGCCGACATGGGCATCGAGGTGGTGCCCAGGGCCCCCAGGGCGGGCTGACCCAGGGCATGCCCAGCCAAGCCCAGCAGGGACAGGGCCATGACGAGCAGGCAGAGGGGGAGTACCCCGCCCTTCCGTCCCACCGTGTCTGTCGCGTCTGTTGGCATGAGGGACCTGCGCAGGGTCTGAAGATTCGTCTAGGTCATTATTCGGTCAAAGACCGGGGGTCTTGAGTCACGGACCAATCTACCAGACTGACCCTGTCGTCAGTTAGCAGATGAGATTGCCATGGTAAAAATCGCTATTATTCGCAAACGGTATCCATCTTCGACCATTTCTCACCCCGGGGGCGAGTTCGCCGATGAACTCCATGGGCATAAACGTGTCCGAAGTAGCCAGAGATTCAGATCTATCAGTCCGATTTAACCCGAAAACACAGCGTCGCCACGTCCTTCCCTTTTTCGAACCCACCAACCCGAGCGATCCATCGCTCCACCACCTGCACCAGGAGACAGCATGAGTTTCCTCGACAACATCAAGATGGGCCCCAAGCTCATCGGTTCCTACCTGCTCCTCGCCGCCCTGGCGGCAGTGGTGGGCGTCGTCGGCATCCGGGACATCAAGCTCATCGATGAGGCTGATACCGTCCTCTACGAGAAGATGACCGTGCCCCTCGGCGAGATGGGCGACATCATGCAGCTCTTCCAGCGCCAGCGGGTGAACGTCCGGGACGCCATCATGACCCAGGATGTGGAGCGCTTTGGCAAGCGCATCAAAGAGATCGATGCCGAGAGCGCCAAGATCGAAGAGAGCTTCGCCAAGTCCCTGCTCACGGAGAAGGGCAAGGCGGCCTTCAAGACCTACAAGGACGCCGCCAACGCCTATGATGTTGCTTCGGACAAGACTCTGAAGCTGGTGGAGCAGGGCAAGGTCAAGGAGGCCGAGGCCCTCTTGCGGGGGGAAGGCTTCAAGGCCAACCAGGACCTGCAGAAGGCCCTGGACGACCTGCAGAACATGAAGCTCAAGCTGGCCAAGGAATCCTCTGATAGCAACACAGTGCTGGCCAACAGCGCCACCACCGTGATGATCGTCCTGGTGCTGGCGGCGGTCGTCTTTGGCGTGGCCACGGGCATCGTCATGACCCGGGCCATCACCCGACCCCTGGCCCGCTTCAGCGAGGTCCTCGGGGCCGTGGCCGAAGGTGACCTGAGCGTGCGCTCGGACATCAAGAACAAGGACGAGATCGGCGAGATGGGCAACACCCTCAACGCCACCATCGCCGGCCTGCAGGAGGCCATCCTCCAGATCCAGGAAGCGGCCCTGGCCATCTCCACCGCCTCGGGCGAGATCTCCATGGGCAACACGGACCTGAGCCGCCGCACGGAGGAACAGGCCGCCAGCCTGGAAGAGACCGCCAGCAGCATGGAGCAGATCACCAGCAATGTGAACCAGACCGCCGACAACGCCCGGTCCGCCAACACCGAGTCCAGCAAGGCGCGCCAGGTGGCCCAGGATGGCGGCGCCGCTGTCACCCAGGTCATCTCCGCTATGGAGGCCATCAACCAGTCCTCCGCCAAGATCAACGAGATCATCGGTGTGGTGGATGAGATCGCCTTCCAGACCAACCTCCTGGCCCTCAATGCCGCCGTGGAAGCCGCCCGCGCCGGTGAGCAGGGTCGCGGGTTCGCCGTGGTTGCTGCGGAAGTCCGCAATCTGGCCAAGCGCAGCGCCGACGCCGCCAAGGAGATCAAGGGCCTGATCCGCGAGAGCGTGGCCAAGTCCACGGACGGCAACAAGGTGGCCGCCCATGCCGGCGAGACCATCCAGGAAGTGGTGGCCAATGTCCAGCGGGTCACCAGCCTGGTGAGCGAGATTGCGGGCGCCACCCAGGAGCAGAGCACCGGCCTCAACGAGATCAACAAGGCCGTGGTGCAGATGGACGAAGTGACCCAGCAGAACGCCGCGCTGGTGGAGGAATCCGCCGCCGCCGCCGAGTCCCTGGACGCCCAGGCCCATGCCCTCACGGAGATCGTGGCCAAGTTCAAGACTGGCGTGGAGGTGCGCCGCACCACCCAGGCCCGGCCCGCCGCCCATGTGGCTGCCCGCCCCGCCGCCAAGCAGCCCCAGCGGGCCGCCGTGAAGCGGGCTCCCGCCCGCCCCGAGCTGGCCCTGGCCTCCGCCAAGCCCTCCGTCCCCACGCCCCAGGGCGACAAGGACGGCCAGTGGGAAGCCTTCTGAGACCTCTAACCATTCGACTTCAGCCCTGATTCCAAGGAGCAACCATGAGCTTTCTCGACAACATCAAGATGGGCCCCAAGCTCATCGGGTCCTACCTGGTCCTCGCCGTCGTGGCCGCCATCATCGGTGGCGTGGGCATCAAGCAGATTCATGCCATCGACGCCGCCGATACCATGCTCTACGAAAAGATGACGGTGCCGCTTGGCGAGATGGGCGACATCATGCAGCTCTTCCAGCGCCAGCGGGTGAACCTGCGGGACGCCATCCTCACCGGCGACTTCGACAAGTACGGCAAGCGGATTAAGGAGATCGATGCCGAGTCCAACAAGGTGGAGGACAGCTTCACCAAGTCCCTGCTCACAGAGAAGGGGCAGGCCGCCTGGAAGACCTACAAGGAGGTTGCCACGGCCTACGACGGCATCTCCGACAAGATCCTGAAGCTGGTGGAGCAGGGCAAGCCCAAGGAGGCCGAGGCCCTCATGCGGGGCGAAGGCTTTGCTGCCAATGAGAAGGTCCAAAAATCCCTGGACGACCTGCAGAACATGAAGCTCAAGCTGGCCAAGGAGACCTCGGACGCCAACACCTCGCTGGCCAACAGCGCCACCACCATCATGATGATCCTCATGGCTGTGGGCGCCGCCTTCGGCGTGGGCATCGGCGTGTTCATGACCCGCGCCATCACCCGGCCCCTGGCCCGCTTCAGCGAGGTGCTGGAGGCCGTGGCCGGCGGCGACCTGAGCGTTCGCTCGGACATCAAGAACAAGGATGAGATCGGCGAGATGGGCAACACCCTCAACGCCACCATCGCCGGCCTGCAGGAGGCCATCCTCCAGGTGCAGGAGGCGGCCCTGGCCATCTCCACCGCCTCGGGCGAGATCTCCATGGGCAACACCGATCTGAGCCGCCGCACGGAGGAACAGGCCGCCAGCCTGGAAGAGACCGCCAGCAGCATGGAGCAGATCACCAGCAACGTGAACCAGACCGCCGACAATGCGCGCTCGGCCAACACCGAGTCCACCAAGGCCCGGCAGGTCGCCCAGGATGGCGGCGCCGCTGTCACCCAGGTCATCGCTGCCATGGAGGCCATCAACCAGTCCTCCGCCAAGATCAACGAGATCATCGGCGTGGTCGACGAGATCGCCTTCCAGACCAACCTCCTGGCCCTCAACGCTGCGGTGGAAGCCGCCCGCGCCGGGGAACAGGGTCGCGGGTTCGCCGTGGTCGCTGCGGAAGTCCGCAACCTCGCCAAGCGCAGCGCCGACGCCGCCAAGGAGATCAAGGGCCTGATCCGCGAGAGCGTGGCCAAGTCCACGGACGGCAACAAGGTGGCCGCTCATGCGGGCGAGACCATTCAGGAAGTGGTCACCAACGTCCAGCGGGTCACCAGCCTGGTGGGCGAGATCGCCAACGCCACCCAGGAGCAGAGCACGGGCCTGAACGAGATCAACAAGGCCGTGGTGCAGATGGACGAGGTCACCCAGCAGAACGCCGCCCTGGTGGAGGAATCCGCCGCCGCCGCCGAGTCCCTGGACGCCCAGGCCCATGCCCTCACGGAGATCGTGGCCAAGTTCAAGACCGGCGTGGAAGTGCGCCGCACGTCCATCCAGTCCCGGCCCGCTCCCCAGGCGGCCCGGACCGCCACCAAGCAGCCCCTGCGGGCCGCCGTAAAGCGGGCCCCCGCCCGCCCCGAGCTGGTCTCCGCCAAGCCCCCGATCGCCACGCCCAAGAGCGACGAGGACGGCCAGTGGGAGGCCTTCTGAGGCTCCGGCCCCAGGCGCCCCGCTCTGTCCCCCTCTCCTGACGCAGCCGACTGATTGAATCCAAGATGCCCGTTCTCGAGGAAAATCCCATGTCAACCACCGCAGGCAGTTTCCAAGGACTCCAGCAGGTGCTCTGCTTCGCCCTCGCCGGCGAGGCCTACGCCCTGCCCATCCTGAAGGTCCGGGAGATCCAGGCCCAGGCCACCCTCACCCGGATCCCCAAGGCGCCGGCCTACATGCCGGGGGTCATCAACCTCCGGGGCGCCATCGTGCCCATCCTGGAGCTGCGCCAGCGCTTCTCCCTGGGAGATGCCCCGGAAGAGACCCGCCCCGTCATCGTCATCGTCGAGGTCCAGGGCCGCACCCTGGGCATCCGCGTGGACTCCGTGTCCGATGTGCTGGACCTGGATGCCGCCGCCATTCGGCCCGCCCCAGAGCTGGGGACCCAGAGCGCCCTGGGCCGGGAGTTCATCTCGGGCCTCGCCTCCCTGCCCGGGGGGTCTGGCACCGACACCATGCTGATCCTCCTCGACCTGGACCGCCTGCTGTCTGACAGCGAGCTCCTGGCCCTCGACAGCGCCACGGCCTGATTCCCATGGCTGCGAAAAAGGCCGTTCCCAGTCAGGTCCCCCTCGCCCTCGAGGGGGACCTGGATGTGTTTTCCATCCATGGTCAGTGGGAGCTCCTGCAGCCCCTGCTGACCTCGGAGCCTGGCCCTGTGACCCTGGACCTCAGTGGGATCGGGGACCTGGACATGTCCGGCGTCCAGCTGCTGCTCGCCCTGGAGCGGGACCTCCAGGCCCGGGGCTGCCAGCTCACCCTCGCAGGCGTCCAGGAGGCCTGGAAGACCCGCTACCAGCCCCTCGGCATGGCCGCCCTCTTTGAGGGGGGCCAGCCGTGAGTCTCTGGTCCCGGAAAGCGCAGGCCTCGGGGCCCGTCGCCGACCTGGAGCCCGCTCCTCCGAGCGGGGCCACACGTCAGGCCCTCCTGCGCCTGGCCGGCCGTGAGGCCACCATGCTGGAGGGCCAGGTGGCCTTCCTGCAGCCGGAGCTCAACCAGGCCGACAGCCTGGTGGGCGAGGCCTCCCGCACCCTCGGAGAGTCCCTCAACACCCTGGACCGCAGCGTTCAGCACCAGCATCGCCTGGCCGCCGAGGTGCAGGTGGCCATGGCCATCACCCTGGAAGGGGACGCCGCTGCCGGTGAGGGCTTCGACGCCGTCAGCAACTCCATCATGGGCACGCTGGACGGCTTCGTGCAGAACATGCTGGAGATCTCCCAGTCCTCCATGCAGCTGGTCTCAGAGGTGGAGGACATCCGCACCCGCGCCACGGCCATGGAGGAGATGCTGGGGGAGCTGTCCGAGATCGCCGGGCGCACCCACCTCCTGTCCCTCAACGCCAACATCGAGGCCGCCCACGCCCGCCGCTTCGGCGCTGGTTTTGCTGTGGTGGCCGGCGAGGTCTCCAAGCTGGCGGACCGCAGCTCCGCCCTCAGTGCCACCATCCAGGAGCAGGTCAACGGGACCCGCCTGGCGCTGGAGCGCACGGATGCCCACGCCCAGACCATCGCCAGCAAGGACATGACTGTGGCCATGGCCTCCAAGGCCGAGTCCCAGAAGCTGGTGCAGGCCCTCGAAGACAGCAACCTCCGGGTCAAGGGCCTCGTGGAACAGCTGGAGGGCAATGCCCGCATCATCCGTGAGCAGGTCGGCCATGTGGTGCGCTGCTTGCAGTTCGAGGACCTGGTTCACCAGACCCTCCAGGCCTGCCTCCAGGAGCTCGAGAACCTCCAGTCCCAGGCCCGGGCCTGGCGCGACTTCGAGTCCCTGCTTGGCTCCGAGGCCGAGGAGGCGGGGGCCCTGGAGACCCTCCACGACGCCCTGGGTGCCATCGAGGCCTCCCGGGTGCAGTTCCGTGCCGTCAAGAGCGCCTCGCTCGAGGCCGGCGATGTCGATCTCTTCTGATCAGGAGTCACCACGATGAACCGTTGCATCCTCACCGTCGACGATTCGAGCACCATGCGCCAGATGATCACCTTCACCCTCAAGGGGGGGGACTTCGAGGTGCTTGAGGCCGGTGACGGCGTCGAGGCCCTGGAGATCGCCCAGGGGAAGAAGCTGGCGCTGATCATCACCGACGTGAACATGCCGCGCATGGATGGGATCACCCTGGTCCACCGCCTGCGGGCCCTCCCGGAGTTCAAGTTCACGCCCATCCTGGTGCTCACCACGGAATCGGACGCCAGCATGAAGCAGAAGGGGAAGGAGGCGGGCGCCACAGGCTGGATCGTGAAGCCCTTCAGCCCCGAGAAGCTCATGGACACGGTCAACAAGGTCATCTGAGGTATCCCATGTCCGATCCTATGGCCCAATTCCGAGACGCCTTCTTCGAGGAGGCCACCGAGCTTGCCGACGGCATGGAGGCCACCCTGCTGGGACTTGACCTCCAGGCTGTGGAGGCCGAGGACCTCCACACGCTGTTCCGCGCTGCCCACTCCATCAAGGGCAACTCGGCCACCTTCGGCTTTCCCGCCGTCGCAGCCTTCACCCACAAGCTGGAGAGCACCCTGGAGCCCGTGCGGCAGGGCACCCGCCCCATGACCCCTGAGCTGCTGGAGCTGCTGCTCCAGGGCGTGGACCTCATCCGCAGCCACCTGCACCACGCCCGCCGGGGCGAGGCCCTGCCCGCCAAGGATCAGGCCGCCCAGGAAGTCCTCATCGCCAACCTGGAGGGCGACGGCACCCCGGTCATCGCCGCACCCGCGGCGGCCTTTACCCCCCTCACGGCCACCCTGACCGGCAAGGGCTTCGCCATCCGCTTCGAGTCCCCCAAGGACGCCTTCCGCCGGGGCATCAACCTGGAGCGCATGTTTCGGGACCTCGCCAAGCTCGGGACCCTGCAGAGCTGGCCGGACCTGCGCAGCATGCCCAGCCTGGAGGCCCTCGACCCCGAGGACTGCCACCTGGCCTGGGACCTGCGCCTGGAGACAGCCCGCCCCCAGATGGATGTGGACGAGGTCTTCGAGTTCGTGGCCGAAGGGGAGAACCTCAAGATCCAGCCCCTGAGTCCGGCCGGCTCCATACCCCGCCTGGGCGACATCCTCCAGGATGAGGCTGGCGTCAGTCCCGCCGACATCCGCGAGGCCCTGGCCCAGCAGAAGCCCCTGGGCGAGATCCTGGTGGAGATGGGCAAGGTCAAGCCTGAGGCCGTGGGCAAGGCCCTCGAGCAGCAGCAGAAGAAGAAGAACCAGGCCGAAGCCAGTACCGTCCGCGTAGCCACCGAAAAGATTGATCGCCTGGTGAACCTGGTGGGCGAGCTGGTCATCACCCAGGCCATGCTGGCTCAGGCCTCCCAGCAGATCCACACCACCCTCGGGGAAGAGCAGATGAGCGCGGCCCTGCTGCAGTTCGACCGCCAGACCCGGGAGCTGCAGGAGCGCGTCATGGGCATCCGCATGGTGCCCGTGGAGATGGTCTTCTCCCGCTTCCCCCGCATGGTCCACGAGCTGGGCAAGCAGCTGGGCCGCAGCGTCGAGCTGCTCATGGAGGGCACCGCCACCGAGCTGGACAAGACCTTCATCGAGATGCTGGTGGATCCCCTCACCCACCTGGTCCGCAACGCCGTGGACCATGGGATGGAGGGTCCGGAAGAGCGCCTCGCCGCTGGCAAGCCCGCCACGGGAACCATCCTGCTCCGGGCTGCCAGCCGGGGCGGCCACATCCACATCGAGGTCAAGGACGACGGCCGCGGCCTCAACCGGGACCGCATCCTCCAGAAGGGCCTGGACAAGGGCCTCATCGCCCCCGGCACCAAGCCCACGGAAGACGAGCTGAACCTGCTGATCTTCGAGCCCGGGTTCTCCACGGTGGAAGCCGTGTCGGACCTCTCAGGCCGCGGCGTCGGCATGGACGTGGTGCGCCAGAATGTGCGCGTCCTGGGGGGCCGCATCGAGGTGGAGAGCGTCACCGGCAAGGGCACCACCATCCGCCTGGTCCTGCCCCTCACCCTGGCCATCCTGGACGGCCTCACGGTCCGGGTGGGCGAGGAGACCTACGTCTTCCCCCTGGCCTCGGTGCTGGAGAGCTTCCAGTGCCAGCCCGAGGATGTGCGCAGCGTGAAGGGTGACCGCGAGGTGATCAGCCTGCGCGGAGAGTTCATTCCGGTGGTGCGCCTGCACAACCTGCTGGCCTCCGCCCAGGACCACGATGCCAGTGGGCGCTCCCTGCTGGTGCTGGTGGAGTCCGAAGGCCGCCGGGCCGCCATGGCCGTGGACGAGCTGCTGGGTCAGCAGCAGGTGGTGATCAAGAGCCTGGAGACCCACTACAAGCGCGTGGAGGGGATCTCGGGTGCCACCATCCTGGGAGATGGCCGCGTGGCCCTCATCCTGGATGTCTCGGGCCTCATCCGCCTGGAGGCCGGGGCTGCAGCGGTCGAGGCATGAGCCGCATGGGCGACCTCCGCCGAGAACCCGCCGGTCTCGACCGGGTGCCGCTCTCCAACAGTACCTTCGAGGCCCTGCGGGACCTCCTCCACACCCACTCCGGCATTGCCCTGGCAAGCCACAAGCTCACCATGGTCCAGTCTCGTCTGGCCAAGCGCCTGCGCATCCTCGGCATCCTGACCTACGAGGACTACCTGGGCATGCTCCAGGACCACGCCAACGAGGAGTGGTCCGAGTTCATCAACGCTCTCACCACCAACCTCACCAGCTTCTTCCGGGAAGGTCACCACTTCACCCGCCTCGTGGAGCTGTTGGGGCCCAAGACCGCCTCCCGCAAGATCCGCATCTGGAGTGCCGGCTGCAGCACCGGCGAGGAGCCCTACACCCTGGCCATGACCCTCCAGAAGGCCTATGGGGCCTCGGCTGCCATCCAGATCCACGCCACGGACCTGGACACGGCGGTGCTGGACACGGCCTCCCGCGGGGTCTACCCCGTGGCGCGCATCGAGAACCTGGACGAGTCGTGGAAGCGCATGGCCTTCCTGAAGGGCACCGGGGGCCACGCCGGCAAGGTGCGCATCCGCCCCGAGCTGCGCCAGCTGATCACGTTCCAGGAGATGAACCTGCTGGATGCGAAGTGGCCGCTGGAGGCGGGTTCGTTCCAGGCCATCTTCTGCCGGAACGTCATGATCTACTTCGACAAGCCCACCCAGCGCGACCTGCTGCGCCGGTTCCACGGGATGCTGGAGCCTGAGGGCCTGCTCTTCGTGGGCCACAGCGAGGCCCTGCTGGACACCACCCTGGGCTTCCAGTCCCTCGGCCAGACCATCTACCGGCGGAAGGAGGGCAGGCCTTGAGCCCTCCCGCCGTTCCCATCGTCCTGGGCAGGGCGTCCAAGTATCTGGACCGGCACTTCAACCGGCAGGCCATGAAGATCCTGCCCGGGGAGTTCTACGCCACCACCGAGGACGAGGTGATCGTCACGGTGCTCGGCAGCTGTGTGGCGGCCTGCCTGCTGGACCCCATCGCCATGGTGGGAGGGATGAACCACTTCATGCTGCCCATGAAGAAGGGCGGCCACGAGCCGGATAGCTTCTATGCGGCGCGCTATGGGGCGGCCGCCATGGAGTACCTCATCAACAACCTCCTGCACCTGGGCGCCCAGCGGGACCGGCTGGTGGCCAAGGCCTTCGGCGGTGGCAAGGTGCTGCCGGGCATGACCTCCGATGTGGGTGGCCAGAACATCGACTTCGTGCGCCACTTCCTCCGCAGTGAGGACATCCCCCTCTGGAGCGAGGACATGGGCGGCCTGCATCCCCGCAAGGTCTATTTCTTCCCCCACACCGGACAGGTGCTGGTCAAGCGCATGGAACGGGCTCACAACGACACCGTCATCACCCGGGAGCTCAGCTACATGCAGGAGTTCACCAAAGACCCCATGGAAGGGGATGTGGAGCTGTTCACATGAGTACAGAGACCCGCCGCCGTGTCTTGATCGTCGACGACAGTGCCCTGGTGCGCCAGGTGCTCACCAGCATCCTCAGCCGGCATCCCATGCTGGAGGTGGTGGGCACCGCCAAGGATCCCTACGATGCCCGGGAGCGCATCAAGGAGCTGGACCCGGACGTACTCACCCTGGATGTGGAGATGCCCCGCATGGATGGGCTCACCTTCCTCAGCAAGCTCATGAAGGCCCACCCCATGCCCACCGTGATGCTGTCCAGCCTCACGGCCAAGGGCACGGGCACAGCGCTGGATGCGCTGGCCCTGGGGGCGGTGGATGTCATCGGCAAGCCCACCCTCGATCAGGCGGCGGGGCTGGAGGCCATGAGCTCCCAGATCGCCAACACGGTCTATGCAGCCTCGCTGGCCAGAGTGGCCGGCCACCGGGCTCCCGGGGGACCGCCCCGCCCCGCCGTCCAGCCCCTGTCCTCCCTGGCGGACCGGGCCAAGGCCGGCCGGGCCCTCATCGCCATCGGCTCCAGCACCGGCGGCACCGAGGCCCTGCGCCAGGTCTTCGAGCGCATCCCCGGGAACCTGCCCCCCATCGTCGTGGTCCAGCACATGCTGCCAGGCTTCACGGAGGCCTTCGCCGACCGCCTGGACCGCACCTGCCAGGCCCGGGTGAAGGTCGCCGCCGACGGAGAACCCCTCAAGGCGGGTGGCGTGTATCTGGCCCCCAGCGATGCCCACCTCTCCGTGGCCCGCCATGGGGCCGGCCTGCTGGCGATGCTCCAGCCCGGCGAGCGGGTCTCTGGCCACCTGCCCTCTGTGGACGTGCTGTTCCACTCCGTCGCCGCCACCAGCGGCGCCCACGCCATGGGCGTCATCCTGACGGGCATGGGCGAGGACGGCGCCCGGGGCCTCCTGCAGATGCGCCAGAAGGGCGCCCGCACCGTGGGCCAGGACGAAGCCACCTGCGTCGTCTACGGCATGCCCCGCGCCGCCTTCATGCGCGGCGCCGTGGAAGAGCAGGCCCCCCTCCTCAGCATCCCCGACCACCTCGTAGCGTGGTGTGGACGGGAGGCGTAGGTCCTCAGCACGGAAATCGAAAAATGCATTCACCGCTAAGACGCCAAGGGCGCCAAGACGGCTAGGAAAAAAATCAATAATTTAAGGATCTTCCGGTATTTCAGGGAAAGAAATCTCACCGCAGAGAACACAGAGAACGCAGAGAAAAACGGGCAAGGAATGGAACACCGATGAACACCGATAAAGGCTGATCAACACCGATTAGCGTGGGGGTGGGTTCGCTCGGCAATGCGCATGGGCTCCATCTCGGGGCGCCGCTGCCGCGCCTCTTGGGGGGCGCGGCCGTGGCACCCCGGGATGACTTCCGGCGACGCCGGAAGCCGCCTTCGGCGGGCCCATGCAGGTTGGGTCGGCGCGCCTCTGCGCTCTCTGCGTTCTCTGCGGTTGGCGGTTCTTTCCCCCCCGGATTTCCCGGATGAACCTTTTTCTTTATCGCCCTCAGCAGGGGTCGCAAGACTCAGGGCACCAGGTCCACGGTGAGGCCTGCGGTTTGGGCGTGGCCTTTCTGTTGGACGTCGCTGCCGCGGTAGACGGTCCAGCCGGGGAGGCCGCGGGGGATGGCCTTGGTCATGGCCCACTGCTGGGTGCGGCTGTTGGCCAGGATGAGCAGCAGCATGCGCTTGGGGTTCCAGGGGTTGGGGAAGGCCGCCAGGAGGCCATCATCGGCCCGGCCGTAGGTCTTGCCCTGCCACTTGAACCAGCCGCTGCCGACCTCCACCGGCAGCTTGCCCTCGGCCTGCAGGCGGGCGGCGAGGCCGTTATCCGCCGGGCCGCCGAAGACCACCACGTCCCGGCTCGCCAGATCCAGGCCCAGGGTGTCGCCATCGGTACACACCGGCAGCAGCACCTCGGTCATGTTGTCCGCCAGCAGCTCCCGGTACTGCAGGGCCAGGGTGCGCTGGGCCTCCACTTCCTGGGTGGTCCCATGCACCAGCAGGGCTCGGTCCCAGTCGTCCAGGAGGTTGCCCGGCACCCAGAAGTTCGCCCGGGCCAAGGGAACGTCGTTGCCCGCATTGAAGACCACCCGCGTGGGCCGGGTCTCGCTGCGGAAGGAGAAGCTGGCCTTGGCCCCAGCCACCGCCAGGCGCTCCAGGCGAACGCCCTTCTCGGTCTCGACGGAGGCAAACGCCACGAAGGGCCAGGGCTGGCCGGTCTGGGTCACTTCCACATCAACGCTGTAGGCCTCGCCATCTTTCCGGACCGTGGCCTTGAAGCGGGGCGCCGGCAGGTCCGCCCGCTGAATCCAGGGGAGCAGGAGCGGCGCCACATCCTTGCCAGCGGAGGCTGACAGGATCTTGAGGAGGTCAGCTGTGGCAGCGCTGCGGCCGCCGAAGGCCCCCTGCACCGCCTGCATGGCCTTGGCGAAGGCGGCATTGCCCAGCTGGAGGCGCAGCTGATGGAAGGCGAAGACGCCCCGGATGCGGGGGATCTGATAGGCCCCGTAGCGGTCATAGGCCGTGGTGGTCAGGGCGGGTGCGGTGGCTCCCTCCCGGGCCTCCAGCCACAGGTGGCGGGTGGCCAGATCCGCCAGGGTGGCGGCCTGGGCCTCGAAGGCCTTGGCGGGCGTGGCGGGCAGGTTCTTCAGCTGCTGCCAGTAGGCCGCGCTGCCGCTCATGAACCAATTATCGGCGTCCGTGGCAGGCTTCACCGTCCCGGACCACAGCCCCTTGGCGTCGTAGGAGAAGGCCTCCTTCACCCCCGCCACATCAGCCACAGGCGCAGCCTTGACAGTCTTTTCAGCTCTCCAGGCTGCGCGAGCAGCCTGGAGCCGATCGGACACCCAAATGGGACTAAACGTTGTGTAGCCGTGGGTCAGGTGGGGCGTGGCGCCCGGCAGGTCCGCGATCCAGCGGCCACCCACCAGCTTCTCCCGCTGGGTGGTCTTGCCCTGGTGGGCGATGAACACCAGCTTCTCCGCCATCTCGGCGGTGGTCAGCTTGGCGTCGCAGGCGTGGGGGCGATTGATGGGGCTGGTGGCCATGAGGCGGGTGCCGCTGTCGATGTCGAAGCCACCCTTGCCGTAGGTCTGGAAGGCCTGCTGGAAGGCGATGTCGCGGTTCCAGGTGTTGAAGGCCAGGTCCACCGGGGCGTTCTCAGAATTGGCGCCGTACTCCCCGCGCACCTCCGGATCCCGGTTGTTGTTGTTGGCCCAGATGTAGTCCTTGTGGTTGCCCGGGGTGTCCGCAGGCCGGCCCTTGCTGCCCGTGCGCCACATCCTGGCCTTGTCCGTGCCCAGCAGGTAGCAGGCGCCCTCGTCGGTCTTGGTGTCCGCCATGGTCCAGTCATTGGTGTAGAGGCCGTTGTTCTGCTTGAAGAGGATGTCGGCGGCTTCGTCGATGCCGGAGGCGTACTGGGCGGCCCGGCGGATGCGGTTGCTCTGGGGCGTGCCGTCGGCATTGAAGGGCGTCTGCCCCACCGTGGTCTCGCCCATCACCAGGCCTGAAGCATTGAGGTACCAGTCAGTGCCGCTGTGGATGCCCCCGGCGAAGGTCTGCATGACGAAGCGGTGGCCCTTGTCGGGCACCACGTCCAGCATCACGCCCCACTCCGTGCCGGTGTAGCCGTTCCACATGAACATCTGCGTGAACACGAAGCGCCCACTGCGGGTGGCGCTGCCCGTGGCCACGAAGGACGAGCAGTGGTCGCCCTTGCCGGCCTGGGCCATCTCGTCCTCGCCGGTCATGAAGGTGCGCCCGGACAGGGGGTGCGTCGCTTTGGCCAGACCCTCCGCGAGCTGGCTCATGTCCACGGCGCTGTTGAGGGTGACGATGTCCAGCAGATCGATGTCCCGGCCCTTGAACTTGGCCCCGGCCTTCACGGCGCCCTCGGCGATGCCCTTCATCTCCTCCAGGTACTCCACGTCGTACTTGCGGAAGAACAGGGCGTCCGCCATCTGGCGCTGGTCCGCCCAGCCCTTCACTGGATCTGCCGCATTCTTCTGGACGCCCAGCTTGGTGATGTAGCGGACGATCTCCTCGGCCATGAGCTCGCCGTGCTGGCGGCCCCGAGGATAGGGGGCGCCCTCGATGTGCAGGAAGGTCCAGCCGCCCATCTCGTAGCGAAAGCCCTTGCCGGCCCAGCGCACGGTCTCCATGGGGATGAAGGCCGTGATGTCGTCGACCTTCTCCAGGGTGACGGCGCTGAAGGTGGCGCTGCCCGTAGCCTTGCCGTTGCGGCCCAGGTGCAGCTGCACGCGATCCGTGGGGCTGGTGGCCAGGAACAGCACGGCCAGGCGCTGCTCACCGCTGCCCGCCAGGCCCTGGGAGGCGTTGGTGAAGGGGAAGCTCTCCATGGACAGGCAGGCCCCCAGCGCCGTGGGGTAGCGGGCCAGGGCATCGGCCTTGACGCCCCGGGTGCGCACTGTGGCGCTGAGGCGGTAGAGCTCCCCCACCTTGAGGTGCACCGGCGCCGACGCCAGCGTGGCTTCTGCGCCGTCTGCCGGAGCCTCCAGACGCAGGCCCGAGGCTTTGGCAGCGGTCCCCGGCTTCAGCGACCAGCCCGCCACAGGCAGGTCAGCGGCGGCGGCGAAGGTGGCCAGAAGCAGCAGGGCACAGGCACGGAACACACGGATCATGGGAGCCTCCACCCAACAGCATGGCAAACCTGTCCCCAAACCGCCTCGCTTTTTGAGGCAAGGCCAGGCCCTAGGAAAAAACGCTCGCAGAGGGACGCTGAGACAGCAGAGGCCGCGGAGGAAAGGAGACCGAAGGTGGCTCTTCTTGAGCTCTTCTCAGCCACCTCTGCCTTCTCCGCGCTCTCTGCGAGAGTGGTTGCTTTGCTGCTTTTTCGCTGACCCACGCCAAGCCCCCGTAAGCTGGAAGGATGACGCTGCGCAAATGGACCTTCACGGTGGGACCTGATGAGGGGGGCCTGCGCCTGGATCAGCTCATTGCGGAGCGCACAGGCATCTCCCGCCGGGCGGCGCGGGAGGCCCTGAAGCTGGGCGGGGTGCAGGTGGACCGCAAGCGG
The DNA here is from genome assembly GCA_903840385.1 of uncultured Holophagaceae bacterium. Lineage (GTDB taxonomy): Bacteria > Acidobacteriota > Holophagae > Holophagales > Holophagaceae > Geothrix. The sequence goes on from CAIMFT010000185.1 coordinate 20,664, forward strand.
GTGAAGGTGGCCAGCAAGCAGGTGAAGCCGGGCATCGAGGTGCGGGTGGCCTCGGACCCAGACCTGCCGCCGGTGCCCGACATGCCCATCCCCATCGTCTTCGAGGACGCCTGGGTGCTGGCCGTGGACAAGCCCGCAGGCCTGCCCACCCAGGGCACCTGGGCCTCGGACCGCCACGACCTGCTGGCCCTGCTCAAGACCCAGCGCCCGGACCTGCGCCTGTTTCTGCAGCACCGCCTGGACCAGGGCACCTCGGGCCTGCTGGTCTTCGCCAAGGACCCCAAGGCCAACCCTGGCCTGTCGGCGGCCTTCGCCTCCCGGGAGCTGGAGAAGCTCTACCTGGCGCGCCTCTCGGAGCCCCTGGAGGCCTGCACCGTGAGCGCCGCGGTGGGCCGCATCCGGGGTGCCGATCCCGGCCGCTTCGGCTGCACGGAGGACGTCGCCGCGGACACCCAGCTCATTGAGCCCCGCTCCGCCCGCACGGACTTCCGCCCCGCCACCGCCGAGGAGACCGCCGGCCTGATCCCTGGACACTGGGTGGTAGCCCGCATCTACACCGGCCGCACCCACCAGATCCGTGTCCACCTCGTGCACCTGGGCCACCCCATCCTGGGCGATGGCCTCTATGGCGGCGCCCCCTCGGACCGCCTCTGGCTCCACGCCTGGCGCCTGGGCCTCAAGCACCCCATCACCGGCGAGCCCCTCCAGCTGGAGGCGCCCCCCACCCGGTTCCAGGCATGAGACGGGGCCTGTCCCTGCCCGCGGCCTGGAGCCACCGGCTCCGCAGCCTGGGCCTGGCCCTCCTGGCCTGGATGGGCCTCGCTGGGGCCGATCCCCAGGTTGCACCACCGCCTGCCCCCGCAGCTCGAGCCGAAGCCCCCGCCGCCGGGCCCATCCGCCTCGATCGCTTCGCCAAACCCGGTCCCCTGGCGGGTGTGGTGGCCCGCATCGACCTGCGGGACCCCCGGATCAGCGTGAAGGTGGTCATGGCGGATGGGTCCGGCACCGAGGGCGGGAAGGACTGCGCCGGCCGCCTGGAGGTGCCCAGCGCCCTGGCCCGCAAGCACGACCTGGCGGTAGCCATCAACGCCAGCTTCTTCCGAGCCAGCCCCAAGACCAGCGACGGCCAGGCGGTGACCTACTTCGTGGGGAACTGCGCCAGCCCTGTGGGTTGGCACTACTCCGAGGGCCGCCTGCAGGCCCGTCCTGCGGAAGCCCGCCTGAGGGCTGCGGCCGTGCTGCACACCTCGGGCCGCATGACCCTGCACGCCAGCCTCGAGCAGCTGCCGGCGGATGTCCGGTATGCCGTGGGAGGCAACGCCATGGTGCTGGATGCCGGGCGGGTGATCGCCAAGGCCTCGGATACCGTCCGCCACCCCCGCAGCGCCGTGGGCCTCAGCGAGGACGGCAACACCCTCCTGCTGGTGGCCGTGGATGGCCGGGCCGACGGTCACAGCCGGGGTGCCACCCTGGCGGAGCTGGGCGAGCTCATGAAGGCTTTCGGCGCCTGGGAGGCCATCAACCTGGACGGCGGGGGCAGCACGACCCTGGTCATCAAGGACCCCCTCACCGGCGTCTTCTCCGTGGCCAACCGTCCCTCAGGCGTGGCCGTCGGCCTCCCCGGCCTTCCCGCCGAGCGCCCCGTGGTGGATGTCCTGGGCGTGGTGCTGCGCGACCTGCCCACCGAGCGACCCCGGGAGGGCAGCCTGCGGCACTGAGCGCCGCAGCATGAAAAGACAACCTGGTTATCGGCCAGCCTCCGCTAAAAAGAGCGCTCCACAGTGGAGATCTTTGAAGCTCCGATTTGGCGGAGCAAGGCCGATAACGGGGACGGGAAATCTTTATCCCCGTCCATCCCTTTTATCCCCGTCATAAGGCACTTGAAGCGAGGCTCAGCCCGCTTTTGCCCGCCGCTGCAGCGCCTCCAGGACCTCTGGCTTGTGGTCAAGGAGCAGTTTCATAAGGGCCAGGGGGGGCTCAGGCGTGGCCTTGATCTGGATCTTGCCCGGGATGGCGGACAGGGTCACGGCTACGCCCATGCGGCCGGCCAGGTCCAGGATTTCGGTGGCGCCCACGGTGTCGCTGGACATCGGTCCTCCTTCTTTCTTCCTTTTCGTTTCGGGTGAGGTCCCTTGGGGGGCTTTGTGCGGTTGCTCCAACCTACCCCCCCAGGGCGGGAAGTCCATACGCTCCATTGCTTATTGACATGGCGGCGGGTGGGGATTTTCTTCTTCCGATGGCACTCCCAGGGACGCTGCAGATCGGCCCTGCCCCGGCTATGCTCGGCTGATGCTGCTGCCCATCCTCTTCAACCCGCTGGCGGGGACCTCCTCCAAGGACCCGGAGGCGCTGCTGCGGCCCCTGCCGAAGGAGCTGCGGGACCGGCTGGTGCCCACGCCCTTCGGGCCGCCCTGGGACTTCGGCCCCGCCATCGCCCAGGCCACCCAGGCCGGCGGGCCGCTGCTGGTGTGGGGCGGGGATGGCACCCTGCACCATGCGGCCATTGCGCTGTTGGAGGCGGGCTGCCCGGTGCCCCTGGGAGCCATCCCCGGCGGCAGCGGCAATGGACTGGTGCGGGGCCTGCGCACGCCCCTGGAGGCCGCCGGTGCGCTCCAGCGCCTGCTGGAAGGCCGGGAGCTCCGCATGGATGTCCCCCGCCTGGACGGTGTACCCTTCCTCAACCTCTGCGGCACGGGCTTCGAGGGGGCCGTGGCCCAGCGCTTCGAAGACCTGCCGGGCCGGGGCTTCTCCACCTACGCCAAGGCCTGCTGGCAGCTGTGGCAGAGCTGGGAGGAGACCACCGTGGCGTGGGAGGCGGAGGTCGCACCGCTGCCCCAGGGGCCCGGCCGCATGGCTCGGCTCCGCACCGCCTGGCGGGGCCCGGACATCCCCCTGCCCGACCACTTCTGGAACCTCTGCGTGGCCAACCTGCCCACCCACGGCAGCGGCCTCTGGATGGCCCCGGGAGCGGACCCCACCGATGGCCTGCTGCACTGGGCCGCCCTCTCCCGCCCCGGCTGGGGGGACCTGCTCTCGGAGGTGCCCAGTCTGTTCCGGGAGGAAGGCAGCACGGTCCTCCGCCGCCTGGGCTGCATCAAGAAGGCGGTGCTGCGCCTGGAGCGCCCCCTGGTCTGGCACCTCGACGGCGAACTGCTCCCCGCCCGCGACCGCGCCGAGCTCAGCGTCGAGCCTCGCGCCTTCCGCATGCAGGTCACGGAGGCGTGTCCCTGGATGTAGCTTGAAGCTCACTCAGAAACGGCCCCGATGGGGCCGTTTCTGAGTGAGAAAAAGAGCGCTGCTCAGCGCGGATAGACCGCGGGTCCACTCATGCTGGGGCGGCGGTACTGGGCGCTGACGCTGGGGGAGGCACCCCAGAGACCGACGACCATCTTCACGCCGCTCAGGTCCAGGTTGGGTTCCCAGTTCCGGCGGAGGCTCAGGGTGTAGGGCGAGCTGGCATCGGACCACCAGCCGGGATCATCCACGAGGATGTAGACGGCCGTGGCCTCGGACCCGGGGTTGGTGTAGGTCACCATCACCGGGTGCAGGGCATTGGCCGCGCGCAGCATGCCCGGACCGGGGGTGCCCCACTTGTCCACCATCATGAGGCGGAACCAGCCCAGCTTCTCGTGCTGGACCTCCACCTGCAGGGTGCCTCCGGGGGGCACGGCGATGCCGTAGGCCCGCCAGCCAGCAGGCTGCTGGGCGAAGTCCGTGAGAGTCTCCACCCCATCCCCCAGGGGGGTCACCGGAATGAAGCCGGTGCGGGAGAGCCACTTGATCTCAGCGAAGAGGTCCCGGTGGCCCCAGTAGGCTGGGTCGGGCAGGACCCGGCAGCGCTTCCAGGCGGGGGGGACGACCACCTTGGTCCCAGTGTGAAAGCCCACATTGGACAGCCGGAGCCCTCCGGTGGGTCGCACCTGGTCCACGGTCCGCTGGGTGGGGGCTGGATGGGGGCGAGCCACACGGCCCTCGGCCCCCATGGATCGGGTCGGTGCGGGGGCGGGCGGCGGCGGGGTTTCCTTCTGGGTCTGGGGCTGCTGGTGTGGCACTCTGCCCTCCTGTGGCGAAGCGCCACAGATCGCCGCAGCCAGAGCCAGCACGGTCAGGACCGAAAGACCACGGAATTGCAGGAATCGTCGTGACATCGGGTGCCTCCTGGGCGGGACTGGCAGGCCTAAGGATGCCAGAGCCGTGCCACAGAGAGCCAGGAGCCGCCCCTTGGCGGTATGCTGGCCTTTTCCAGCGTGGGGGCCCTCCGGTGTTTGGCAAGATTCAGCACATCCATTTCGTAGGCATCGGCGGCATCGGCATGTCCGGCATCGCCGAGGTCCTGGCCAACCTGGGCTACCGGATCTCCGGCTCAGACCTCAAGGAGAGTGCCGTCACCCTGCGCCTCCAGAGCCTGGGCATCGAGGTCCACATCGGCCACCATGGGGGGGCGATTGCAGGCGCTCAGGTGGTGGTCATCAGCTCGGCTGTGAAGGGGGACAACCCCGAGGTCGTGGCCGCCCACGCCGCCAAGGTCCCGGTGATCCCCCGCGGTGAGATGCTGGCGGAGCTGATGCGCATGAAGTACGGCATCGCCATCGCTGGCTCCCACGGCAAGACCACCACCACCGGCATGGTGGCGCAGGTGCTGAGCCAGGGCGGCATCGATCCCACCATCGTCATCGGTGGCAAGCTCGGCACCATCGGCAGCAACGCCAAGCTGGGCAAGGGCCCCTTCCTGGTGGCCGAGGCCGACGAGAGCGACGGCAGCTTCCTCATGCTGAATCCCACCCTCGCTGCCATCACCAACATCGACCGCGAGCACCTGGACCACTACAAGGACCTGGACGAGATCCAGGACGCCTTCGTGACCTTCGCCAACAAGGTGCCCTTCTTCGGCGCCGTCTTCCTCTGCATGGATGATGCGAACGCCGCCGCCGTGCGGCCCCGCCTCAAGCGCCGGGTGCACACCTACGGCACCCACCCCCAGGTGGACATCCGGGCCCGGGACATCCGCCAGGACGGTTTCACGACGCACTTCAAGCTCCGCGCCCACGGCGTGGACCTGGGCGCCTTCAGCCTGGGCGTCCCCGGCCACCACATGGTGCTCAACGCCCTGGCCGCCATCGGCATCGCTCTGGAGCTGGAGGTCGATCCCGAGCAGATCCGCGCCAGCCTCGCCAGCTTCACCGGCGCCGACCGCCGCTTCCAGCAGAAGGGCGAGAAGAACGGCATCCTCGTGGTGGACGACTACGGCCACCACCCCACGGAGATCGCCGCCACCCTGGCCGCCGCCCGGGCCGGCTTCCCGGACCGCCGCATCGTGGCCGCCTTCCAGCCCCACCGCTACACCCGCACCAAGGCCCTACTGGAGGAGTTCGGCACCGCCTTCTTCGAGGCGGACGTGGTGGCCGTGACCGACATCTACCCGGCGGGCGAGCAGCCCATCCAGGGCATCACCGGTGCCACGGTGGCTGAGACAATGCGCTCCCACGGCCAGAAGGAGGTCCATCTGGTGGGCCGCGTAGAGGACCTGCCCAAGGCCCTGCAGGGCTTCACCCGCAGCGGGGATCTGGTCATCACCTTCGGCGCGGGCTCCATCACCCAGGCCGGTTCCGCCTTCCTGAACCTGGCCTGAGCATGGCTCTGCGGCCCCCGCCTGCCCTCATCGCCCTCCTTGCTGCGGCGCCCCTCGCCGCCGGCCTGCCCGCCGGGCTGCTCCCCGCTTCGGACCACCGCCCGGAAATACCTGTACCGGCACTGGGGGCCCGCTACACCCCACACCACGAGCTGCTGGCCTATGCCCGCGCCCTGGCTGCCGCAGCACCGGACCGGGTGAAGCTGACCACCCTCAACATCACCGAGGAAGGCCAGGAGCAGCCCTTCCTGGTGATCACCTCACCGGCCAACCTCCAGCGCCTCGACGCCCTGCGGGCCCTCAATGCCAAGCTGGCGGATCCCCGCACCTGCACCGAGGACGAGGCCAAGCGCATCACCGAGACCAGTCCTGTCTTTGTGTGGCTCGGGTACTCCGTCCACGGCGCCGAAGCCTCTGGCTCCGAAGCGGCCCTGGCCGTGGCCTACCACTTCGCCGCAGCCCGCTCACCGGCAGTGCTGAAGCAGCTCGACCAGGTGGTGCTCCTGCTGGACCTGACCCAGAACCCCGATGGCCGCGCCCGCCACCTGCAGGCCGTGGCCGAGGCCACCACGCCCTTCAATGTCAGCGATCCCCAGGACGCCCAGAACACTGCCCGCTGGCCCGGGGGCCGCTTCAACCACCGGCTCTTCGACCTGAACCGGGACTGGGCCTGGCAGACCCAGGGCGAGTCCCGGGCCAAGGTCGCCGAGTTCCTGCGCTGGCGACCCCAGGTGGTGGCGGATGTCCATGAGATGTGGCCCGAGACCACCTACTACTTCCCGCCCACCATGCAGCCCATCCACGAGGCCCTGCCTGGGGCCGCCGCCAACCGCTGGCAGGCCACCTTCGGCAGGGGGCTCGCCGAGGCCTTCGACGCCCGGGGCTGGGCCTACTTCCGCCGGGATGTGTTCGACCTGTTCTACCCCGGCTACGGCGACACCTGGCCCACCTTCCATGGGGCCGTGGGCATGACCTTCGAGGCTGCGGGCCAGTCGGGGCTGGCCTACAAGCGCCTGGATGGCGAGAACGCCACCCTGGTGGACCGCATCCAGCGCCACACGGCCGCCAGCCTGGCCACGGTGGCCACCGCCGCGACGGAGCGCCAAGGTCTGCTCTGGGACTTCCAGCGCACCCGGCGTGAGCGCGTCGCACTGGGTGACCGGGCTGGCGCCTTCCTGCTGGCCGAGGGCGAGGATCCGGGGCGCACCCGCGCCCTGGTGGCCCTCCTGGAGCGCAGCGGCCTGGAGGTGCAGCGCACCGCCGCCGACCTGCCCACGGATGGACTCGAACCCATCGGCCTGGCCCGCACCGCCACCCTGCCCGCCGGCAGCTACGTGGTGGCCCTGGATCAGCCCAGCGGCGGCCTCGCCCAGGCCCTGCTGGAGGGCGAAGCCAAGATGGGCCCCAAGCCCACCTACGACCTCTCCGCCTGGAGCCTGCCCCTGGCCTTCCACGTGCCCGCCTGGCGCGCGAAGACGAAGCCCAAGGTCGCCGTCACCAGCCCAGCCCCTATGCCGCCCGCAGAGGTCCCCGAAGCCAAGTGGGGCTACCTCCTGCCCGCTGGCCGCGAAGGCGTCGAGAAGACCCTCGCCGCCCTGCTCCTGGAGGGCTTCAAGGCCACGGCCCTGGCGGAGCCCGCCAAGCTGCGGGACGAAACCCTGGATGCCGGCACCATCATCCTGCCCCTGCGCACCAACGCCGCCAACCTGCGCACCCGGCTGCTGGAGCTGGCCCGCCAGAACGGTCACCCGGTGCTGGCCACAGACACAGCCTCGATGGCCTCGGGCCCGGACCTGGGCTCGAACCGCACCCTGCTCCTGAAGGCGCCCCGCATCGCCATCCTCATGGACCGGCCAGCCCATGCCACGGCCTTCGGAGCCCTGGCGCACACCCTCACGGAAGCGGGTCTGCCCTATGTGCAGCTGCGCGCCGACCGCCTGGGCAGCACCTCCCTGGCCCGCTTCACCCATGTGGTGCTCGTGGACGACGGCGCCCAGGGCAAGGCTTGGCAGAAGACCCTGGGCGAGGGCGGCGCCACCAAGCTGAAGGCCTGGCTCCAGGAGGGCGGCAGCCTGCTGGCCTTCCAGGGTGGGGCGGCCTACGCCTCCCGGGCGGGCCTCACCACCACCGGCTTCCACCTCCTGAGCAAGGAAGCCGAGGCGGCCCGGCTCAAGGAGAAGGATCCCAAGTACGAGGCCCCCAAGGCCGACCCGGCGGAACTGGTGCTGCCCTGGGACAAGCGGGAGGACCGCACCCTGGCCGAGAGCATCCCCGGCGCCTACCTGAAGGCCCGGGTGGACGGCAGTCACCCCCTGGCCTGGGGCCTCCACGCCCCACAGGGCGCCGCCGTGCTGGATGTCAACGATCCCATCCTCGAGCTGAGCGTCGGCGGCGAGAACCCGGTCCACTACGCCAAGGAGGACCTGAAGGTCTCCGGCCTCCTCCCCAAGGCCCTGGAGGCCCGCCTGCAGCAGAGTGCCTACGCCCTGCGGGAGCACTCCGGCCCAGGCACGGTGATCCTGGTGGCGGGGGATCCGGTCTTCCGGGCCCAGACGCCCTTCACCCGGCGCCTGCTCTTCAACGCCATTTTCTTCGGCGCCTACCGCCCCACCCCGGAGTAGAGGTCACCATGGGCCAGAGCTACACCCTCGCCATCACCGGAGCTTCGGGCTCGGCCTTCGGCGTGGCCGTGCTCAGGCGCCTGTCTGCCAACCCCGCTGTGGAGCGCGTCGCCCTGCTGCTGTCGCCCACCGGGAAGCGCTGCCTCCACGACGAGGCCGGCCTGACCCCGAAGGACCTCGCGGCCCTGCCCAAGGTCTCGCTGCGGGACGAGCGGGACCTGGGGGCCGACATCTCGTCAGGCTCCTTCCGCCAGGACGGCATGGTCCTCATCCCCTGCAGCGCCGGGGCCCTGGGCCGCATCGCCGCCGGCACCAGCGAGACCCTGGTGAGCCGCGCTGCCGATGTGTGCCTCAAGGAGCGCCGCCCGCTGGTGCTCTGCCTGCGCGAGACGCCGCTGAACCGCATCCACCTGGAGAACATGCTGCGGGTCCACGATGCCGGCGCCATCGTCATGCCCCTCATGCCCGGCTACTACAGCAACCCCGAGACCATCCAGGACCTCTGCGACACCTTTGCCACCCGCGTGCTCGATCAACTGGGCCTCTCCGAAGCCGACGCGCGGCGCTGGAAGGGCTGAGTCAGGTACTTGGTCAAAAGATAAAGAATCACCGCCATGGCGCCAAGAAGCCAAGAACTGCACGGAAGAGCTTCTGCCTTTTTTCTTGGCGTTCTTGGCGCCTTGGCGGTGAAGGCTTTTTGCCTTCTTCCGCATTGCAAATTGATCTTGAGCTCCCGAATGAACTAGGCTCCGCCTTCCAGGAGCGCCCGGTCCTGGCGCTGGGCTCGGCGGGTGGACCAGAAGGCCCAGAGGGCACCCAGGGCACCAGTGCTGGCCCCCAGTGCGGCCAGCAGGCTCATGCTGGCGGCGGAGAAGAAGCCCAGGCGGGCCATCTCCACCAGCATGGGCGAGAGGCTGCCGACGCCCCGGGAGATGGGTAGCCAGACTGCGAAGAGGCCCAGGATGGCCAGCAGGCTGCCAGTCAGGCCGAGGACGGCGCCCTCCAGCAGCAGAGGGGTGCGGATGAAGCCTTCGGAGGCCCCCACCAGCCGCATGATGGTGATCTCATCCTCCCGGGCCAGCAGGCTCATGCGGATGACCGTGCCGGTGGCGAAGCCAGCGGCAATCAGGAGCAGCAGGCCGAAGCCACCCAGGGCGGAGCGCAGCATCCGGGCCAGGCGCTGGAGGCTGTCCAGGCGCTCCTGGTCCACCAGCACATCGCCCACGCCCGGCAGGCTCCGCAGGCTGCGGCCCACCTCAACGGCCCGGCCCCCATCGGCGAGGTCCCGGCGCAGGGTCAGCTCCAGGCTCTCGGGCAGGGCATCGAGGCCCGCAGCCTCCAGCAGCACGCCCGCATCCCGGGTGGCGGCGAGGAAGCGGCGGCGGTTCTCATCAGCGCTGACGCGGTGCACTAACTGAAAGCGCGGGTCCCGACGCAGGCGGCCTTCGGCCTCCTCCAGGCTGCGCCCCTCGCCCGCATAGACCACCACCTTGGCCAGGCCTTCCAGCTTGGTGACAAAGCGGCCCAGGCTCTCGGCGGCCAGCAGGCCGCCCCCGGCCAGGAGCAGGCCTGAAGCGAGGGTCAGCACGGCCAGGGCGTGCTGACCCCGGTGCCGATAGAGGTCCTGGAAGACCTCCTGCAGCAGCAGGCCCAGCAGGCGGAGACCCTTCACGAAGCGTTACCGTCGATGGCCACGCCCTTCACCACGGAACCCGTGGGGGCCAGGATGGACTTGGCGGCACTGCCGGCCATGGGCTGCTTCCAGACGTAGAAGGTGCCTGCGCCCACGGTGCCAGTCCCCTTGAGGCCCACCAGCCAGTCCCGGTTGCCGGCGTGGGTGAGCACCCGGATATCCGGCTGTCCGGTGGCGCTGCCCAGGGTGAGGTAGGGGGCCTGGTTGTAGGACAAGCCGAACTGGCCTGTGCGGAACACCTGGATGGGCGAGGCGGTGCTGGCGGCATCGGTGTTGTGGCGCCCCACGAACAGGTAGCCGTTGGCGGTGTCGAGGGCGAGGACGCCGTACTTCCCCAGGGCTGTCGAGCTGCCAAGGATCACGTCCGTGGCACCGAAGGAGGTGGCGCTCCCCCGCCGGAGGCGTGGGCCAGTGAGGGCCTCGATGCCGACGGTGCCGCCATCCAGGAAGAACCCATAGACCACCCCCGAGGCAGCGACCACGCCGGTGCCGCCGCTGTCACTGCTGTTCTGCAGCGCCTGGAGCGTCACGGAGGCATCCTGGCCCTGAGCGCTGGCGCTGGCGACCACCCAGATCTGGGTGCTGCTGTCGCCATTTTCGGTGATGTAGAGGGTGTTGTTCTGGGAGTCCAGGGCCACCTGGCCAAACTTCCCATTGGTGAGCCGGCCGGTGTTGGAGAGGGCGAAGGAGACCACCTCGGCGCTGGGCACCGAGCCGGTCTGGGTGCGGATGCTGCTCACCCGCACGATGGTGCCGGTCTCGGAGACCAGATAGAGCACCCCCCGCTGGCTGTCGAAGCAGACGCCACCCCAGGCCAGGGCGGTGACCTTGGTGAAGAGGGTCGAGCTGATTCGGTACGTGGGCGCCAGGGTGGCGGTGCTGTCGTAGAGGGTGCCGAGGTCCTTCCAGACGAACACCTGGCTGGTGGTGGAGTCAAAGGCGTACAGGGCGGCGCCGCTGGTGCCACCACTGGCATCGGTGGTCTCCTTGCAGCCGGTGAGCAGGAGCAGGCAGGAGGCCACAAGGCTGAACAAGAAGCGCAGGGTCATCGGAATCCTATCGGGTGGCGAAGAGGGCCTTCAGCTGGGCGTTAAGGTTGCGCACGGTGTCCGCAGCGCAGCCCGCCTCCACAGCCCCCCGGCTGACCGCCAGGGCCAGGGCCTTGACAGCCTCGGGGCCTTCTCCGTTGTTGATGGCCTGGGTGGCCTGGGCCTGCAGCTGATTCACCATGCCGTGGTACGGCTCCGGCAGCGCCGCCTTGGCGGTCTGGGCGATGCGCTGGGCGTAGTTCATGAGCTTGACCATGCGCTGGGGGTCCACCGCAGCGGCGGGCAGGGCCGGTGCTGCAGGCGGCGCAGCAGGGACCTCCACAGTGGCTTCCGGCACAGGTGGCGCCTCCCCAGCAGCGGGGGCCGTCACCGGGACAGGGTCCTCGGCCAGGGGGGGACGCCCGGAGCGGATGCCCTTCATGGCCACGAGGCCCGCCAGCACAAGTCCATAGAGGTCCTTGGCCAGGTCCAGCGGGGGCTGGCCGGCCAGCTCCGCCAGCTCGGCCACGGAGCAGTAGCCAGTCGCCACGGCCAGCAGGCTGGTCTCCCGGGGCCCGATGCCCTCCGGCACCTCGCCCGGCAGCAGGGTGGACACCGGGTAGAGATCCAGGGAGGGGATCTTCTGGCTGAGGATCCGCCACTCATCCATCCGCTCCCCAAAGGCCATCAGGAGGGAGCCGTTGGGGCGGGTCAGGGTGGTGGGAACCTCGGCGGAAGAGGCCTCGAAGTGGTAGCGGCCATCCAGCCACATGGCCACTTCCAGCAGGGCCTCGAGGCCCTCGGCGGAGGGGGTCTCGGCATGGACCAGCCGCCCTTCCTTCAGGTAGATTCGGGCCCGCCGGGCCTCCTGCTGGACATGGAAGCACCCGGACTTCCCACTGCGTCCCACCAGCTGGATGATGTCCGCCAGGGGTGCCTCGCGCATGGAGCCTTGGATAACGCCCTGGGACATATAACCTTCCTAAGGAGTGGGAGGGGGAACGCCAAACCTTACCACGGAGTGCGCCCTTCCCCCCGGCGGGTTCCTGAGCGATGCTGGGGGTTCCATGAATCAGCCGCCGCCCTCTCCTTTCGCCCCCATTGAAGATGCCATCGAAGCCATCCGGCAGGGCCGGATGGTGGTGGTGGTGGATGACGAAGACCGGGAGAACGAGGGCGACCTCACCCTGGCCGCCGAGCATGTGACGCCCGAGGCCATTGCCTTCATGGCCACCCACGGCCGGGGCCTGATCTGCGCCGCTCTGGAGGGACCCCTCCTGGACCGCCTGCAGATCCCACTCATGGTGCGGGACAACACCAGCCCCTTCGAGACCGCCTTCTGCGTGTCCGTCGAGGCCCGGGAAGGCACCACCACAGGCATCAGTGCCCAGGATCGGGCCCGGACCATCCAGGCCCTCATCGCCCCGGAGGCCCGGCCCCAGCACTTCGTCAAGCCCGGCCATGTCTTCCCCCTCCGGGCCCGGCCCGGGGGCGTCCTGACCCGCACCGGCCAGACCGAGGCCAGCGTGGACCTGGCCCGCCTGGCGGGCCTGCACCCCAGCGGCGTCATCTGCGAGATCATGAAGGATGACGGCACCATGGCCCGGGTCCCGGATCTGGTGCCCTTCTGCCGCCAGCACGGCCTGCTCCTGGTGACCGTGGCCGACCTGGTGGCCTACCGCCTCCGCCAGGAGCCCCTGGTCCGGCCCCTCGAGGTCCGCGCCATGGCCAGCGAGTGGGGCCGGCTGCAAGTCCACCGCTTCCAGAGCCTGCTGGACGGCGGCAGCCACCTGGCCTTCGTCCTCGGGGACCTGGCCCAGCAGGAGGCGCCCCTGGTCCGGGTCCACGTGGAGACCCTGCCGGATGACCTCCACGGCTTCGAGAGCGGCCTCTTCCAGAAGGCCATGGGGGCGCTGGCAAAGGAAGGCTGCGGTGCCCTGGTCTACCTGCGCCGCCATGCCCACACCCCGGGCGTTGCGGAGGAGGGCCAAGCCCCGCCCCAGGCCATGAGCGACCGGGACTTCGGCGTGGGTGCCCAGATCCTGCGCCAGCTGGGCATCGGAAAAATGCGCCTCCTCAGCCGCCACGAAACGAAGTACATTGGCCTGCGTGGCTTCGGCCTCGACCTCTGCGCCCATGTGCCTCTGGAACCCTCCGGAACCCAGCCGGCCCCGGACCAGCCCTAAGCGAAGCCGCAACCCCGACCCTGAAAGGAGTCTTCATGTCCGATCTCGTCTCGCACGTCACCGACGCCGAGTTCCCCCAGACCGTAGCCCAGGGCGTCACGCTCGTGGACTTCTGGGCCCCCTGGTGCGGCCCCTGCCGCGGGATCGCGCCAATCCTGGACGAGCTGGCGGTTGAGCTGCAGGGCAAGGCCAAGTTCGTGAAGATGAACGTGGACGAGAACCCGGACGTGGCCGGCCAGTTCGGCATCATGAGCATCCCCACCCTCATCGTCTTCAAGGACGGCAAGGCCGTGAACAAGCTCATCGGCGGCCAGCCCAAGGCCCAGATCAAGGCGTTTGTGGAGTCGGCTTTCTAGGTTAGCTATCAGCTGTCAGCCAATGCGGGGCTCGGCTGCCGCATGGCAGCAGCTGGGGCTTCTTGGCTGACAGCCAATTCGGTTGGTAGCTGCCGGCTACCGGCCAAAGCGGGCCCAGCCTAGTTCCCGCAACATGTGTGGTCCCTGCTGGCTAGTAGCTAACGAATGCCCCGGTTTGCCCCCGCGACCGGGCTGGGTTTTAGCCGATAGCCGATAGCTGATAGCCGATAGCCGATAGCCGATAGCCGATAGCCGATAGCCGATAGCCGATAGCCGATAGCCGATAGCCGATAGCCATAAAATCATTTCTTCCTCAGCGCCATCCGCATCTGGTTGCCCTTCTCGTTGAAGTGGACTTCGTCCATGACGAGGAGGATGAGGGGCAGGCCCCGGCCGCACTGGGTGGCCACCTCTGACTCCCGCGGGTCCTGGGCCATCTTGCTGGTATCGAAGCCGTGGCCCTCATCGGTGATCTCCAGCTCGATGCGATCGGTGTCCATGGCCAGCCGCACCTCGATGAGGCGCCCGGCGTAGGCAGGGTCGGCCAGCCGCTGGGCCCGGAGGTCGGAGTAGGCGTCCTCCTGGTCGAGGATGTCGCCCTTCAGGCGGGAGTCCAGCTCCAGGTTCCCATGCTCCAGAGCGTTCACCAGGGACTCGTGGATGGCCATGGCGATGACATCCACGTTGTTGGCAGAGGCGAACCCCATGGGCACCAGGCGGTCCGTGAGGTGCCGCACCAGGGTGGGCACGTCCAGCTCGTCGGAGCGGAACAGGAAGTGGCGCCGCTCGTTCACCAGGCCCTGCAGGCCGGTGTCCCCCAGGCGGATCTCGCGGTAGAGGTCCACCAGGTGGAACACGTTGTTGATCATGTCCCGCAGGGCGATGGGCTTCATGAAGAGGTTGGCCGCCCCCTGGCGCATGGCGCGGATGGCGTAGTCCACCGAGGCCTGGCCGGTCATGAGCACCACGGGCAGGCGGGGCTTGATGGCCTTGATGCGGTCGATGACATCGAAGCCGTTCAGGCCTTCCATGTTGATGTCGCTGATGACCAGGTCGAACTCCGGCGAGGCCGGGTTCTGCACCAGGTCCAGGGCATGCGCGGCATCCGGGTAGGAGTGCACCTCCATGCCGTAGTGCTCCAGGGCCGAGTGGACCATCTCCAGCACTGCCAGATCGTCATCGATCAGCAGGATATGAGGCGGGCGTCGGATCATGGGGGCTCCGGGTCTGGGCGATTCTAGCCCCTGGGGGGCAGCAGCGGGGCAAGCAGACTCCAGGTGCGGTCGAGGGCGCCCCGGAGGGCTTGGGGCAGCGGAGCCGCGCCTGGGGGCCGCAGGGGCGCCGCAGCCAGCACCTCGCCGAGCCTGCCGGCCAGGGCCTCCGCCGCCACCACCTCGATGCGGCCCGCCGCCAGGAGGGGCGGCACCAGGTCCTCGAAGTTGGCGTAGCCGGGTCCGAGCAGCGTGGGCACCCCGGCTTGGACTGGTTCGAGGGGGTTGTGGCCGCCGGCCCCATCCCAGCCCCCACCCACCAGGGCCACCGTGCCCTCGGCGTAGGCCGCCGCCAGCTCACCCAGGGTGTCCAGGAGAAGGATGTCCACAGCCCCCCAGGCCGCAGCCTCGGGCCAGGGCGTCGAAGCTCGCCGCCAGGGCCGACCGGCACTGGCCAGCCGTGCCGCTACCGCCTCGAAGCGGGCCGGCTGGCGGGGGGCCAGGATGAGCCGCAGGCCCGGCTGCTGAGCCCGGGCCGCAGACCAGGCAGCGAGCGCCCGGTCCTCCTCGCCCGCCAGGGTGTTCCCGGCTACCAGCACCGGGTGGCCCGCCCAGGCGGCCCGCAGGTCAGCCCAGCCCACGTGCAGGGGCGCCGGTGCCGGCAGATCGGCCTTGAGGTTGCCTCCCAGAGCCACCTGGGGGGCCCCCAGGGTGCGGAAGGCCTCGGCGCTGGCCTCGTCCCGGGCCGCCACCAGGCTGAGGCGGGAAGCCGCCCTCCGCAGCCAGGGGCCGCCCCGGGCCAGGCTGCGCTCCGTGAGGCGTCCGTTCACCACGGCGCAGGGGATGCCCCGCTCCGCCAGGGCCTGCAGGAGGCCGGGCCAGAGCTCCGTCTCCAGAGCCACGAAGGTTCCGGGTGGACGCAGCAGGAAGGGCTCCAGGCCGGCGGGATCATCCAGGGGAAAGGCGCCGCCGGTGAGCAAGCCCCGGCCCTGGTCCCACCCGGGCAGGCGGCGGGTCAGGAGCTCCAGGCCCGCCGGGGTGCCCGTGCTCAGGTGCACCCGGTGGCCCCCCGCCAGGAGGCGGCCCACCAGACCATCCGCCAGCAGCAGCTCCCCCACGCTCACCGCATGGAGCCACACCCAGCGCCCGGCGGGCAGCTCCGGCGCGTCCGCCCGCAGGCGCAGCGCCCAGGCCGCCGGCAGGCCCTGCACGCAGGCCCGTGCCGCGGCGCCGGCCAGCGACGACGCAAGGCGGTAGCTGAGGTCCAGGGTGTCCACCCTTCAACGCTCTCATAAATCCGGGCTCTTGCGGCGGCTACCTGTATTGGTTGCTGGTCGCCAAGGCCTGGCCCAGGGCATCACGAAGCTGCTGGAGGTCATAGGGCTTGTTCAGGAAGACCTGCGGGCGCTCTGGGGTTGGGCTGGCCATGACCTGAGCCTTGTCATAGCCGCTTGCCAGGATCACGGGCAGGTTCGGTTCGAGCTGGCGGAGGGCGGTCAGCAGCTCCCAGCCATCCATGCGCGGCATGGACAGATCGGTGATCACCAGGCGGATCTCGGCCTGATGCTGCCGGAACACGTCCAGGCCTTCGACCCCATCCGTCGCCGTGAGCAGGGTGAAGCCCAGTAGCACCATCAGCCGGCGGGTCGACGTGAGCAGCATCTCATCGTCATCCACCAGCAGGACGGTGCCGCCGAAGACAAGGGGTGGCGCGGCCAGCGGGGGTTCCAGCGGAACCAGAGGAGCTTCACTGGAGACCGGGAGATAGACCCGGAAGGTGCTGCCCTGGCCCACGATGCTTTCAACCGTGATGGCCCCACCATGTGCCTGCACCAGGCCCAGCACCACGGGTAGGCCTAGCCCACGCCCGATGAACTTGGTGGAGTAGAAGGGATCAAACAGCTTGTTGATATCCCCGCTCGCAATACCACCGCCAGTGTCTGCCACCGACAAGCAGGCATGGTCCGACCCCTGGGGTTGCCAGCCAATGGGGAAGCGATGGGCCGTGGAAATCTCGACCGCAGGGCAGGTGCTGAGGCTCAGGCGGACACACCCCCCAGTGGCGCTCATGGCTTCGCTGGCATTGGTCACCAGGCTGGTCAGGACCTGCTGAATCTGGCCGGCATTCGCATGGACGACAGGGCCGGGAGAAGGGCCATCCAGCTCCAGGAGCACGGTGCTCGGCAAGGCTTTCTGGAGGAGGGGCAGGCTGGCCCGGCAGAGCCCGGCCAGGAAGCGCGGCCCACGTTCCAGGGAGGACTGCCCCAGGTAG